>CALGYO010000196.1 GCA_937934715.1 uncultured Desulfovibrionaceae bacterium | reverse complement strand
GTAGCCGAAAAGCTCGCTGTTGATGAGCTCGTCCGTGAACCCGCCGCAGTTGAAGGAGACGAACGGCCGATCCTTTCTGGGGCTCAACTGGTGGATGGCCCTGGCGGCCAGCTCCTTGCCCGTGCCGCTGGCCCCTTGCAGGAGCACGTTGCAATCCACCGGGGCCACCTTGCCAATCATGGCGTGAACCTCGCGGATGGCCGGGGACACGCCCACCATGTTCTTCCCGCCGCCCTGATCCCGCAAGGCCTGGCGCAGCCGGGCGTTTTCCCGGCGCATCCCGGCCCGTTCCAGGGCCTGCCGGGCCAAGTGGCGCACTTCGGCCAGCTTCACGGGCTTCAGCATATAGTGAAAGGCGCCCTTTTTCACGGCCTCCACGGCCGCGTCGATGGAGCCGTAGCCCGTGATCACCACGACTTCGGTCTCGGGCGCGGCGGTCTTGATCCTGGGCAGCAGGGAAACGCCCTCCCCGTCCGGCAGGCGATGGTCCAGAAAGACCACGTCGAAAGGGGCCTCGGCCATCCGGACGAAAAAGGGCTCGGCCTTGCCGAACGCCTCCACGGCGTATCCTTCCTTTTCAAGAGCCCGGCCGAGCCGGGAACAGACGATGCTTTCGTCGTCCACCACCGCGATGCGCGGCTTCATCCGTCTTCTCCTTGCGCGTTTTCCCCGGCGCAGCCGGGCAGGGTCACGCTGAAGACCGCCCCGCCTTCCGGGGCGTTGTTGGCCTCGATCCTGCCGCCGTGGCTCTTGATCAGGGAGTAGGCCACGGCAAGGCCGAGTCCCGTGCCCTTGCCCACTTCCTTGGTGGTGTAAAAAGGCTCGAAAATACGCTCGCGAGCGTCCTCGGGAATGCCGGGGCCGGAATCGGCGATGTCCACCCTGGCGCAGCCCTTCACGTCCCTGGCCGCCGTGATGCGGATATGACCGCCCTTGGGCGAGGCCTGGACGGCGTTCAGCAATATGTTCATGAAGACCTGCTGGAGGTTGCGCATGTTGCCGCGCACCGGGGGCAACCCCTCTTCAACCGTCAGATCGAGCTCCACCCCCGCGAGGTGCAGCTGATTGCGCACCAGGGATACGACGCCTTTGACCGTCTCCTCGACCGAAAGCATGGCGAATCCGGCGTTTCCGGTGCGGGAGAAATCGAGCAGATTGCGCACGATGTCCGCCGCCCGCTCGGCCTGGGAGGCCATGTCGTCCAGAAGCTCCCGTCCCTCGTCGTCGAGCTTGGCCGCGTAGTCCTCCATGAGGGCCTCGGCCGTGAGCGAAATGTTGTTCACGGGATTGTTGAGCTCATGGGCCACGCCCGCCGTGAAGGCGCCGAGCGCGGCCATCTTGCGCGCCTGGAGCAGATCCTCCTGGTTGGCTTCAAGCTCAAGGGCCATGAGGTTGAAGGCGCCGATGAGCTGCACGATCTCGTTGTCCTGGGCCGATTCCACCACAAGCGGCCTGAAATCACCCCGGCCGATGCGCTGGGTTGTTTCCCGCAAAAAGGAAAGGGGGCCCAGGACCCGCCGGGTGACCAGGGCCAGGGCGGCGATGGACAGGAGCATGAACACGGCCACAAAGGCGAAGGGTAAAACCAGGGCGCGCTGGATGACGGTCCGGATGCGCTCGCGCTTGGCCGTCAGCAGGGCGTTGGCAAAGCTCGTGATATTTTTCCCAAGCAAGCGTACGCGCTCCGCCTCGGCCTTGTCCGGGACGGCCGCGGGCGAGAGGGTCTCAAGCGTCTGCCGGTACGCCGTCATGTTCCGTATGAATGCCTCGAAGACATCGGCGCCGAGCACCATGGAGGCATCCTCATCCATGCTCCGGGCCAGCGTCTCGGCTTTTTCAAGGTAGCCGAGCCCCTCCCGCAGGCTTCCCGCGTCGTGGTAGAGCAGGTAGTTCTTTTCGAACCGCCGCACCTCCAGGATGTCGTTGAGCATGTCCTCCGCCCGTTCGCTGATCAGGAAGCGCTCGCGCAGACTGGTGAGGGACCAGACGTGAAAGGCGGACAGGACAAGGACGGACAACAGGCTGACCGTGAAGAGAAAAAACAGTTTGGCGCGAATCGATTTGAGCATGGCGGCCGATCCCCCCGTTCCTTAAGCGTAGCGCGTCCGGCGAACCGGGAAAAGCTCCGCCGCGCGCCCGCTTCAACGAAGCAACCTTTGTTCCAGCCCTCGTCTGCCGGATGACGCCGGTTTTTCCATATCCCCTTTTCCCGGATGTTTCAAATTGAAACAGGCGGGATTGACCGGACCGGACCTTGTTCCAATCTGGAACAATCCCCTCGCCTCTCACGTCTGCCGACCCGGATGAAATCAAGTCATCGCTATATATTCCAGTAGGATATCCGAATTGGCGCCCTGGTTGCTCTCCCAAGGCAGCGAGTAAGTCTATGGAACGAATTCTTGTCCCCATGACGCCCCGGCGAGGGGCCTTTGAAGCGCTCTCCCGAGCCCTGTCCCTGGCCAAGCGGATTCCGGCCAGGGTTCTTGTCCTGTACGTGGCGGACGCCGCGAGTTCCCGCGGCGCCGTGACGCCGCCTCTCCTTTCGGCCGAGGATCGCGGCCGCGCCCGGTTCATGATCGAGCGCGCCCGCGAGGGCGGCGTGAACGTGGACAGCTTCGTGGCCGAAGGCGCCTTCGAGGAGGAAGTGGTCCGGTTCGCGGGTGAGAACCGGATCACCCTGGTGGTGCTTGAAACCGTTAACGGCGATCCGCGAAACGCGGACCGCGACGTTCAATCCCTGCGTGAAATCCGGCACCGCGTGGCCTGCCGGGTAGAGGCCGTAACACCCCGTGGAGAACAAACCGTACAACATGGAGCGAGGAACCTGACATGAGCATCCCGATGACCCTTTACCTGCCCATAGCCGGGAACAGCGTGAACATTTTGAGCGTTCTCGGCCTGGGCGGCGCCGTCGGCGTCCTATCCGGCATTTTTGGCGTGGGCGGCGGTTTCCTGCTGACCCCGCTGCTCATCATGATGGGCATTCCCCCCACCGTGGCCGCGGCCTCGGATTCCAACCAGATCGTGGGCGCGTCCACCTCCGGAACCCTGGTCCATTTCCGCATGGGCAACGTGGACATCAAGATGGGCGTCCTGCTGCTTATCGGCGGCGTCATCGGCGGCGTGCTGGGCGTCCAGGTCATCAAGGTCCTGCGGGCCATGGGCAATGCGGACTTCCTCATCAGCGTCACCTACGTGATCATGCTGGGCGGCGTGGGCGGCTACATGTTCTTCGAAAGCCTCACGGCCATGCGCAAGAGCAAGCGGCCGGAGGAACCGGCCCCCGCCAAGGCCGGAAAGCCGTCCCGCTACGCCGCCGTCATCGGCTCCCTGCCCTTCCAGATGGACTTCACCCGCTCGGGCGTGCGCCAGTCGGCCATCCTGCCCCTTTTCTTCGGCGGCCTGGTGGGCGTGCTCTCGGCCATCATGGGCGTGGGCGGCGGCTTCATCATGGTGCCGGTCATGGTCTACCTCTTGCGCATGCCCATGCACGTGGTGGTGGGCACCAGCCTCTTCCAGATCCTTTTCACCTGCATCAACGTGACCATCATGCAGTCCTGGCAGAACCACACGGTGGACTTCGTGCTGGCGCTTCTGCTCTTGATCGGCTCCTCCGTCGGCGTCCAGTTCGGAGCCAAGATCGGCCGCAAGATGCACGGCGAACAGCTCAAGATCTTTTTGTCCGTCCTGGTGCTGGCCGTCATGGTCAAGATGCTTTTCGAGCTTTTGATGCGGCCGAACGTCCTTCTGGCCGCCGTGGGAGGACATTAATATGCGACGCATGCTGATCATCATCCTCGCCGCCGCCCTGTTCATCCCGGCGGCCGCTTCCGCCGCCTTGGCCGCTTCGGCCGTTCCGGCCATTTCAGCGGACGACGGGCTGCATTTCACCTCCAGCCCCAACGAACTGGCCATCGACGCCCTGTTCGACGGAACGACCATCACCGTCTCCGGCACAGTTCCGGAAGGCGCCCAGGTCATCGTGCGCTTCATCGGCCTGCCCGAAACCATCCACATGAAGTGGAAGGAAAAGGCCATGGGGCTTTTGTGGATGAACCGTCAGAACGTGAACTTCGAGGACGCGCCCTCGGTCTGCCTCACGGCCGTCACGGAAGGCGTGGACGAAGCCGCGCGCAAGCACTACGGCGTGGAAGGCGTTCTTGACCGCATCAAGGTGGAATCGAAGGAAATCGCCGCCGAACCGGCGCTCAAGGAATTCCTGCTCTACAAGGAACGCGCCAAGCTCTATACCGACGACGCGGGCAAGGCCGTCCTGGAACCCCCCAAGGACGGCTTCCAGGATTTCCACGCGGACCTGCGCCTGCCCTCCCGGATCACCCCGGGACAGTACACCCTGGAAGTCTTCGCCCTGCGCGACGGCCAAATCCTCGCCAAGGGCGTGTCCCACATGGACGCGAAATTCGTGGGCGCTCCGGCCATGATGGCCGGCATGGCCTTCAATCACGGCGCGCTCTACGGCATCCTGGCCGTGATCGCGGCCATCATCGGCGGCCTGGTCATCGGCCGCATTTTCCAGGGCTCCGGCGGCGGCGCCCACTAACCCGCGTTTCCGGGGCGGGACGGCGTGCGCGGCCCGCCCCGGAACGAGACAAAAAGCTGATCTCTATGAGCGCGTTGCCGAACATATCGAATTTCTTGCGCATGGGACGCCGCAAGGCTCCAGCGACGCCCTTCGCCGCACGCTTCAAGACGTTCAAATCCATCCTCGAGCGCAACAACCTGGCGCTCACCATCATGGCCGACATGAGCGACAAGCTCGGCGGCGAATACGTCTTCGACCGGCGCTACATCGAGGAAGCCTGCGAACGCCTCGGCGACCAGGTCTTCAAGCTCATCTCCGATCTTTCCATCCTCACTCCGGCCGACCAGGCGGAGCTGTTCGCCGCGTTCGAGCGCATCCGCCAGGCCATCGACGACGAGCTTTCCGGCAAACGCGACATCCCGGACGCGCCCTGGACCATGCCCCTTTCCGGACTGACCCTGGACCACGGGGACGCGGCCGGAAAGAAAATGGCCGTGCTCGGGGAAATCCGCTCCGTCCTCGGCCTGAACGCCCCCGAGGGATTCGTGATCCCCACGGCGGTCTGTGAACGTTTTCTCGAACAAAACGGCCTGCACGAGTTCATTCGTTCCCGTTTCGAAGGTCTTGACGGCTCGGAGGCGAAAGCGCTCAACGAGGCCTGTCGCGAGGTGCGCGAACGCGTTCTGGACGCCCCTTTTCCCAAGGAGGGCGCAAAGGAAATCCTCCGGGCGGCGGAAGCCCTGGCCAAGCGCCCGGACGGCTCCCATCGCGGTCTGGCCCTGCGCAGCAGCGCCTGGGAGGAGGACGGGGAATCCACCTTCGCCGGACAGTACGCCAGCGTGCTCAACGTCCCCTTCGCCGAGACGGTGAACGCGGTCAAGGAGGTCATCGCCGGGGCCTACGCGCCCGAGGCCTGGCGCTACCGCCGGGACCGGGGCTTCCTGGAACGGGAGACGGCCATGGCCGTGGGCTGTCAGCCCATGATCGATTCCGTGGTCAGCGGCGCCATGTACTCCTACGCGCCCTTCGCCCCGGAAGAGGAAGCCGTGTACGTGAACGCGGCCTGGGGGCTGTGCGCCCCGGTGGTGGACGGCCGGTCCGAAGCCGACGCATTCATCCTGGAGCGGCGGCCGCCCTACGCCCTGCGCTCCCGGGAGATCGCGATCAAAACCCGCATGATGACCGCCAGCCCCGAAAAAGGCGTGGCCTTGGTCCCGGCGCCGGAAAGCAAGCGGAACGCGGCCTGTCTGAACCAGGACCAGCTCTCCCGCCTGGCCGAGGCCGCCTTGCGCATCGAGCGCTATTTCAAACGACCCCAGGACATCGAGTGGACCTTCGACCGCAAGGACCGCCTCATCATCCTGCAAAGCAGGCCGCTCATCTTCCGGGAGGAACGCTTCTCCCGGCCGCGCGCCTTCGACCCCGCCGCCTCGGACGCGGAAATCATCTTTTCCGGCAAGGGCTCCACGGCCCAGCGCGGCGTGGCCATCGGCCGGGCCCATCTGGTCTCCCGGCCCGAGGACCTGGACGATTTCCCCGACGGCGCCATCCTGGCGGCCCGGCACACCTCGCCCCAGTTCGCCCGGATCATGGGCCGGGCCCACGGCATCCTGACCGAGGCGGGCTCTCCGGCGGGTCACATGGCCGCCCTGGCCAGGGAATATCGCCTGCCGTCCATCGTGGGCTGCGGCCCCATTCTCCATCTCATCAAGGAAGGCGAGGTCATCACCGTGGACGCCACCCAGAACACGGTCTACCGGGGCGTGGTCAAGGAGCTCAGGCGCTACGAATTGACCGAGGAGGCGGTGTACGAGGATTCCTACGAGTACCGGCTGCTGCGGCGTCTTCTCGGAAAAATCGCCCCTCTCGGTCTGGCCGATCCCAACTCCCCGGACTTCGCGCCGTCCTTTTGCCGCACCTACCACGACATCACCCGGTACATTCACGAACGGGCCGTCAGGGAGCTCATCCGGCTGAGCGAAACCAGACACGGCCTTCTGGGCGCGGCGGCCAAGCGCCTGGAGTGCGGGGTTCCCCTGGATCTTTCCGTCATCGACCTGGACGACGAACCCTGCCCGAGCGCGAAACCGAACGTCATGACCAAGGCCGAGGCCTGTTCCGAGCCGCTCGCGGCCTTTCTCGAAGGCGTCATTTCCTCGGGCATGTGGGAGGCCCAGCCCGTGGCCGTGGACATGGGCAGCTTCATGGCCTCGGTCACGCGCACCTTCGGGACCGCGCCCTCCGGGACCGAGAAGATCGGCCGCAACCTGGCCGTGGTCTCGCGGCAATACATGAACCTCAATTTGCGGCTCGGCTACCATTTCACCTTGATCGACGCCTATATCGGGGACAATATCAACGACAACGCCCTGTATTTCCGGTTCATGGGCGGGGTGACCGGGATCATGCGCCGCTCCAGGCGGGCCCGGTGCATCGCCAAGATCCTGGACCGGCTGGATTTCCGGGTGGACGTGCGCGGCGACATGGTCCTCGGCCGGGTCAAGAAATTTCACAAGGACCGGATGCTGGCCAAAATCCGGCTTCTGGGAGCGCTCACCGCCTTCACCCGGCAGCTCGACGTCAAACTGCGCCGGGAGGCCGAGGTGGACGAGGCGGCGAAGGATTTTTTCGACAAGGCCGCAAACATGATGGAGGAACGCGATGCTGGACAATGAACGCCCGGGCGGCGAGGGAAAAAAGCCGCGCATCCTCGTGCTCGACGACGAACCCATAGTGGTCAAGCGCCTGAAGCCCGCCTTCGAAAAGGCGGGCTACGAAACGGAAACCTTCACGGACAGCGCCTCGGCCCTGGCGCGCTTCACGCAGCGGCCCTTCGATATCGTCATCACCGACCTCAAGATGGAAGGCATGGACGGCATGGCTTTTCTGGAAAAGGTGAAGGAGCTCTCCCCGGACACGGGCTGCGTGATCATCACCGGCTTCGCCACCCTGGACACGGCCAAGGAATCCTTTCACAAGGGCGCCTTCGACTTCGTGGCCAAGCCCTTCAAGCTGGCCGACATTCTGGACGTGACCAAGCGCCTGGAGGAAAAGATGGCGGGGCGGCATGAGGAAGCGTAGCCGCTTGCCGCGCGACCCGCGCGATCCCCGCGCCTTAAGCGACCTGTACGAAAAGGACGCGCCGGGAGGATCGAACGCCCCCCCCGGCGAGGACAAGGACGCGGGCGGCGCGGGAAAGGCCCGGGCCCTGTTTTCGAAATTCAGGACCATCCTTGATTCCAACACCGCCATCCTGACGGCCATCGCCCAGATGGAACGCATGCTCGGCGGCGAGTACATCTTCGACCGGGCGTACCTTGAAAAATCCGCCAGGGAGATCGCCGATCTGACCCATCGCACGGTCTATGCCATAAACGCCATGACCGGCGACGCCCACCTCGATCTCTACGACCGTTACGCCGCCTTGAACGCCGAGGTGGAGGACATCCTGGCGGGCAGGCGCGATCCCGGCGCCGGGATCCCGGTCCTGCCGCTGCGGGACATTCGCCTGGAGGACCGGGTCCTCGTGGGCGACCATGCGGCCGCCCTGGCGGAAATCGCGGGCAGGCTGGAGCTTCCCGCCCCCGACGGCTTCGCCGTGGCCGAGGCGGGCTGGGCGCCGTCCCTCACCAGCGGCTTCGCTTCCTGGCCGCCGCGCCCCCTGGAGCAGGCCGTGTCCGGCGCGGTGGTGGATCTCTACGTGCGGCGCGGGGCCAGGCGCGTGCTCATCGCGACCGAGGCCGTCACGCCTGAAGGCGAAGTCCGGAGGACCGAGACCGAGGCGGACTGCGAGGCCGGACAGGTCCTGGCCGCCCTGCGCCAGGGCATGGACCAGGCCCTGGCCGCATTCGATCCGCCGCCCGGCGATCTCGCGGCCTTCCGGGGCCATTCCCTGGTTCTCGCCGCGCCGCCCGAGGGCGCCCTGGGCCAAATCCGCACATTGGCCGGCCCCGAAGCCGGTTGCAAACCTCTGCTGGCGATCCATATCCGCCTCAATGGGTCGCCCGGGGCGACGGACAGCTATCTGGCCTCCCGCAACCACCCGTATCTGTTGCGCGAATCACGCATCGCCCCGAAACCCCTGAACAAGCCGCTGCCGGACGGACGCATTCCCGCGGACCCGGTCAGCCGGGCCTGGCTTCGCGGTTCGGCCGTCTTGACCCCTGACGACTGCGCCTGGCTCGCCGGGGCGGCCATGGCCGCCGAACGGCTCCTGGGCGAGCCGCTGGTTCTGGACTTCGCCCATCCCTACGGCGGCAAGCCCCTGTTTCTCGGCGTCCGTCCTCTGCCCGCGGACCCCGCCTGTCCGGCGGACAGCGACGTCCCCGAAGCCGGGGAGATCCTCCTGCAAGGCGGAACGGCGGCCTGTCTGGGAGCGGCCTCGGGCATGGTCATCCATGTTCGCGAGAACGACGCCGCCGCCGATTTCCCCTACGGCGCCCTGGCCGTGGCCCGGTCGGCCTCGCCCCAGCTTGCGCCCATCCTCAAACGCGCCTCGGGCGTGGTGACCGAGCTCGGCGACGCGGCCGGACATCTGGCGGCCGTGGCCAGGGAGTACCGCGTTCCCGCCCTGTTCGGCGCCAGGGGGGCCCTTGCGGCCCTGCCCCAAGGCGCCCTGGCGACCCTGGACGCCGAGGCCCGCACCGTGCGCCGGGGCGGCATCGCGCCGGTTCCCCATCAGGGTTGGGAGCTGTCGCCCTCGGACCCGGAATTTCTGCTCCTGCGCCGCCTGCTCCAGCGCATCGCCAGCCTCACCCTGACCGATCCGGACGCCAAGGATTTCACGGCGGACAATTGCCGCTCCTTCCACGACCTCATCCATTTCGCCCACGAAAAGGCCGTGGAAAGCCTGGCGAACATGCGCCGCGCGGGCAAGGGCAAGGACGGCGCGAAGGCGCGGCCCATCGCCCTGCCGGTTCCGCTTTGCATGCGCCTTCTGGACATCGGCGGCGCGGCCGCCGCGGGAGACGCTCCGGCCAGGATCGAGGACATCCGCTCCCGGCCGCTCGCCGCCTTTCTCGCGGGCGTGTGCGCCCCGGGCATGTGGGATCAGGCGCCCGCCAGATTCGGGATGGGCGACGTCATCTCCGCCATGGACAAGACCTTCGCCGCGCTTTCCGCCAATCCGGCGCACGCCGGGGAGAACCTGGCCATCGCCGCCCGCTCCTACTGCAACATCAGCCTGCGCCTGGGATATCATTTCAGCGTGGTGGACGCGTACTTGTCGGAAAATTCCTCGAAAAACGCCGTCTATTTCCGCTTCGTGGGCGGCATGGCCCCCATCGCCGCCCGGGCGAGGCGGGCCCAGTTCCTGCGTAACGTCCTGGCCGGATACGATTTCAAGGTGGAAACCCAGGGCGACCTCGTGGTAGCCAGGCTGAAAATGATCGAACCGGCGAGAGGGGAAGAAATCTTGCATATTCTCGGCCGCCTGACCGCCTTCACCAGACAGCGCGACACAGGGCTTTTATCCGACGCCGACGCGGCCGCCCTGGAAACGCTCTTTCTCGAAAAATCAGGACTGGCCGATTGCTCGGACGCCAAGGGAGACGCCCATGTTTAAAGGCCTCCTGGGACGCCTGCGCGCCCGCAAGGACGCCGAGCGCAACAGCCTCCTGGACGCGCTCAAAATCCGCTACCACGCCTTTCGCATCCTTCTCGGCAACAACGAGCGGGCCCTGGACATCCTGGCCAACGTGGAAGCGGCTTTTCATTCCGGGGCGGACAAGATGGTCCTGGCGGGGCTGATCGAGGATCTTGAGGACGTGACCTTCGAGCTGGTGGACGGCCTGAGCCGTTTGCGGGACGACGCGGGACGGCGGCTCTATTCCCGGCATCTGCGCATCGAGGAAGCCTTGCGCGCCGCCCTGGACGGCATGGAGGACGACCCCCCGGCGCCCTTCTGCCGGGCGCTGGAAAGCCTCGGTCCCGAGGAGGAAGGCCTGGCGGGGGGCAAGGCGGCCGGGCTTTTGCGGCTCATGAAAAACGGCTTTCCCACGCCCCCGGGCTTTGTGATCACCGTCCGGGCCTGCCGGGAATTCCTGGCCATGACAGGGCTCGAGGAGGAAATCCGCCAGGCCCTTCGGGGCGTGGGCGCCCAAAGCGGCGCCCAGGAGCTCGCCCAGGCGGCGAAGACGGTCCGGGAACGCATTCTGGCGGCCAAAGCCCCAGCCGCCTTTCTGGACGGGCTTGAGGCGGAAGCCTCCCGGCTGACCGGCGTCTGGCGGCGTTTCAAGGAGGGCGCGCCCCGGTTCGCCGTGCGCAGCAGCGCCCTGACCGAGGATGCGGCCGAGCATTCCTTCGCCGGGCAATACGTCACCCGCCTGAACGTTCCCCCGGACGCGCTGCCGGAGGCCTTTCGCGAAACCCTGGCCGGGGCCTTTTCCGAGCGCGCCCTGGCCTACAGGCTGGGCATGGGGCTTCCGGCCGCCGTGTTCGATATGGCCATGCTCGTGCAGCCCATGATCGAGGCCCAGGCCGCGGGCGTCCTTTTCACCCTGGACCCTGTGCGCCCGGAAAGCGGCCGCATGCTCGTCTCCGCCGCCCTGGGGCTCGGGGTGACCGTGGTGGACGGCGATGCGCCCACGGACATGTTCCGCCCCTTGCGGACGGACCTCACGGACGTCGAGACGCGGCTCGCCGACAAGACCGTCCTGGCCGCGCCCGCGCCCGAAGGCGGCCTGGTGCGCCAGGCGCCCGCGGACGGCCAGCGATCGGCGCCCGCCATCGAGGCGGCGACGCTCAACCGCCTGGCCCGCCTGGGGCTTGCGGCCGAGGCTCTGGCCGGCGCGCCCCAGGACATGGAATGGGCGGTGACGCGCGACGGCGAGCTCTTTATCCTGCAATCGCGCCCCGCCAGACTCTCGGCCGCCAGAAAGCCCGGCTTCTCCCTGCCGAGAGCCCGGATCATCCTGCGCGGCGCGGCCGGAGCCTCGCCGGGACGCTGCCTGGGACGGGCCAGGCTCTACCGGGACGCCGGAGCGCTCGACGCCGAGCTCGACGAGCCGGTCATCGCCTTTTTGCCCGCCAGTCTCCCGGACGCGGCCAAGGTCCTGCCCCGGTGGCAGGGGCTGGCCGTGGATCAGGGCAGTCCGGCGGACCACCTTTCCACCGTGGCCCGGGAGCTGGGACGGCCCATGCTCACCCGCACGGGCTCGGGCACGACCCTCGTGGCCGAGGGAAGCCTGACGGTCCTCGACGCCGAAGCCGGAGCCGTCTACGCCGCGCCGCCGGAAATCGGCGGCCTGCGCGATCTCTTGACCCCGCCCGGCCGGGACGACGCGCCCAAGATCCGGCGCCCGCTTACGCCCCTGCGCGAGCGGCTGCGCGATCTGACCGTGCCGCTCAACCTGACCGACGCCTACGGCCCGGCCTTTTCCATCAGCGAATGCCGGTCCCTACACGACGTGATCCGTTATTCCCACGAGATGGCCGTGATGGCCATGTTCGACGCCGGGGACGAGACCCTGGAGGGGAGCTTTTCCCTGGTGCGCAGGCTGGAGGGGGAAATCCCCTTGCAGATCATGGTGATCGATCTGGGCGGCGGCCTGGTCCAGGACGCTCCCTCGCCCGTGATCGGCATCGAGCACGTGGTTTGCGCGCCTTTGCGCGCGCTCTGGCGCGGAGCGCTCACTCCCGGCCTTCGCTGGAGCGCCCCCCCGCCCAACCCCAATATCAGCGGGCTTTTTTCCAAGGGGCTTCTGGACGGGCGCGGCCCCAGGCCCCTCGGGCTTCCCAACTACGCCCTGGCCGCTAGGGACTATGTGAACGTCAACGCCAGGGTGGAATTTCACTTCGCCATGATCGACGCCGTGTGCGGTCCCAAAGCCAGGGGCAACCACGTGCGCTTCCGGTTCAAGGGCGGCGGGACCGAGATCGTCCAGCGTGAGCGCCGGGCCCAGTGCGTGGCGCTCATTCTCCAGGAAGGCGGCTTTTTCACGGACCGGCGGGGAGATCTGGTGAGCGCTTCCTTGTCGGGCGCGACGCCGGAATCGGCTGAAGGAGCGCTTGCGCTGCTCGGCAAGACCCTGGGCTTCACCCGCCTGCTGGACGCCTCCATGCGCGACGAGAACGCGCCCAAACGGGCCGCCCAGGCCTTTTTCGACGGCGACTACGCCCTTGCGAGCTTCAAGGAATAGACGCCGCCCGGAAGCGCCGTGATCCGGCCTTCCGCGAAGCCGCGTCCCGCGTTACGCCCTTGAAAGGACAGGATGCTGTTTGCGTAACAATCAGTACGCCAGCGCAGTATCCCAAAACCCTTCGCGCTCATGCTGAGATCGCAAGATCAAGCGTGGTGAAAACGAAGGGCGGGAAGCTCCACGGCGGTCAGCGGGCCGCCGTAGGCCGCGCCGGTGTCCACGCCGATTTTCCCTTCCGCGACCAGAGGCGTGAGCGTGGCCGTATGGCCGAAGACCACCACGGTTCCCCGCCGGGGCGGCTCCTTGAGAAAAAGGCCGCCGCAGGTGAGCAGGCTGTCCGGCGGACAGTCCTCCGGGGCGGCGCCCGGAGGCAGACCGGCGTGAACGAAGAGATAGGGATCGATGCGGGCGAACAGGTCGAGGCTTTCCAGAAAATCCCGGTGCGTTGCAGGCATGAAGGCCAGATCGCGCAATCTGGCGGCGGGCGCGTCGCCGTAGGAGGCCAGGGTGGACTCGACGCCCATGGCCCGCAGGAGCCGCAGATCCTCGGGTTCGCCTTCATGGGCGTAGCGCAGGAGGACTTCCTCGTGGTTGCCCTTGAGGAAGATGGTCCCTGGAACGCGTTGTTTGAGATCGATGAGCGTCGCGATGACCGCGCTGGAATCCGGCCCCCGGTTGATATAGTCCCCGAGAAAGATCAGTTGATCCCGATGAGGCTCGAAGGGCAAGGAATCCAGCAGCGAGTTGAGCTTCCGGTTTTCCCCATGGATGTCGCCCACCGCGAATACGCGCCCTGTTTCGTCCAACCGTTCCATGCCCCCGATCTACGCCCATTCCCCGCGTCCGGCAACGGCGAGCCGGAGATGGTCCTTGGCGAGCGCCCGAAGATCGCGGTTCGTCCCGCCCGCAAGGGGTTCAATCGAGCCGTCCTGTAAAGCTTGTTCGGGATGCCGGAGATACCGCCCGATCGCCTTTGCGCGGCGCCCGGAGGCCGAAAAGGCATGAGCGCGCCGTTCGGACCGCCAGACTTCATCATGTCGCGCGTCGTTTACGACTGTGACGATCCGCTCCCCCTGCTTCCAAACCCCGTCATATTCCAGTTTCGGACGGCGCTTTCGAAGGCGCCGGTTTTCCCGAGGCGCCGCGCCGTGATCCCGGACAATTCGAACTCCTCCAACGCCTGCCGGGCCCTGAATGCGCGCGCATTAAGCTTCGCTAGCTGCAATCCGAGTCTCCAGTCATCGCGAAAAGACAAGGAAACATGGGACAGCAGGCTGATACGCTGGATTTCCAGTCCGGGATAGGGGCGCAAAAAGGTCTCGTACCGTCTGACCAACTGAAGATTCTCACTGTCGCGTGAAACCGCTTCGCGCAGGAGCTCCTCAGCCGTTGCGGGCAGGTGTTCCTCCTCGTTGAACGGAAAACCAAGATGGATGATCTTGTCGTGTCTGACGCAAGCGTCCGCGAACCGGACGAGGAGGTCGGCCGGGCCGTTCAATGGGGTCAATGGCTGGCCGTCGGCCTGGCATTGACGGGACCAGAACGCCGTGGCCATTTCCCACATCCTGCATCGAAGCCCGATCGCCGCTCCGGTAAGATTGAACTCGAGACTGGACTGGTGGGAATGCTCCTTGAGGGCGTAGAGCGCGTTTGTTTTCGCTTCGTCTTTGCGCTGCATGAACCACAGCGCGCGAAGGAGCAAAGCCGCAGCGTCAGCATGCTGGATATGGCGCGCAAGTCCCTGGACGACCCGGGCCGGGCGTAGCGGAACAAGACGGGCCAGAAACAGATGCGCCAACGTCAGCTGAAGGTTCAAATCGGCGTCTTGTCCGGTCAATGCGGTCCGCGACGCATCGCCTGCGAGATCGAGCAGGGCCTGGGCCCGGTGAACGGCCAGGTGTCTCCTTTGAACCGCATCATAAGCGCGACGCGCTTTTTCGACATAGGCATCCGGGTGAGCGACGGCATGAGCGAGTTTGTCTTCCAGCTCAAAGACGTCTTCATAAACTTCCACTTCACGCCCCGGTTCCAGCAGGTCTTCCAATCCGGGAGAGTGGGCTTGGTTGAAGACCAGACAGCCCGCGGCCGCCGCCTCGAAAAGGCGTATGTTGATTTCCGATGCGATACCCTCGTTCGGAGCAAAACGCGTATCTTTATACAGGGCGAGCATGTCAGCATACGGGATGTCGGTTTCAATGCGAGCCTGAAAACGCTTCGCCAGAAATTCGGCGAGCTGTTTGCGTTGCGGACGGTGTTGCGTGATGCGGCCGACAAAAGAGATCATGTGGCGGCGTTTTCGAAAGGAGCGCCAGGGAAGATTCGGCCCCCACCAGGTCACCCATCCGGCGTGCGGATGTCCCGCATTGCGCAGCGCCTCGACCCAATTTTTCTGGGTGGAGGCGACCACATCGAACAGTCTCGCGTAATGGTTGTGCCAGTAGAAATTGAGATGCGGATCAAGGGCCCAGAATAGCTTCACGCAGTTCAGGGCGTCCAGGTCCTGGAGAATGCCGCGCGGCGCGAGGACTTCCTGCTGGATAAGCAAATCGGGCTTGAAGCGGCGCCGTTCGCATTCCTCGGCGATGGAAACGACCCCGGGCTTGGGGCGCAGGACAAGAATATGCTCGTCCCCGCCGGTGAAGCAGCCGTCCAGACGGGGAGAAACGATGCATATGCGGGAGACGACGGGCATGCCCAAACTCCTTCGAAACCCAACGATCCTTCTGATGTGAGAGGGTTCGGGCCCGCGCGCGATCCCGGCGCCGCTCTCCAGAGGCTCCTTCCTCCCATGCATGTCCCGGGAAAGGCTGTCCTGTTACAGGGAGCGGCCGACGGCGGGTCGCACGCCGGTCAAGCCATCTTCGCCGCCCAAGGCGCGACGTGACCGCTCGAAGACCGATGGGAATAACGCCGGCAACCGCCCTGAAAACCGCATAAACGCCCGTGCTTGACGGTTCCGTGAAGATACCCCAGGAGCCTCTGTTTTGAAAGCGGAACCTCGCGTGGTAACAGGCGGCAGGGGGCTCCGGCCGGACGCCCCCCTTTATTCACGGCAATTCCATCTCTTCGAAAAGCCGTTTCGGGAAAGTTTCTTGGCGGATTCCCACTGCCGTGATACTGCTGATTCATGACCCCCGCTCTCCCGCCGTCTGCATAATGTTCGCCGTGTCAGCCAGGACAACGGGGCGTCCATTCTTCATGTTTTGCTACGCCAACTCAAGGAGGAGCTCACGATGAAATTTCAGCGGCGTCCCGCGTATCCCTGGAAGACTGCGCTCTTTTGTCTGCTGTTCTGGCTTGCCGCCATCACCCCGGCTCTGGCTCTGCAAAAGGCAGCCGTCGCCAAAGTGGGCGCTGTGGCGGAATGGGACAGGGCCGAGGTCATCCTCATGCATGCGCCAGGGGACGAGGTTTTTCTCGGCGTCATTCACCCCGCCGCGGCGCTCTACGAACAGTCCTTCAGCCTGTCCCAGGCGCAAGAGCAACACCAGAACTACGTCAAGCAAATGCAAGACCAGGGCATCGCCGTGTACAAGGTGGTGGACGTGCTGCTTCAGGGAACGTTGGACGAAAAGGGTCGAGCCCTGCCGGGCAAGCCCCTGGACGACTTGCGCGCCCTGGCCGCGGAGTCGCTGCGCTACGACGCCTCTGCCCTGCCGGAGGAGTTGCGGGAAAAGCAGGATAAGATCAAACAGGAGACCTTGCAGGCGTTGAGCCCCCACGAGTTGGCGCGGATAATCCTGCTGCGCCCCACGGTCCGCCTGAAGGCCACCGGCACGAACACCGGCTACAGCGCCGTCTATGAGGAAGAGCCGGTCATGAATCTCTACTTCTGCCGCGACCAGATGATCACCACGGCCAAGGGCGTGGTGATCAGCAAGCTGAATTCCCCGCAGCGCGCGCCCGAAACCAGGATCATCAAGTTCGCGCTGGCCAAGCTCGGCATAACGCCCATCTACGAGGTCACGGGCGAGGGACGGCTCGAAGGGGGCGACTACTTCGCCGTGGGTGAATACGCCTTCATCGGCCAGGGCCTGCGCACCAACGCCGAAGGCGTGCGCCAGCTCCTGGAACACAAGGTCTTCGGTTCGCCCAAGGTCGCGGTGGTCAAGGACCAGTGGGAGGACCAGGAGGAGATGCACCTGGACACCTATTTCAACATCATCAGCCCGAAACTGGCCGTACTCGTGGACCTGCGCATGAATCTGCCGGGCAAGCCCGTGGAAAAGAAAATGATCGCCCTGGTGGACGTGTACGAGCTGCAGGGCGGCAAGTACGTCAAGACCGTCTCGGACAGGAACTTCCAGGAATTCCTGGAAAAGGACATGGGCTTTACCGTCATTCCGGCCACGCGAAAAGACCAGAACCTCTACGGCATCAATTTCCTGACCCTGTGGTCCGACCGCATCATGGCCATCGACGGCGTGAGCGAGGCCTACAAGAGGGCGCTGGCGGACCATGGCGTGGACGCCACCTGGATGGATTTCAGGGCCTTGACGAGCGGCTACGGCGCGGCGCACTGCACCACCCAGGTTCTGCTGCGCAAGAGCGCTCCCTAGCGCTCTCATTACATAACGCACGCATATGTCTTGGTGAATCTATGATGCGCATAGCGCGCCAGTCTGAATCAATAATCATTCATATTGCGCGAACGCCCCCGAAACATTCATTTCGGGGGCGTTTTCACGTTGCGCGATCCGGCGCGCGGAGGTTGGCCGTCGCCTGGACCGGGACGCCGCTTTACCGTTTCAAGCCTTGCGTTTTCCGGTCATCCGGATTTCGGAGGCGCCGCTCTCCGGGAAACGATATTTCTACGCCGTAAACGGTTATCCGCGACAGAGCCGGTCTCCCCGGCCGGCCGGGGGTCAGAAGACCTCGCCCACCATGCAACGGGCGCTGCCGCCCCCGGTCTTCTCTATGACGTTGATGTCCACGGGCAGCAATGCGCAAAACGCCTCCAATTCGGCCTTCTGATCAGCGGTGAAATGATCGTAGGCCGTCTTGGAGAGCAGCAGCAGCGGTTTGTCCCCGGCGCCGCGCAATTCAATGATGTTGCCGCACATATGGTATACCTGATCAAGCGTGATGGGGATGATCTTCTTGCCCAGCTTTTCCAGGGTATCCACCAGCGTTTCCCGCTCTTTCGGGTCCCGGATGGATTCCAGACAGACCACGGCGAACTTCTCGCCCA
>CALGYO010000195.1 GCA_937934715.1 uncultured Desulfovibrionaceae bacterium | reverse complement strand
CGCCCCCGTTTCGCCTGAGAGCGCGTAGAACCCCCGACCTCGCGGCCAGAAAACGGCCGCGCCCTACGCCGCACCCGAGGCGGCTGCGGCTGAGGGCGCTGACCGCCTGCGGCGGTCGCCGTTTTCTCGGCCACTCGGTCGGGCGCGCTCTACGGCTCACAAGGGGCGCCGCGTGCTCCGCTCAACAGCCCCGAGAGAGCAGCCTAAAACCCCTGAAAACATCCCTAAAACCGAGTTTTCCACACTGTGGAAACATTTTTTCCATTGTGTGGAAAAATCCCGAAAACTTTTTCCATTGTGTGGAAAAAATGAACCTGTTTTTCCACAGTGTGGAAAATATTTTTCCATAGCGTGGAAAAATTCCGAAAATGTTTTCCATACTGTGGAAAACATAGGGGACGATGCCATCTAAAAATAGAAGTGGGTCTGTCCTACTTGTGAGATTGTCTTACGACGCGATGAGCGAGACGATGTTCCCTCACCACGGCAGATTGACGGGCACAGGAACAACATCGGGGAAGCGTTCGCCGACCAGCGGGTCCAGGATCTCTGCCAAAAAGGCCTCAACCCCATCCCTGTTTTGTGCATCGACGCGGGACCATGTTACGAAAAGTCCTTGCGGTCCTTTTGCCAAGATTTCTGTATTTTCCCGGTGCTCCGCGAGGCGGTCGCGAATTATTCCTTGGCCTACACGAACCGCTTTTCGCGCTGGCTCGTTCCGCCAAATTACATATACACCCTCCAAGCCATTAAAGTGTTCATGATCAAGATTTAGATTTTTTAGCGAGCACCACGAATCGCCTGTGCATTTTATCCAATTTACATTCACTTTCTCCTCCTCCCATTTTTCATAATCGAAAACATTAATCCTATAACGACCACTTTCAGGAGCGCTTTAGTTAGCCTTGAGGTTGAGGTGGGGGCGGGGCAGTAATTACGGTTAGTGGCAATGATCGTTCATGTCGGCTGTCAATTGCCAAATCAACAGCATACCGCCCAGCCTTTTCGAATTTAATGCCATTTATATTTAAAACCATATTGGCACAAACCGATAGAAAATTTGGTGGAAATTTAACACCAATACTGCCATCGACTGAAGGCCCAACAGCCTTCCCATCTTCATCCACGATTCCTATACGGACACGGTGATCTCCCTCTTCGATCCTTTCAAATCGAACCCTGATTGCGATTGCGCAATGCGGGTGGACATATGGGAACTGTTTCGTCCGAAGACTATCAAATGTCCCAAGCAGATTGAGCCTTCCACCATAATCAGCGGCCGCATCACACAACGCAAATATTTCAACTTCCATATGCGCCTCCTTAATCTACGGGCCGACCCTTTAAACTACAAAATATGCTACGCTTATGAACTTGAAGCCGTCAAGAGCCCTTAGTCAAGAGTCTCCTGGACCGCTTCTTTGGCTTTTCGGGAAAGAGGGTGGTTCGGGATTGGTAAAGGGAGAACAAATATTCGAGACGGGCGCGTTCGGTTTCGAAGGGGGCGGAACGATAGGCGCGGTCCACGGCGCGGTCGAGCGCGGCGTGTGCTTTGGCGAGACCGAGGGGCATGGTGACGGGATCGTAAAGGTCGGCGAGGGTTGCGCCGCTGGCCTGATGTTTTCCGCGCTCATCCAGGACCGCTTGCGCGCAACGCT
Source organism: uncultured Desulfovibrionaceae bacterium (assembly GCA_937934715.1). Classification (GTDB taxonomy): domain Bacteria; phylum Desulfobacterota; class Desulfovibrionia; order Desulfovibrionales; family Desulfovibrionaceae; genus CALGYO01. The sequence continues at coordinate 10,284 of CALGYO010000195.1, read as the reverse complement.
CGATTTCCGCGCGGCGCGCAGTGGTTTCTTGCGGCAGCACAAAAGTATGAAAAACAGCCGGTGAATAGCTGTATCGGGATTCCAATCTTCCGGCAACTTGGCGCATCCAAGCCATATGCATGCCGGAAGTCAGAATTCCGAAAAGATAGGGCGTCGCATTCGGTAGGATATATAGCTTGTTGCTGGCGATTATGGATTTGTCGTTGTAGCCGATCGGAATGTAAAATCGTCGTTCGGATGACACTTCAGGAATGACCAAGTAGTCGTTATCGGGCTGGCGAATCTGCGTGAAGACGGCGGGGCGGCGGGCATCCGCCTGGACAGACTTGGTTGGGCTCTTTGCGCGAAATTGGGCTACCGCGTTAATCCGTTCCATGATTTCGGGCATTTGGCGGAGCTTGGCTGGCGGCGCGTCTACCAGCCAAAGGCAATAGCGCTTGCCGTTGTTTATGAATTCGTCAGCGCCCATGTACTGGCGGATGAATTCTGCGGCGGCAGGATATTTCTCAATTAGAGCCTTCCGCTCATCTTCGCTGAGAATCAGATTACCCCCATCGGTCGGCTGGCTTCCCTTTGAAAGGTCGGGATATCCGGTGTTCAAATTGGGTCCGCGAGATTTAATGAAGATGTCCAGAGCATCCACGAGATATGCGTTAATTCGTTTTGGGTTGCTTACAACCGGTTCGCCGCTCTCGTTCTCATAGGTGAAAAGAATTTTGCGCGGTCGGTCTTTTAGTGAAAACCCGATGACTACAACTGACACATGGGCCTTGCCTCTAGCTTCGCTTTCCCACGGGAAGGTGTGATGTGCAAAATTGATTTTAACGCCGTACTTTTCGAAAAGCATCTGCCACAGCGGAGCAACGGTTTCACCTTGGCAAATGGAATTGGTGGACACAAAGGCACATTCGATGTCGGTGCCTTGGATGTATTGGGCGGCGAGCTTGTACCAACAAGTGACAAAATCAAGCTTGCCGGTCTTGGGGTCGTCAGCAAACACGACTTTCATGTCGTCTTGCTGCTCGGGGCTTCTCCATTGATGCCCTACAAAAGGCGGATTCCCCATGACATAGGCGCATTCTTTTGGCGGAAGAACCTTGGCCCAGTCGGTGCGGAGCGCGTTGGCGTGAAGAATGGCCGCGGATTTTGTCAGCGGCAGGCGAATAAGCGGCTTGCCGAGTTTTTCGGCTAGATCGCGGTTCATAAGGTGGTCCATCAGCCACATCGCCACCTCGGCGATGCGCGCGGGCCATTCGTCGATTTCGATTCCGAAAAACTGGTCCACATTGACGCGGGCAATATGCGAGATGTCAAAGACGGTTTGCCCCTGATGAAGTGTGAAAAGGAGTTCGTTTTCGAGGGCGCGGATTTCGCGGTATGAGATGACGAGGAAATTGCCGCACCCGCAGGCGGGATCCATGAATTTCAGCGAGGCAAGCTGTTCGTGAAGTCGATTCAGCGCGGCGTGGTTTGTCCCGGCCTTTTTTAGCTGTTCCTTCAAGTCATCCAGGAATAGAGGGCGGATGACCTTTAGGATGTTGGCCTCGGAAGTGTAGTGGGCGCCGATTTGGCGGCGAGCGCGGGGCTCCATGACACCTTGGAAAAGCGCGCCGAAGACGGCGGGCGAGATTCGCGACCAGTCAAAGCATGTGGCTTCGAGCAACGCTTCACGCATGGCTGTATTGAAATGGGCGACAGACAGCGGCGCGGCGAAAAGCCCACCGTTTACATACGGGAGGCCAGCGAGGGATTCATCGAGCGTGGATTGCCGCTGGTCGCGCGGGGTGTTCAGCGTTTCGAAGAATTCGGCGAGGCGAGACCCAAGGTCTTTCCCGTCGGGGGCGGATTCGTTTACTAGAAGGTCAAATGCGTTGGAGTCAAAAATGCCCGTGTCGTTGGCGAAGAGGCAGAAGAGGAGCCGGACGAGATAAACTTGGCGCTGGTGGTCGGGATAGCCCGCGTCTTCCAGCGTGTCGCACAGGTTCGCCATGAGTTCGGCGGCCTTGATGTTTACGGCGGGCTCTTCGGCAAAGGTGTGCTGCTTATAGCCGGCGATGAATGCGAAATGCTTGATTTGACGATGGAATTCCTTCAGCGGGAAATCGGCGACAAGGCGCTCGGCGGCTTCAAGGTCGTAAAGCTGGATGCGCGCAAAGTCGGTAACGACGATGTATTGCGGCACTTCGGACTGTCGGCCTTCGCGGGTCAGGTCTTGGACATAATCGAAGGCCTGCCCCTTGGCCTTTTCCAAGTCCCGCCCGGCGGACTTGTGCTCGGCGAGAAGACGACCTTTCCAGAAAAGATCGATCCGGTTGTAGGTCCCCTGGATTGATCGGACGGGCTCCTCGAAGCTGGCGACGGCTCGGCGGTTGAGACCGAACACATTAAAAAATGCGTCCCAAAATGACTTTGCCTCGGCGGTCTCGCGGGTCTCTTCGGCCCATTCGCGAGAGAAGGCGACGGCGCGGGCCTTAATTTCATTCCAACTCAGCGGCATAGGAAATTATTAATTTCAGTATATCGCCATCGATCCTTATTCATTGTCGTCGTCTTTTATGCCGCGTTTATCTCCGATCAAAGCACGGGCCTTCGACGCGTCGGCCTTCAGGAGCTCTTGGGCCATCTTTACTTTGGCATATGGGGCAAAAGAAAGGACAAGTGCCCATATTTGAAGTGCCGCCAAAAGGCCAAGTGCGGCATACGAAACCCCCCGGACAGTTGCTATATGGCCTAAAAGAAAGGCGAATTGAGATGCAACAGGTCGCAGCACCTCCATGAACAATGTGTATATAAGCGCTATTGCCGCGTATATCATGGGCGCAATTAAATGCCGACTGTCGGGCAGTTCTTGTTTAAGCAGTTTGCTTGGGGTTGTCAGATGCGACAATAAATCAGGGTGCAGAATCGCAATCCACGCACCCATTATCCCGAATATAATTGCAGACATATTTCTTAGCGCATCAAACAAGCCGCTTTGTGCGGCCAATGGTATGTCGCGCCCGTAGCAATAACACATCGCTGTCCATGCGGCTGCTATGGCAAATTTAATTATTAATATTATCCTGTTCATGCGTCTTTTACGAGAGTGCGCATTGAGTCGCGCTGAGATTCAATTGCCGTCAATAATGCCTCTGCGGGTATCACCGTCGGGTTTGCTGGACAATCTATTTCTAACTCAAAGTCATCACGCGCTAGACTATGGCTTAGCCAACGGATGCCCCGGCTATCACCTGTGATTTTAAATCCAACATCATCCCATCGAGTCGGCGTCCTCGTTCTCCATTCTTTAATCATGGCATTTAATTCCGCGGCGTCTGGAGTCGCCTCTGCTTCGTAGCGAATTTTAAGGGGATGAGGCACGCGCTTGTTCTGATTTATCCCTGTGGCGTGCTCAAATAGTTTTCTAATAAATCCGACATCCCTTTGTATATTTGGTTCAATCTTCACCTTCCGGATGTACTTGCTTATCGACTGCCTGTTGCTGCGTATATACTCAATTTCCGCGCGATTATAACAAAGCGCCGATTCAAAACGCGGGTAAAGGCGAGCCGGCGTGTCATGCTCAGATTTACGGTATCCAGTAACTTTTATTTCCCCCAATTCGTTGGCGGATTTGCATACATGCCTCGAAAATGTTCTCAAAAAGCCATTCATGTAGTGTGCTAGGTTCTGATGCCCATTCAGTACCGCATTGAATGTAACGGTGGCAAAACGATTGTCGCTAGGTATAAACCAAAAGTATGTGGGATAACCCGGAATGCCATCGGCAGGCAAATCACTCAACTCAACATCCGCAGTCCCCACACGCTGGCTTCCATTTACCGTTGCCGTTTTCCCCTCGAATGATGGAATTTCATTCCAAGTGGTGAGAAGATAATCGGTATTTGTACTTGAGCGAACCATGTCAAAACAAAAGGTTCGGAGGCATCCCGTTCTCTCCTCGGACTCATATGTACATGTGTCGCGAAGAACCAAGCCAGTTGATTTTGCCCATTGAAGAAGCTGATCCAGACAACTGGCCGCGTCTCCAAACAGAGAGCCCTCTTTCCCTCGCCGAAAATATCCGCAGGCCTCAATGTCGTAGAATGTGATTCTGGCAATCAAATTCATGGCGTATATTCTCCTGTTGGGTTTGCCAATATGCACAGTAGTCTTATGTGTTGTTGCCCTTTTGGCGAGGATATTTTCTCCAGGCATTTTATGAGCCTAATACGCGCGCGCCCCCACCCGAAGCCCGCAGGGCGGAGCCGCCGCAGGCGGCCAAGAGAGCGCGCAGAACGCCGCGAAGAACCCCGCCGATCTTCACGCCGAGGGCAACGCCCGAGGCGCAAGGCGAGCGAAGTCCCGACCTCGAAGAGAGTCGGGACGAGCGAGTTCCACCCGCAGCCGCGCCAGCGGCGAGGACAGCCGCCCCCTGCGCAGGCCGCGCCACGCCGCGCCAGCGGCGGGGCCGTGGCCGAAGCGGGGGCGGCCATCCCCCGAGCGACGCGAAGCGGAGCGAGGGTCCAGCGTAGCGGCGCGGCAGCGCCGCGCCTATGGAGGGAAGGCGGCGGCATGGGGGGAAGCGCGGCACGGGGGGGCTTGAGGTAGGCCGCGCAAAAACAAAGAAAAACCCCTGCAAATACAGGGGTTTTGTTGACCATTAAAATGGTCGGGGCGACTGGATTTGAACCAGCGACTTCTTGGTCCCGAACCAAGCGCTCTACCAGGCTGAGCCACGCCCCGTGCTAAAATTTCCGAACATCATCTGGCGCTCTATCCATCCCGACACCCGCCGTCAGGCGGCGTGGTCGGGAACGCCCCGTGCTTGTCCGCCCTAAGGCGGCAAAACAAGGGGGCACTATAGTCGGTCTTCGTTCCGGAGCAAGCGAAAAGAATGCCCGCGCCGCCGCGCCGCCGTCGAAAGCCCGCGGCAAACCCGCGCGCCTAGAAAATCCCCGCAACGAAATCGGCCAATTCCCGCCAGCCGGTCTGGACGTAGGCCGCCGGATCCTCGACGGTTCGCGGCTCCAGCGCGTGCGGCACGCCGGCCTGCGTCAACCGGGCGGCGACGTCGCGGATGAGCGCATGGAGCCGGGCGGCGAGCATCCAGTCGTCGCACGCTTCCGTCTGCGGATCTTGGACGAACGTCCAGATGGACTCCACCGCGGCGAATACGGCCGGCCAGTTCAGCCACCGGGGCAGCGGTCCGCGCGGCGCGAACGCCCCCGCCATTTCCGGCGCGAACGCATAGAGCCGTTCGCGGCCCTTGGCCTGCCCGCGCACGAAGCCGGACTGCCCCATTTCGGCAAGGGCGTCCTGAATGGTTTTCTGGAAGTAGCCCGTTTCCCGCGCGATGCCGCGCGCATGGCCCTTGCCGTTCAGCAGAAGATACAGCCAGATTTCGCAGCGGGCATTCACGCCCAGCAGCGCGCGCAAGGCCAGCCAAAGGTTCGCCGGGCGCCCGGCCGCGAACGGCCGGGCATGCTCCCGCAACCGGACGGTGCCGCGCGTGAATCCATGCTCCAGAAAAACGGGGTCGGGTGGACCGAAATCCGGCATGGGGGTGCCGGCGTCCACGTAGAACAAGGGTTCGGGCTCCGCGTCCGCGCGCCGGAACAACCGGGCCAGACGTTCCCATTTGGCGGAGAATCCGCTGCGCGCCATGAAATCCGCCACGGCGCTCAGGACGGGGCCGCCCCGCAAGCCGGACTTCTGGACGACGTTGGCCAGGCGCTGGACGTTCAGGAAACGGCCGTTGACCGCCAGCCAATCCAGTATTTCGTCGAACAGCCGCGCATCCTGGCGCGCCAGCGAACAGGAAAACGCCAGCAGCGCGTCCGGATCGATCGCAACGGGCCGGTCCCAAGCCGCATGCCCGGTCGCGCCCAGTTCATCCCATTGCGCCCACAGCAGGCCCAGCGCCCGCGCGCGCAAGTCGTTACTAAATTGCGCCAGATGCGCGTTCATAGCCCAGTCTCCTCAGCATGTCCTTGAGCACGGTCCGGAAGCCTTCCGAAACGTCCTGCATGAGCGCCCATTGGGCAGCGGCCAGCATTTCCTCCGGCGTCGGCTTCAGGGCCAGCAGATCGTCCGCGTGCCGTCCCGGGCCGTTGTCCGTCGCGGCACACACCTTGAAATGGATCAAATCGTAGCGGTCGACGTAGCTGATGGTCAGGTGGGTGCCGTATTGCACCGGATGCAGCCGCGCGGCCATGCCCTCCGGAAACCCGGTCTTGATCTGGCTGGCGGGCCCCGCATTGAGCCAATGTCCATCGAGCCCCAACACGTCCGCCACGCGCCGGACCGCCTGCTCGACCGACTCCGGCAAGGGATTGGAACAAAGCAGCTCCCCATCTGGTTTGCGCAACGCCATGACGTCCACGTCCCGCGTGGTCCGCACGACGAGACCCAAGGCGATCAGCGACGAGCCGCCGCACACCACCAAATCCACCGGCGCGGCATTTTCCTCCCGCAAGAAGCCTTCCAGCAGACGGAGAGCCTGGCCAATGGTGTCTTTTGTGAGCCTATCTGACATTTCTTACACTCATTATGAGTGTAATATATGATACTTCCGACTGGTTGCAAGCCAATTTTTTAGCGCTTTCAGGCGCATTTCGACTGTTGCCTACCGATTTGGCCCCCACCCCGGCCTGATGCGAGCCGTATGCCTAGAGCATATTTGCATATTCTGTAGCCGCTGAGCAAACCCGGCACGAGGTCGTGCCGGCTCCAAACAGCCATGTAATCCATGCCTTTGGAGCTCCCGACGACCCGTCGGGGCCTCCAAAGATGGATCGATATGGAGCCGGGACGCCCTCGTCCCGGTCTTCGTCTTCTTTGCGCGCTTCGCTACGGTATGCTCTAAGCGTCTTCGGTCTCGGCGGCGAGCCAACGGAGATAGTCGAGAGAGCCGGCGGCGATGGGGACGTGGACGATTTCGGGAACTTCGTAGGGATGGTGCGCGCGGAGGTGGGCTTCGACGGCGGGATAGAGCGCGGCGCGGGTCTTGATGAGCAGCAATTGCTCGGGTTCGCGCTGGATTTCCCCTTTCCAGCGGTAGGCGCTCTGGATGGCCAGGATCTGCACGCAGGCGGCGAGGCGCTTCTCCAGCAGCCCGTCGGCGAGGCGCCGGGCGTCGTCCGGCGTCGCCACGGTCGTGAGCACGATGCCGAATTCAGGGTCCATCGGGGCTCAGCGGGGTTTGAACCAGTCGTAGGTGACGCGCAGGCCGGCGGCGAAATCCCCCTTCGGCTGCCAGCCCAGCACGCGCCGGGCCAAGGAAGAGTCGGCCTGGGATTCGCGGACGTCGCCGGGCCGCGCCGGGGCGTAGGTCGGCGCGAAGGGCTGTCCGGCCAGGGCGGCGATCCGCCGCGCGAGGTCGTTGACGGAAATGCGGTCGCCGTAGGCCACGTTGTAGACGCCGCCGGCGGCCTCCGCGGGGGCGTCGAGGCAGGCCAGGTTGGCGGCGACGACGTCGGCCACGTAGGTGAAGTCGCGGGTCTGCTCGCCGTCGCCGTAGATGGTCGGCTGGCGGCCGGCGGCGTAGGCGCGCATGAACAGCGGAATGACGGCGGCGTAGTGGGAGGCCGGATCCTGGCGCGGGCCGAAGACGTTGAAGTAGCGCAGGGCGAAGAATTCCAGGCCGTAGAGGCCGTGGAAGATCCGCCCGTAGTGCTCGCCGGCGAGCTTGGACAGGGCGTAGCCCGTGAGCGGCGCGGGCAGCATGTCCTCGCGCTTGGGCATCTGCGGATCGTCGCCGTAGATGGAGGCGGAGGAGGAAAAGACGACGCGCCGGACGCCGGCGGCGCGCGCCGCGAGCAGGACGTTGAGCGTGCCGGTGACGTTGATTTCGTGGGTGGCGGCCGGATCGTCCACGGAGGCCTGGACGGACGCGAGGGCGCCGAGATGGAAGACGTGGGCCGCGCCCTGCGCGGCGGCGCGCACCGCCGCGGCGTCGCGCAGGTCGCCGCGGACGAATTCGACGGACGGTTCCAGCCCGGCGAGGTTTTCGAGGTGGCCGGAGGAGAGATCGTCGAACACGCGCACGCGCGCGCCGAGTTCGACGAGGCGCCGGACGAGGTTGGAGCCGATGAAGCCGGCGCCGCCGGTCACGAGCTGGATGCCGCGCAGGTCCATGATCAATGCCCCAACGAGCTGGAGAACGACGGAATGGCCAGCGGCCAGATCCGGAACCAAACGGAGTAGTCGTCCTCGCCCTCCGAGCCCTGCTCGGGCCGGATGCGCACGCCCAGGCCGATGCCGAGGCAGCGCGTGCGGTGGATGACGTAGTAGGAGTGTTCTTCGAGGTTGGACTCCTCGAGATCCATGCGGGCGTAGACGCGGGCGGACCAGCGCGCTTCGGGGAAGACGACGAGGTCGCCGGCGACGGCCTCGCGGGCGTCGAGCTTGTAGCGGTAGTCCAGGCCGAAGGTGAAGACGTCCTGCTGGCGCACTTCGACCTGGGTGCTGAAGGAATCGAGTTCGTTGGTCTGCGCGTCGTAGACGCCGTCGAAATCCCACGACAGCCACGACCACGGGCGCAGCTCGGTCTTGAAGCCGAGGAGGCGGAAGGCGTCCTCGTCCTCGTCGGGGTCGAGCTGCAAGGTGGTGAAGACGTCGGCGTAGACCAGGTTGTGGGTGCCGCCGCCGCGGCGGGTCTGGAGGTAGTTGCGCAGGCCCAGGCGCAGGTCGTTGCGCTCGTCGAGCTTGTCGATGGAATCGAACTGCCAGAGGTCTTCGGGCAGGACGTTGGGTTCGAAGCGCAGGGTGTAGTCGGCGTAGGGCTCGAGCACGTGGCGCAGGTCTTCGTCTTCCTCGATGCCGGTGGGCCCGTCGTAGAGGGCGCCGAAGGCCTTGAAGGAGGTCTCGGCGCCGACTTCCGGCAGGCTGCGCCAGACGGCGTCGCCGTCGGCGATGAGTTCCGTGACCTCGTTGGTGGTGCCGACGGGCTGGCCCAGCTCGTTGGTGACGGCGACGACGTTGGTGACGAAGGCGCTCTCGCGGGTCTTGGAGTAGTAGGTGCCGCGGTAGCCGCCGCGCGGGATCAGGCTGAGGAAGCCGAAGTGGCGCGTGGGCCAGTAGACCATGTGCTTGGTGTCGAACCGGAAGGCGTTGTAGCGCTCGTCGTCGGACCCCTCGGGATAGACCCGGCCGAGATAGCCGAAGGTGTTTTCGCTTTCGTAGAAGAACGGCGTCTGGAGGATCCGCTGCCGGTTGACGTCGAGGAACACCTCGGGCAGGCGGTCGACGTTGCCGTAGAAGTCGTTCAGGCGCATGTTCATCAGGACGCCCGCGGTGTAGTGGTCGCCGCGGTGGGACAGCGTGAGGCGGTTTTCGGGCTGGACGTTCTTCTGGTATTCGTCGTCGAAGAAGTCGTGCAGCATCCAGGGGTCGCTGACGTAGTTCAGCTCGGAAATCAGGTAGTCGCGGTCGGTCAGGTTGTGGACGTCGTCGAGGTGCAGCCAGTAGCGGTTCGCGTCGACGAGCTCCTCGCGCTCGGCCCGCTGCTCGTCGTCGCGCCAGGGCTTCTGGTCGTTGGCGTAGTAGAGGCGCGCCTGGCCGGCGTAGTCGCGGCCGTCGGGGTCCTGCCAAAGCACGTCCTGGCCGACGGCGACGCCGCGCTTCTCGCGCAGGTCGAAATGGGTGCGGGACTTGAAGACGTCGTTGACCGGATAGTTGTAGGCCATGAGCAGGAAGGCGCCCATGTCGGAGCTCATGCCGGGGGTGAACTCGAAGTTGGCCAGCTCCTCGACGTCGGCCCCGAGATAGGGCACCCAGAAGAACGGCACGGGCCCGAGCTGGAAGCGGACGTTCTTGGCGCGCAGGTAGCGGTTGTCTTCGAGGGTGGCCGAGCTGGCGCGGATGGAGTACTCGGGCCGGTCGGGCTCGCAGGTCGTCAGCATGACGCCTTCGAGTTCCATGAGGTTGAGCGACAGGCGGCGCGCGCCCTCGGCGGCGACGTGGTACGGCGGCGCATAGGCGGAGAAGGCGCCGAAATCCCCCTGCCCCGTCTTGAAGTTGTAGGTGGCCTGTTCGCCCTGCCAGACGTTGCCCTGGTATTCGATGCGGAGGTGGCCGCGGGCGGCGACGGTTTCGGCGGCGGTGTCCACCTCGGCGTAGTCGGCGGCGACCGAATCGGTGCCGCGGGAAACCTTGACGTTGCCCTTGGCGATGACGAGGCGGCGGACGGCGTCGTAGGACAGGTCGTCGGCCTGGACGTCGAGCACGCCGCCGAGCGGATTGGCCGGAGCCTGGAGGGCGGCGATTCCGCCGCCGCGCGCGGGCGCCGGCGCGGGGGCCGGG
>CALGYO010000194.1 GCA_937934715.1 uncultured Desulfovibrionaceae bacterium | reverse complement strand
CCTTGAAGGTCAGGTAGTAGGGGTCCACGCCGATGCAGTGGCCGCCCACCAGGCCCGGCCGAAACGGCAGGAAATTCCATTTGGTCCCGGCGGCCTCCAGCACCTCCAGGGTGTCGATGCCCATGCGCGAGAAGATGAGGGAGAGTTCGTTCATGAGCGCGATGTTGATGTCGCGCTGGGTGTTCTCGATGACCTTGGCCGCCTCGGCCACCTTGATGGACGAGGCCTTGTGCACGCCCGCCTTGACCACGGCGCCGTAGACTCTGGCCAGAAGCTCCGTCACCTCGGAGGTCTGGCCCGAGACCACCTTGACGATGTGCTCGAAGGTGTGGACCTTGTCGCCCGGATTGATGCGCTCCGGGGAGTAGCCGAGGAAAAAGTCCTTTCCTGCGGAGAGTCCTGAACGCTCCTCAAGAAGGGGCAGGCAGACCTCCTCGGTCAGGCCCGGATAGACCGTGGACTCGTAGACCACCACGGACCCGGGGGAGAGCCGTTCGCCCACGGTCTTGGTGGCCGAGATGACCGGGCGCAGGTCGGGATTGCGGTTGCCGTCGATGGGCGTGGGCACGGCCACGATGATGAGGCCGCACTGGGCGATGACCGAGGGATCGCTGGTGAAGAGGATGTCCGCCGCCGCGAGCCGTCCGGGGTCGGCCTCGCCGGTGGCGTCCCGTCCGGCCTGAAGCTCCGCGATGCGGACGGGGTTCACGTCGAACCCGGCCACCTTGAAGGGGCCGGACATGCAGACGGCCAGCGGCAGACCCACGTAGCCCAGGCCCACCACGGCGATGGACGTTTTTTTCGCTGCGAGATCGTCGAAAGTGATCAAGAAAAACTCCTTTCAGGGGGCGCGCTGGCTGGCGGGCTACCGGATTTCCGGCCGGGGCGCAAGGCGCCTTGGCGGTTTACTTCCGGCGCCGCCCGGCGCATACTGGGGCCATGGAATTCAATTGGCGCTTTTTTCTTACGGCCCTTGGCTTGGCCTTTGTCCTCGAAGGCATACCGTATTTTCTGTTCGCCGAAAAAATGCCTCCGGTCCTGCGCGCCCTGGCCGAACGCGAGCCCGGACAGCTCCGGCGCCTGGGCGGCATGGCCATCGTGGCGGGCCTGGCCGTGGTCTTTTTTTCCCGGTGACCTAGCCCCGCTTCTCCCCGCCCGGCTTCACGCCCACGTGCAGGTACACGATGCCCGAGGCCAGGGGCCGGTAATAGGCCTTTTCGAATCCCGCCCGCAAGAGTTCGTCCGCCAGCTCCTCCTCGGCCGGAAAGGCCAGGATGGTGTCGGCCAGGTAGCGGTAGGCCTTGTCGTCCTTGGAGATGAGCTTGCCGCAGGCGGGCAGGACCGTGGTCAGATAGAAATTGTAGAGCCCCCCCCATATCCGGCGCTTGCCCGTGCCGAATTCCAGGATGCAGAACCTCCCCCCGGGCTTCAGGACCCGCAGGATTTCCGCGTAGGCCGCCTCGCGCGGCTTGATGTTGCGGATGCCGAAGGAAATGGTCGCGGCGGCCACGCTGGCGTCCTTCATGGGCAGGAAACGGCCGTCCGCCAGGACAGGCTGAATGACGCCCGCGTCCGTTCCGAGCTTCTCCTGTCCCCGGCGCAGCATGGGCAGGGCGAAATCCGCGGCCAGGATGGGGCGGCCCGGGTGTTTTTTCGCGATCTCCAGGGAAACGTCCAGGGTTCCGGCCGCCAGGTCCAGGACCGGCGTCTTTTGGGCGTCCGCGAGCCCCAGATGCCTGACCAGCTCCTTGCGCCAGAGGATGTCGAGACCCAGGCTCAGGAAATGGTTGAGAAAGTCGTAGAACCGGGCGATGCGGCCGAACATGCCGGCCACCGCGGTTCCGTGCTCCATGTCCCCGCCCGCGATTCCTGGCCGGGGTTGCGCGCGTTCGTCGTTTTTCATGCGGCCTAGTCCCGCCCCTCGTCGCCGCTTTCGGGAAGGGGCTCGTCCGGGTCGTACTCCCCGCTTATGGTGCGCAGGACCTCGCGGTAGATGGGGGCGAAATGCTCGTTGAAATTGCTCGGGGAGATGCGTCCGGTCTCCACGAATTTGACCACGATTTCCTTGGTGGTCTGCAGGGCCTGCTGCTTGATCTTGTCCATGCTTCCTCCGCGCTTGTACGCGGCTTCCCCGCGTTTTCGGAGCGGCGGCGCCGCCCTGAAAAAAACCCGCCCGGCGGGGAAATGGCCTTAGACCGCCTAAGGGCATAACCGGGCGGGAAAGAGGAATACCCGTCAAGGCATCCCCCTTTTTTGGTCACAGGCCATGTACCATGACCCCGGTCCGGCGTCGAGACGCGGGGAGGGCCAAATCCCGGCCGCGAGCGGAGTTGGGAGCCGCCGCCGTCCGTCCGAACCGGCATGGAAGCCCCAGCCCGGCCGCGAGCGGAGCCGGGAGCCGCCGCCGTCCGTCCGAACCGGCATGGAAGCCCCAGCCCGGCCGCGAGC
>CALGYO010000193.1 GCA_937934715.1 uncultured Desulfovibrionaceae bacterium | reverse complement strand
CGATTCCCTGTTCGGCATCGACGTGGTCATCCCCCGCTTCGACTTCATCCTGGCCCATAAGGACAAGCTCAAGGGCATCATCCTGACCCACGGGCACGAGGACCATATCGGAGCCCTCCCCTGGCTTCTGCCCTACGTGGACGTCCCGGTCTACGGCTCCCGCTTCACCCTGGCCCTGGTCAACAAGAAGCTCGAGGAACGCAACCTCCAGGATTTCGTCAACCTCGTTCCGGTGGAAAAAAACCAGCGCCTGCCCATCGAGGACATGGCCTTCAACTTCATTCCGGTCTGCCATTCCATCATCCACGGCTTCGCGCTCGGCATCGAAACCCCCATGGGCCGCATCGTCCATTCCGGCGATTTCAAGATCGACCGCAATCCCATGGACGGCCACGCCACGGATCTGGAGGCCCTCAAGCGCTTCTGCGACCCCGGCGTGAAGCTCCTTTTTTCCGACTCCACCAACGTGGAGCGCGAGGGATTCGCGCTGACCGAGCGGGAAATCCAGGATTCGCTTTCGGAAATCTTCAAGCGGGCCGAGGGACGCATCCTGGTCACGCTGTTTTCCAGCCACATCCAGCGCATGCAGGAGATCTTCGACCTGGCCCACCAGTGCGGCCGCAGGGTGGCCGTCAGCGGCCGCAGCCTCTTCTCCAACATCGAGATCGCCAAGGACCTTGGCTATCTGCGCATTCCCCCAGGAACCGAATGCTCCCTGGAAGAGCTGCAGGCCCTGCCCAACCGCCAGTGCGTGCTGCTGGTGACCGGCTCCCAGGGCGAGCCGTTGTCCGCCCTGGCCAGGCTGGCCTCGGGCGAGCACAGGCACCTTCGCGCCGTGCCCGGAGACACGGTCATCATGTCCTCGCGCTTCATCCCGGGCAACGTGCGGGCCATCACCCGGCTCATCAACCGGCTCTACAAGCTCGGAGCCGAGGTGCTCTATGAAAAGGTCCAGGCCATCCACGCCTCGGGCCACGCCCACCGCGAAGAGCTGTCCATCATGCTGCGCACGGTGGCCCCGAAATTCTTCATTCCCGTGCACGGGGAATACCGCCATCTGGTCAAGCACTGCCGCCTGGCCAGGGAATGCGGCGTGGCCGAGGAGCGGGCCATCCTCCTGGAGGACGGCCAGCCCATCACGTTCTACGAAAGCGGCATCAAACTGCTCGACCCCATTCCCGTGGAACACATCTACGTGGACGGCAAGGGCGTGGGCGACGTGGGACAGACCGTGCTCAAGGAGCGTCAGCTCCTGGCCGGGGAAGGTCTGGTCATCGTCCTTTTGGTGGTGGACGAAAAGACCGGCGAGGTGGCCATGGGGCCCAACGTCATTTCCAAGGGATTCGTGTTCGAGCAGCAGTACAGCCATGTCCTTGAAGACGCCAAATGCATCGTCCTCGACATCTTCGAAAACATCCCCCCGGGCAACCCGGACCTGCTCAAGGAGCGCATCCGCTCGGCTCTGCGCCGCTTTTTCCGCAAAATCCTGGAGCGCGACCCCGTGGTCGTGCCCCTGGTGGTAACCATCTGACCAAGGCCCTTTGGGCGAGGATCCTTCATGCGCGTATTGCGTGTCCGTTACGGCGGACATTCCTTTTACGGCTCTCTTGTGGACAAGGCGGTGTACTGTCTGGACAAATCCCTGGGACTGAGCGAACCGATCCCCCTGGAGAAGCTCGCCATCCTGCCGCCCGCGGCCCCGACCAAGATCGTGTGCGCCGGGCTCAACTACAAGGCCCATGCCGAGGAAATGGGCAAGCCCCTGCCCGATGAGCCGCTCATCTTCCTGAAGCCCCCCTCGGCCGTGATCTCCGCCGGACAGGCCATCGTCCTGCCGCCCCAGTCCGCCAACGTCCACTTCGAGGGCGAACTGGCCGTGATCATCGGGAGAAGCTGCCGCAACGTGGCTCCGGAAAACGTCCAGGAGCATCTTTTCGGCTATTGCTGCGCCAACGACGTGACCGCCCGGGACCTCCAGAAAAAGGACGGGCAGTATACGCGCGCCAAGGGCTTCGACACGTTCGCCCCTCTGGGCCCCTGGATCGAAACCCAGCCGCCCGCCATCGCCGAACTGGGCCTGCGCACCCTGGTCAACGGCGAAGTCCGCCAGGAAGGCGCCTTTTCGGACATGATCTTCACGGTGGAGGAGCTCGTCAGCTTCATCTCGAAAATCATGACCCTGAATCCCGGCGACGCGGTGCTGACGGGCACGCCCCCGGGCGTGGGCCCCATTGGGGACGGCGACGAGGTCCGGGTGGAGATTCCCGGCGTCGGCGTGCTGGCCAATCCCGTGGTTTCGGCCGCGAAAAACCCGGACGGCCAGTTCATCCAGTAACGCCCCGCGCCGTGCGGCCGGCAAGACTTTTTCCTTGCCATGCGCGCCGATTCGGCATAAACGCGTCTGTTCCACACAACACACGTTCCGGAGCGGTTGGCCGGGCGTCGCGCTTGGAGCGCGGCGAGGCCCGCCTGGACCGGAGCGGAGGAAAACCCAAGGAGTCATTATGGCTTACGTCACCATGAAACAGCTTCTGGAGACCGGCGTCCATTTCGGCCACCAGACCCGCCGCTGGAATCCCAAAATGCGCCCCTTCATCTTCGGCGCCAGAAACGGCATCCACATCATCGACCTGCAGCAGACCGTGAAGCTCTACCAGACCGCCCACGATTTCATCGTGGACACCGTGGCCAGGGGCGGAAACGTCATTTTCGTGGGCACCAAACGCCAGGCCCAGGAATCCGTGAAGAACGAGGCCGAACGCGCCGGGCAGTATTTCATCACCAACCGGTGGATGGGCGGCATGCTCACCAACTTCCAGACCATCAAAAAAAGCATCGACCGCCTGAAAGAGCTGGAGCGCATGTTCGAGGACGGTTCCATCAACCGGTTCCCCAAAAAGGAAATCGTCATGCTCGGCCGCGAAGTGGGCAAGCTCAACCTGACGCTGGGCGGCATCAAGAACATGGACGGCCTGCCCCAGGCCGCCTTCATCGTGGACCCCAAGCGCGAGGAAATCGCGGTCAAGGAATGCCGCAAGCTCGGCATCCCGGTGGTGGCCGTGGTGGACACCAACTGCGACCCGGATCTCATCGACTACATCATCCCGGGCAATGACGACGCCATCCGCGCCATCAAGCTTTTCGCCACCTCCATCGCCGACGCCTGCCTCGAAGGCGACGCCATGACGAAGGAAAAGCCCGGTTCCAAGGAAAAGCCCGAGCCCAAGGCCCCGGCCGCCGAAGCGGCCTCCGCCGCGTCCGGCGCGGATGCCGAAGCTGAGGCCGCGGAATAGTTCAACAGCGAATATTGCTACGTTTCCAGGAGGATAAGCTTATGTCGGGCATTACTGCTCAATCGGTGAAAACCCTGCGCGACAAAACCGGCGCGGGCATGATGGATTGCAAGAAAGCCCTGCAGGAAAGCGGCGGGGATGAAGAAAAAGCCATCGCCTGGCTGCGCGAAAAAGGCCTGTCCAAGGCCCAGAAGCGCGCCGGACGCGCCACCTCCGAGGGCGTGATCGGCTCCTATATCCACAACACCGGCAAGATCGGCGTCATGGTGGAAATCAAGTGCGAGACCGACTTCGTGGCCCGCTCCGAGAAATTCCAGGAGTTCGCCAAGAACGTGGCCATGCAGATCGCCGCCGCCAACCCCGTGTGCGTCAGCCCCGATCAGGTGCCCGCCGATCTGCTTGAAAAGGAAAAGGAAATCTTCAAGCACCAGGCCATGCAGGAAGGCAAGCCGGCCAACATCGCCGAGAAGATCGTCGAGGGCCGGGTCAAGAAGTACTACAAGGAAGTCTGCCTGCTGGAACAGCCCTTCATCAAGGACGACAAGCTCACCATCCAGGACCTCATCAACGACCTTGTCGGGGTGCTGGGGGAAAACATCCAGATCGGACGTTTCACCCGCCTCGCCCTCGGCGAAGACGCCGAAGAATAAACGCCAAACGGGCCGCAAGGCCCGTTTTTTTTGCCTCGCGCCCGGGACCGCCGCGTCCCGGGCGCGTTTTCCGATGCAGCGGCCGCATGGCGTTTTTCGCGTTCGCCCGGGGAACGCGCCCCGCTTTCTCCGGACCATGGGCCGCCGTGCGCCTCGAACCATAAAATCACAGGGGGTCTCATGGGCAAATTGCGATTTTCCCAGGTTTTGCTTAAGATAAGCGGTGAAGCCTTGGCGGGCGGCAAACCTTTCGGTCTGGACGGCCCCACCATCCAAGCCTTTTGCCGGGACATCGCGAAGGGCGCGGAGCTTGGCGCCCGCATCTCCCTGGTCATCGGCGGCGGCAACATCTTTCGCGGCGTCTCCGACCAGGCTGCGGGCATGGACCGGGCCTCGGCCGATTACATGGGCATGCTGGCCACGGTCATGAACGCCCTGGCCGTGCAGGACGCCCTGGAAAAACAGGGGTTGTCCACCAGGGTCATGTCCGCCATCGACATGAAGGAGGTCTGCGAACCCTACATCCGCCGCCGGGCCGACAGGCATCTCGAGAAAGGCCGCATCGTCATCTGCGCAGCCGGCATCGGCAGCCCGTATTTCACCACGGATACCGCCGCCGCCCTGCGGGCCATGGAACTCGGCGCCGAGGCCATTCTCAAGGGCACAAAGGTGGATGGCGTTTACGACAAAGATCCTGTAAAATTTCCCGACGCCGTGAAATACCAGGACCTGACCTATATGGACGTTCTGGAAAAGCGGCTCCGGGTCATGGACGCCACGGCCATTTCCCTGGCCATGGACAACAAACTGCCCATCGTCGTGTTCAACATGTTCGTCGCCGGGAATCTTGCCCGGGTCCTTTCGGGAGAAAACGTCGGCACGATTGTTCAAGGAGGCTGATCGCCATGAAGGAAACGCTCAAAGACGCTGAAGACAGAATGAAAAAAGCCCTGGCAAGCCTGGAAAAGGATTTTTCCAAGCTGCGCACCGGACGGGCCAGCGCCTCGCTGTTGGACGGAATCAAGGTGGATTACTACGACACGCCCACGCCGCTCGATCAGATCGCCTCGGTTTCCACGCCGGACAGCCGGACCATCACCATCCAGCCCTGGGACAAGTCCGCCTTCTCCAAGGTGGAAAAGGCCATCCTGAAATCCGATCTGGGGCTCAATCCGGTCAACGACGGCAAGATCATCCGCATCGCCATCCCGCCGCTTACCGAGGAGCGGCGCAAGGATCTGGCCAAGGTGGCCAAGAAATACGCCGAAGACGCCAAGGTCGCCGTGCGCAATATCCGCCGCGACGCCAACGAGGCGCTCAAAAAGAAGAAAAACGACAAGACGCTGAGCGAAGACGAGATGCACAAGGGGCAGGAAGACGTGCAGAAACTCACGGACGCCTACGTGGTCAAATGCGACGAGTCCTATTCGGCCAAAGAAAAAGAAATCATGGAGATTTAGCCATCAAAGACGTCACCATTGCCCGGCATGTGGCCATCATCATGGACGGCAACGGCCGGTGGGCGCAACAGCGGGGGCTTTCCAGAAGCGATGGGCACAAGGCCGGGACCGAAGCGGCCAAGGCCATCGTCACCCACGCCCGGAAGCTCGGCGTCAGGCACCTGACCCTGTACACCTTCTCCAAGGAAAACTGGGGCAGGCCCAAGGACGAAGTGCGCTTTCTCTTCGATCTCCTGGTGCGCTTTCTCAACCGGGAGCTGGACAGCCTCATCAGCCAGTCCATCCGGTTGCGCATCCTGGGCGATGCGGACGGGCTGCCCCTGGCCGTGCGCAAGGCTCTGGAGTTTTGTTGCGCCAAGACCGCGAAATGCGACCAGATGACCCTCAACTTGGCGCTCAACTACTCCGGCCGCCAGGAAATCCTGAAGGCCTGCCGGGAGATCGCCGCCAAGGGGCTCAATCCCGAGGAGATCACCGACGAGGTCTTCGCCGCTCATCTCTACACCGCCGGGCAGCCCGATCCCGACCTCATCATCCGTACCAGCGGGGAAATCCGCGTCAGCAACTACCTGCTCTGGCAGATGGCCTACAGCGAGTTCTACTTCACGGACACCTACTGGCCGGATTTCAACGAAGCGGAATTCGACAAGGCCCTTGCGGAATACGCCGCGCGCGGCCGCCGGTTCGGCCTTACCGGCGAACAGGCCGGCGCGGCCAAATAGAACCGTAGACCGCCTCGCGAGGGCGTGAGAACCCGCAGCGTCTCCCGCCCAGACCGCTCGCCCGGTCCGCCGCGACGACGACTCAAAAAAAGCCAGGTCCGATGCGTTGCGCGCGTCGGACCTGTTTTTTTTGCGTCTTGCGCTGGAGTTTGCAAAGCGAAAGGCGCGGATGGATGCCTCCGCCAATCGATCGGGATAAAGCGTCAGGCGGCGCGGCGCTCCCGCCTGCCTGGCGCGCTTGCCTTGGTCCGCATCGCCCATCGCAAAACCGGTCTGCGCCGGATTGCGCGGGCTTGGAGCGGTCCCTTGCCCGGCCTTAGTGGTTGGGCCGCATGATCACAGTGATGATCACGTTGCGGATCACCTCCTTGATTGCCTCTTCCCCCACAGGCTCATCAATGACCAGGGTGACGGGCTGCACGTAGCGCGCGGGCAGCCGGTTCAGGGTCAGGGCGAAAATATCCTCGATATCCGTGACGTTGGGCGAAAAAAGCGGAAATTCGTCGAGAACGCCTTCCAGCAGATTGATGACCCGCTGCTCGTTTCTGTTGCGGATGCGGTCGAAATCAACGGCCATGCCCTTGATCTCGGTCATAGGCCTCCCCCCTTTATGCAAAGCAAGACGCCTTGCGGCTTGTTCATTTCCTAGCACGCAAGGCGTCTTGTGGTCAAAGAGGATGGCGGCCGGGCCGCGTAAACGTCTAGGCGGCGTGTCCGCTGTGCCAGCGCCAGGCGGTGGCCACGACGTTTTCGATGTCCGAGTACCTGGGCCGCCAATTGAGGAAGCTGCGGGCGGCGGAGGCGTCGGCGTAGAGCGCGGGCGGATCGCCCAGGCGGCGTTCCGCTTCCTTGACGGGCACGTCCCGGCCCGAGATCTTTTGCACCGTGTCCACCACCTGGCGCACGGAGTAGCCCTCGCCAGCGCCCAGGTTCAAGGTGAAGCTCAAGGCGTCGTCGAGCAGATGCCGGGCGGCGGCCACATGGGCCTGGGCCAGATCGGTCACGTGAACGTAGTCGCGCACGGCCGTGCCGTCCGTGGTGGGATAGTCCCCGCCGCAGATGTTCACGAAAGGCCGTACGCCCTGGGCCGCGCCGATGACCAGGGGCACCAGATGGGTTTCAGGATCGTGCTTCTCGCCGATCTGTCCGTCGGGGTCCGATCCGGCCGCGTTGAAATAGCGCAGGGTGGCATAGCGCAGCCCGTAGGCGCGCTCATAATCCTTGAGGATTTCCTCGATCATGAGCTTGCTGCGTCCATAGGGGCTGATGGGACGCTGAGGATGGTCCTCGCTGAGCGGCAGCTTGTCGGGCATGCCGTAGGTGGCGCAGGTGCTGGAGAACACGATCTTGTCGCAATGGTGGCGGCGCATGGCTTCAAGCAGGTTGAGCGTGCCGCCCACGTTGTTGCGGTAGTATTTTTGCGGGTCGATCATGGACTCGTAGACGTACGCGTAGGCGGCGAAATGCATGACGCCGAGCGGCTTGTACATCGTGAAGACCGCGTCGAGAGCTTCGTCGTCCTGGATGTCGCCCTGAAAAAGGGGGCCCCATTGTACGGCGCGCTTGTGCCCGCAAACCAGATTGTCAATGGTAACCGGTTCGAAACCGGCGCCCTTCAAGGCCTTGCAGGCATGTGAACCAATGTAGCCTGCGCCGCCGGTGACCAAGATCACCTTACTCATACCCTTTCTCCCGAAAAGACATGAATGTGGGGCCGGCGGGTAATCCCTTGCCCCGCCGGAATCCGGTAATTCTCTCTTTTCATCGCAAAAATCCAGAAAAAAAAGCGCTTCCGGCGATTTTTCATCACCAGTTCTCCACAAGCGCTATCGGTCCGCCGTCACTGGACATTTCCATTTCACGGTAAAAGTTTCCCACGCGGATTCGCATGCTTTTCAGGTTCCCGGCCGACAATCGTTCGAGGCCGAGCATGGAAGCCGGAAGAAAAAACTCCACCGCAATGTGCGGCAAAGGCCGGTCCAAGGCCTGGAGAAGGCCCGTACTGTCAAGGGGACGCGCCGAACCATCCGGCCCGTATTCATACAGGCTCGGTACGAGTTCGAAGCGTCCCTCGTATTTCTCGTGGGGTTTCGGCGTCAGGTGGACGGCGAAATGGCGCGGTCCGGCCTTGGTCTCAAGCTCCACGTGAATCTGATAGGTTTCCGACAGGGGGTAGTCCCCCTGGTAGTCGAGAAGCGAAAGGTCGGCGTAGTTCTCCGCCAGATGCATGAAGGAGAGCCCCTTCTCGTCCCAGGCCACGTGCACGTCGCCAAAGGGCATGTAGGGCTTGGGCGACGCCGTGAAGCCGGTCAGCCGCGTTCCGGCCTTGTCCGTCCAATCCGCCAGGGAATTGTCCGTCACGTTGATGGGGGTTTTCGTCTTGAGAATGCGGCGGGGATTTTTGAAAGCAGCCCAGGAACTCGCCTCGTGCAGCGCGTGGGTCTCGGCGTTGGCCTCCTTCAGGGCGCTGGTCAGCCCCTCGTAGGGATCGTTGTGGATGTCCACCAGCCCCATATTGAAATCCTCGCCGTCGCCGCGCCCGCCCGTGGGCTCGTCGTAGTACTGGAACCAGTGGGCGCCGGTGACATTGGGGAATTTCGCGAAATTGCGGGCCGCGGCGGCCGCGCCCCGGGCGCGCTCCTCCTGCGTGGTCACGTGCATGAGGTGGCCGTTGTTGGCGTTACCGCTGCGATTTTCTTTGGCTGCGAAGAAAAATTCGGAAATGAGGACTGGGGCGGGGTTGAGGGCGGCGAGACCTTCGAAATAATAGGGCGCGACCCAGCCGTCCTCCACGTCCACGTTGTAGTTGGTGGAGAGAACGTCCACCAGTCCGGCCGCCGCTCGCACGGCGTCCTGATGATAATACAGGGGCAGCCGGTCGCCGATGACCAGGGCTTCCCTGTCCGCTCGCTTGAGCGCGTCCCGGACCAGCTTGTAGTAGCGCCGGGCGCAAATATATGTGAACCGGTCGATGAGCCGTATGCCGTAACCGCCGGGACGCAGCTTGAGACGCGCTCCGGGCTTGCGCAGGTCGTCGAAGGAATCCGCGCCGGGCCCCGGCACGAAATCCTCCAAAAGCCGGTTCCAGTTCCCGCCGTAATGATTCTTGACGAGATCAAGCAGGGCGCGCTTGGCGTAGAGGGATTCGTCGGCCTTCAAGTACCAGGAAAAAAGCGGCGCGTTCCACCAGCCGGCCTCGTTGTCGGTGAAATAACCGATGGTCCGTTTGTCGTTGCGGAATTTCTCCGTCAGCTCCTTGGCCTTCTGGAAGACGATTTCCGGAGAATCGGGGGCGAACATGTCGAACCAGTGCAGGCGCGCGTTGCGGCCGAGGTCCAGTTCGGGAATGAGCGGCAGGCGCATGTCCCGGGTGGGGTCCGACCAGCCGCCCAGGGTGTTGAATCCCCATTTGCGCAGTCTGGTCTCGGCGTCCCTGGCCCAGGCGGCGTGGGTCTTGTAGTAGCGTTTCCAGTAATAGCCCTGGTTCTTTTTGGCCTTCTCGCCGTCGTGGCCGCCGTTGACCGTGTCCGCGCCGACGGAATAGAAGCGCTCGCCCCCGGGCATGAGCAACCAGCGCACTTCGCTTTGCTTCACGCCCCACCCCGCCGCGTGCGCCGCCGGCGCAAGGGTCAGCGCGCCCAGGACGGCGATGAAGGCCGTCAGACGCAAGGGGGCCATAAACATTGACGAGCGCCGCATGGCCGCCTACCTCAACGCGTCGCGCAACAGGCGCGACAGAACGGTTCGGGCGTCGAAATGCTCTTTGGCGAAGGCCATAGCCGCTTTGGAGTGACGGGCCCAGTCGGCGCGTACGGCGTCGAGCCCGGCCAGGGCGCCGTCCGCATCCGTATAGGCCATGACGCCCTCCCCTGTGGGAAAAAATCGTGAAAATCCAGTATCCTGAACCACGGCCGGACGGCCGGAGGCGAGATAACAAGCCGTGCGGCAGGAGAACCAGCCGCTTCTGGAGGCCACATAGGCGTTCTTGGCCGTGGAGAACTCGGCGAAACCGTCCCATATGTAGTCCCGGTATTTCCAGGGCGTGGCTGAGATGGCCAGGCCGTCCTCAAGCCGCCAGCCCTTTTCCGCAAGCTCTTCCTTGGGAGGCTCTCCGCCGCCGATGGCCAGCTCCAAAACCGCGTCCGTTTTTTGCGGCAGGTCGATCAACTTCAAAAATTCAAGATTCTTGCCGCCGTAGGCTACGCCGTCCACCACCGGCCCGTCCTCCTTGGGACGCCAGGAAAGCACGGTGGTGAAGACCTGACGCTTGGGCGCCGGGGCCTTGTCGAAGCAGTCGAGCGCGATGGGCTGGCGGGTGGGCTTCCAGTCGAAAAGCGCGGTGGGCATGAGGCAGTCCGGCCGCCCCACGTTCTCGCCGAAGGAAAAGAACACGTCGTGACGCAGCATGTTCTCGATATTGGCCCGGGTCCCCTCGTCCGCTTCCCCGGCCACGTAGGCCGGCACGCCCGACTGGGTGTAGAGCGGATCGGAGTCGATCAGGACCTTGACCGGGATTGCGGCGTATTCCTCGCGCAACTGGCAGGTGGTGGACACGTTGATGAAGACGTCCGCCCGGGAGATCACGGAAAGCAGTTCTTCCCGGCTCATGCCCCAGTGGCGGTCATCCGGGCCGACCACGCAAAAACGCTTTTCCAGACCCGGCGCCAGGGCGCGCAGGAAGTCCGTCAGATAGGCCGCGTGGTAGGTGAGATCGTCCGTGAAGGTGACGCCGACCGGATCGAAGGCCCAGCCCCCGGTGTCTTCCAGATAATAGGCCTCGTGGCCGAGCTGGTCAAAGCCCAGCAGGTACTGGAGGTAGTCCCAGGCCACGCCGCCCAGGGGGTACGTGGCCGCAAGACCGGAGACGATGATCACGCGTTTTTTCACTGAGCGGCCTTTTTCCCGTTTCCGGCGGTATCGCCGGTCTGCATGGCGCTCAAGCGGGCGAATTCCCCGCCGGCGCGCATGAGCTCTTCATAGGAACCCATCTCGAAGATGCGTCCGTCCTTGATGTAGAGAATAAGGTCCGCCCTGCGCAGCATGGACAGGCGGTGGGCGATGATGAACGTGGTCCGTCCCGTCATGAGCCGGTCCAACCCGGTCATGATAAGTTCTTCCGTCTCGGCGTCAAGGGCCGAGGTGGGCTCGTCGAAAATAAGAAGCGGCGCGTCCTTCAAAAGCGCTCTGGCGATGGAGAGCCTTTGGCGCTGGCCGCCGGAAAGATTGGCCCCGCATTCGCCGAGCATGGAATCGTAGCCCTGGGGCAGAGCGTTTATGAACTCGTGGGCGCCGGCCAGCTTGGCGGCGTTCACGACCTCCTCGCGGGTGGCCTGCTTGCGGCCGTAGGCGATGTTGTCGTGGATGCTCATGGGAAACAGCTGGGTTTCCTGCAGGACGATGGAAATCCGCTCACGCAGGCTCGACAGCGTAACATCCCGCAGATCCTGCCCGTCTATGAGGATGCGCCCGGTCTGCGGATCGAACAGCCGCAAGAGGAGGCTCACCAGGGAGGTCTTGCCCGCGCCGGTCTGGCCGGCCACGGCCACGGTGGAGCCGCCCCGGCAGGTGAAATCCACGCCCGAGAGAACCGGGCGCCCGGGCTCGTAGCCGAAAGAGACGTTGTCGAAGGTCACCGCGCCCTTGGGGATGGCTATGGGCTTGGCATCCGGCGATTCGGCCACGGACTCGTCCACGTCCATGATGTCGAGCACCCGGCGGGCCCGGGCCAGGGAGCCGCGAATGCCTGCCACGGTGGTGCTCAGGTTATTGAGCGGCGTATACAGCGAAGCCAGATAGGCCAGAAAGACCAGCAGTTCGCCCGTGGACAGCTCGCCGTCCAGCACGTGGCGCACGCCTACGTAGAGCACCAGCGCGGTGCCCGCGGCGGTGATGCCGCTGACGATCCAGCCGTAGGCGGTTTGCAGGGCGTAGAGGGAAAGCTTGCGATCGAAGGAAATCTGGCTCTCATGCTCGAAGGTCTTGTATTCCTCGTCCTCCCGGGCGAAAGCCTGGATGAGGGAGATGGAGGAAAAAATGCGCTGGGCCGTGGAATAGGCCGCGCTCTCGGTCATGTGGGCCTCGGTGGTCAGGTCCGCGATGCGCTTGCTCACCCGCTTGATGGCCAGAAACAGGAACGGGATGACGCACATGGAATAGACCGTGAGCCAGGGGTCCACGGACAGGCACACGGCCAGCATGCCGATCAGCAGCGCCGCGCTGGTCAACGTGGTGAACACCCCGTTCATGAGCAGGGTCTGCACGGCGTAGGCGTCGCCCATGACCCGGTAGATGAGGTCGCCGGTGGGGCGTTTCTGGTGGAACAACAGGGACTGGCGCTGCAGATGGGCGAACAGGTCGCAGCGCAGGTCCTGGACCATGTCCTGGCCCATGCGGATGGTCAGGTAGTTGTTGAGCAGCTGGGCGAAGCCCACCAGGAAATGGGCGGCCAGCAGCAGCGCGATCACCCAGCCGAGCTTGAAGGCCAGGGAATAGACGGCCGGATCGATGGTCATCCCCCAGAATTCGAGGGCTTTTCCGCCGATGATCTGGTCCACGGCCAGCTTGATGGGCCAGGGCTTCAAGAGCTCCAGGAGGCTGATGACGCCCACCAGTCCCAGGTTCAGGAAAAAACAGGCGCGGTACGGACGCAGGTAGGCCAAAAGCCTTTTGAACGTGCTCATGATCTAGGCCGAAGCCGGCCCGGACGCGCACTCGTCATGCTGGCCGTTACGACCGGCCGCGCCAGGGCTCAGGGGGGAGGACGGGGTATCGGCTTGCGCCGCGCCAAGAAGCATCAGGTACTGCGTCAATACGCTCACCAGGGACACGCTGCGGTACACGCCGTAGAAGGCCCGCAACGCCAAAACGCCCGTCGCGCACAAGACAGCCGCGCTCGCGACGGCCGACACGGGAAGCAAGGCGAGCGCCCCGGCCAGGGTCAGCCCCAATCCGGCCGCGGTGGTGGCCGTGGGCAGGACCATGCCCGCCAGGCGGACGAAACGTTTATTGCCGCCGTGATTTTCCACGGTCAGGCGCACCGAGCAGGTCATGCCCGGGCCCGAGGCGATCTTCAAATCCCAGGGCGCGTGGGAGGAGCTGGCGGCGAAACCAGCGTCCGTGGCGTAGCGCCGCCCCATGCGGTCCAGGGCCTTCATGGCCTGGGCCACCAGAGCCTCGCGCTCAAGGCCTTCCTGGTTCCAGAAAAAGCGGTGGAAGGTCAGCCGGTGGGCGAACATGCCGATGAACTCCCCGATCCGCTTGAAACGCGAGACCCTGGGAATGGCGTCCACGGCATGGACCGTTCCGTAATACTGGGGCGGCTCCGAGGCGACCCAACGACCCTTGCGCCGCAGATCCCACAGGGTGCGGTAGCGGGTCAGGCCGCGCAAGACCGGCTGGGAGAGGGTCAGGGCCACGATGAGCGCCCGGGCTTTAAGCGTGTCGTGATGCTTGGGCAGCCTGGCCTTGCTGGCGCGGTGCGCGGCGAACACGATGGAGGTCGCGGCCATGGCCAGTCCGGCGAAGCCCAGAACGGGCGTCAGTAAACCGCAGAGCAGCAAAAAGAGCGCCGCGGCCATCCACTCCATGGAGAGCGGCAGATAGGCGGCCAAGGAGCCCTTGGGTTCGTAGAGGGTCTGGAACAGGCCCAGGCCGAAGGCGCCGTGATAGATCACCGGACGCTGGGCCAGGAGCACGCCGCTGATGTCGCCGTAGATGCGGCCCGCCCAGCGGGAATTGCCCAGGGCGTTGAAGCGGAAAGCGTGCTTGGGCATGAGCAGGGCCTCGGCCCGGCCATAGCCCTTCTGCTGCTTGAGGTAGGCCTTGACCGTGTTGCGGCGGTGGTGCCAGACGAACATGGCGGCGGAAAAGCCGATGACGTAGCCGAGATCCTGCAACCGCCAGCACACGTCCACGTCGTCCCCGGCCGCCCGGTACAGGGCGTCGAAGCCGCCGATCTCAAGGAGCCGGTCCTTGCGGTAGGCCATGTTGCAACCCGGAATGTGCTCGGCCACCTCGTCCGTGACCAGGACATGGGTGGGCGCGCCGGGAGACACGGCCACGCAGGCGGCGGTGAGGCTATCCTCGGGCGGCGGCAGATTGGGGCCGCCCACGGCCGCGAACCGGCCGTCCGCCATGGCCAGCGCCATATAGCGCAGCCAGTGCTCGTCCACGTAACAGTCGGAATCCGTGTAGGCCACGATGTCCGCGTCGCCGCCCGCGGAGGCGTGAAGCCCGGCGTTTCTGGCGGCTGAAAGGCCCATGTTGGGCTGGTGGATGACCTTTATAAAAGGATGCCGCGCGGCGTAGTCGTCGGCGATGCGGCCGGTGGCGTCGGTGGAGCCGTCGTCCACCACGATCACCTCGAACCTGGGGTAGTCCACCCTGGCGAGGGAAGCCATGCACCCTTCCATGGTGGAATCGGCGTTATAGGCGCACACCACCACGGAGATGAAGGGCGGATTTTCGGGCAGGGGCGGCAACGGGGCGTTGAAGACCCTGGACACGGCCTCATAGGCGAGCTTGGGCGTCCTGTCCGCCGTGACCATGCCGAACGCCCAGTCCTCGATAAGGTTGCCGCCGGTGAACCATTCGTCGGTCCAGGCGAAGGCCACCGCGCCGGATACGCCCAGCTCGAAGGCCCGGGCGAGCTGCCAGGAGAGAAAGGCCGCTTGGGCCTCGTCCCCGTGGCGCATGCTGTCCATGCCCAGTTCGGACAGAACCAGGGGCAGGTCCCCCGCCACGTTCTGCAGGCGCTTCACGTAGGCGGAAAAGGATTTCTCGTCGTGCAGATAGAGGTTGAAGCTCAGAAAATCCAGAAACGGCAGACGCAGATATTCAGTGGAGGGGTAATTGGCGTAGGAGACCATGACCCCGGAGTCTTCCTCGCGCACGATGGCGCAAAGTTTTTCCAGGAACCTTTCCACCTTGCCCGCCCCGTGCCAGCGCACGATGTGGGTGGGAATCTCGTTGCCCACAAGCCAGGCCAGAATGGCCGGGTGGCCTTGATGCAGGCGCGCGGCCTCGCGTACGGTCCGCTTGATCTCCTCGCGCACTTCCCACTGGTCCAGAAAGCACAGGTGCTGGGGCCAGGGGATGCCCGCCATGACATAGACGCCATGGGCCTGGGCCAGGTCCAGGAACCAGCGCGGAGGGACGTAATAGACGCGCACCGTGTTGACGCCTGCGGCGCGCATCAGTTCGAAGTCGCGCGCGACGGCTTCCGGCTCGGGCAGGGGCTCGCCGTTTTTGTTTTCAGGAAAGGGGCCATAGGTAGCCCCCCGAAGGAAGAACTTTTCTTCCCCGGCGAAAAGGAAACGTCCCCTGGCGCGAACGCGAGCCATTACGGGGACGGAATCATGGGCGGTTTCAGCGAAACGCATGCGCCCTCTTTATGCTCAGCGGACGCCGCATGCAAGCATTTCCACCCCACATTGTAAAAAAATTTAACACCCTGAAAAAACAGGGAATAAATTAAAATAATAGGGCGGGCCGAAAAAAAGCTACGGCAGGGAAGAAAGAAACGCGGTCAAGTCCGCCAGCATGCCGGCCATCTCCGGAACGGCCCGTTTCATCGTGGAGACATCCCCGCCGCGGGCGGCCATTTCCACTTCCAGGGCTTTTTGCCGTAACGGCTCCGCGTAAATGGTGGCGCACACCCCCTTGAGGGAATGGGCCAGCTTGACCATTCCGTCCACGTCGTCTTCCGCCAGGGCCTTGGCGATTTTTTCCAGACGGCCGGGGCTGTCCTGGACGAAAAGATCGCGCACCTGACGTATCAGTTCGGGATCATTGTCAAAGCGCTCGTAGAGCTTCACAAGATCGATACGGCCCGCTGCTTCAGGCATATTCGCCCTCCTTTCTCCGCAATGGCCGATACGGCGCCTTGCCACGCTCCTTTTCATAAAACATATCAATCGCCCGCGCAAACGCCAATCAAAAGAATCAAGAAGATTCCTTCCCGGCGTATTTTCCGCAGGTCATAAGCTCGTACGCCTGGCTCGGCGTCCAACCCTTGGCCCTGGCGGCCGCCCGCCGCGCGATCTCCTTGGGCCTGCCTCCGGCGTCCGCCTCCCCGGCCAGAATCCGGGCCATTTCCCCCGCTCCGGTTCGTTCGGATTCAAGGGCCGGGCCGATGACCGCGGTGATCTCGCCGAGCAGGGTCATCTCGCGCCCGGAAAGCTCCTCCAACGTTCCGGTCAGGAATTCCTCATGAGTCTTGGTGAGTTCCCTGGCCACGCAGCAGTCCCGGTCGCCCAGGGCGGCGGCGGCCAGGGGCAGCACCTTGGGCAGCCTCGTGGCCCGCTCGAAAAAGACCAGGGTGCAGCCCGTTCCGGCGTGCTTTTCAAAAAGTCTGCGGATGTCGGAGGATTTTCGCGGCAAGAATCCAAGAAATGTGAAGGGATGGGGAGCGAGTCCGCTGGCGCAGAGCGCCGCTGTCACCGCCGACGGCCCGGGTACCGGCGAGACCGCGAACCCGGCCTCCCGGCAGGCCCGGACCAGCCGGTATCCGGGATCGGACACCAGGGGCGTACCCGCATCCGAGATGACCGCCACGTCATTGCCCGCCTCCAGAATCTCCAGGACCTGGGGAATGCGCCCCTCCTCGTTGTGATCGTAGAAGCTCATGAAGCGGCGCGGAGGCAGTCCCAGACGCTTGAAGAAAAGCCCGGCCCGGCGGGTGTCCTCGGCCAGGATCAATCCGGCCCCGGTAAGAACATCCCTGGCGCGCGGGGAAAAATCCCCGTCGTTGCCAAGGGGCGTGGCCACGATCCACAACAGGCCGCCCTTACGCGTTTCCACCATCGTCCCCTTTGGCCCGCCTTTCGGCGAGCATGCGTAGAAAGGTTCGCTCCATGGCCCGGGCGACCCCGGGCGCGCCGTACAGGACGTCCCGCCTGGCCTCGATCTCGGTTTTGGTCCATTGCCTGAAATCCCGGTCCCGGGCCATGCGCAAGGCAAGCTCCGCGTACGCTCTTGGATCAGCCGCCACAAGCTCCGTAAAGCCCATGAGCCGGTAGAAGGCCTGGGTGATCCGTCCCCGGGCGAAGCGTCCGGGCAGGGTGACCGGCGCCGCGCCCACGGCCATAGCCTCCAGGGTGGTGTTCCCGCCGCCGAAGGGAAACGTGTCCAGCAGGCAGTCGGCCACGGCCAAAAGATGAAGAAAACGTTCGGGAGGCATGCGCGGCAAAAAGACCAGCCTCCGGGCCGCCTCCTCGTCCCTGCGGGCCACGCGGGCGGTGAAGACCTCCGCCGGATGAGGATGGGGTTCATGGATGAAGACGCACAGTCCGCCCGGATCCCGGCGCAGGATGTCGATCACGGCCGCGTCGAAATCGGGATGCATCTTGAAAAGGCTCTGGGGGCAGACATACAGGCGCTTGTCCTCGGGCAGACCGAAGGCTTCGCGCCCAAGCGGCGGACCGGCAAGGGACGGCTTATCGTAGATCACGCTGAGCCCGTCGGCGAGAAGCAAGGCTTCGCTGTAGGAATCCTGGGCGTTATCCGGTTCCATCTCCCGCATGGACAGGAAATAATCCATGTTGGGAACGCCCGTGGTGACCGGATGCCCCCAGGTGACGCACTGGGCGGGCGCGAGCCGGGCGAAGGACAGGAAATAGGTCAGCGCGTCCATGCCCACATCCGTATAATACAGGATGTCGCAGGCGGCCCTGGCCACGGCCTGGCGCGCCCCGCCCAGATCGTCGGGCAGCTCCACGATCTTGTGGACGGCCGCGTCGATGGCCCGTCCGAAGGCGTCCCTCGGTCCGGCCGGACGCAGGACGACCTTCTCGAACCGCTCGGGGTCCAGGGCCTCGATGAGCCGCCGGTTGAGCTTGCCGATGGTGTGCTCGCGCAAAAAGGCGGAGATGAAGCCGATGCGGACGCGCTCCCCGGCCGCCCTCCCCTCGCGGCAATGGGGGGCCGTGAAGGCGAGCCCGGGGCAGGCGGCAAGGTACATGCGCGCGGCCGCCTCCTGAAGCGGCCTGTCCTCGAGCCCGTGATAGGCCAGGTAGAAATTCGCGTACCCCACCTCGGCGTAGGGGTCCTCAAGGCGCATGCCCGAGCGCGCCAGTGCGGTCAGCTCCTGAGCCGCCTTCTCGCGCGCCCGGACGATGGCCGCCCCGTCCTCGGGAAACATGGGCGTGAAAAGGGCAAGCTTCACGGACGCGCCCGGGGCGCCGCCGAGCGAACGCGCCTCCTCGTAGGCCATCCGGGCCTCGCCGTCGCAGCCCATGTCGCGCAGGGCGTCGCCCAGGTTCTCCCGGGCCCCGGCGAAGGCCGGATCAAGGGCGGCCGCCTCCTGGAACAGGCCCGCGGCTTCCCCCAGGCGGCCCTGGCTTTTCCTGACCGCGCCCAGGTTGTTGCGCGCGTCGGCGTCCTTTGGCGCGAGTTCCATGGCCCGAACGAAGGCCGTGGCTGCGCCGTCGAGGTCGCCCACGGCCCGAAGCGCCCGGCCCAGGCCGTTTTGCGCGTCCGGGTCGTCCGGGGCCAATCCTGCCGCCCGGCGCATTTCGGCCAGCCCTCCGGCCAGATCACCCGTCTCCATGAGCGCCGTGCCCAGACCGAGATGCGAAGCCGCGTCCCCGGGCGAAAGTCCGACGGCCAGGACGAAGGCTGCGGCGGCGCCTGAAGCGTCCCCCAGGCTCCGAAGACAAAGACCAAGATTGAGGGCGGCCTCGGCCTGACCGGGATCGGCTGTCAGCGCCTGGCGG
Organism: uncultured Desulfovibrionaceae bacterium; assembly: GCA_937934715.1. Taxonomy (GTDB): domain Bacteria; phylum Desulfobacterota; class Desulfovibrionia; order Desulfovibrionales; family Desulfovibrionaceae; genus CALGYO01. The sequence continues at coordinate 22,648 of CALGYO010000193.1, read as the reverse complement.
TAGCCTTCGGCGGCCTCCTCCAAAAGCCCTTCCTGATGCGCGGCGGCGGCCCCCAAAAAAAGCGCCTGGGCGCGTTCGGGCGCATCGGCCGGAACCCTGGCGTAGAGGCTCCTGGCCTGTGCGGTCAATCCCCGGCGATGCAAGGCGATCGCCTGGACGAAATAATCATTCCTGCGCGGCATGGCGTCCCCCGGCGGAAATCTAGCAGGCGGCGCAGGAGCTGTCACCATGCCGCTTGTCCAAACACATTAAAATTTCAAATAACTCCATTATCAATGCATATCTATTTTCAATTTGACCACAAGAAGAAAAATCCTCAAAACATTACCATAGAAGAGCAATCACATCCATCTATGGGTATTCAAGATTCTCATAGATAAACTTTGTGAATGCGCTTTTCTAACGGTTTTATCAATGCCATATCCAGTATTCAATCGATCACATCAATAAGGAGGCGTGACGCAGGAGAAGTACGACAGTATAAACATCTCTTTCAAGAGACGCATACAGGCGCATCGGCAAGGCGGCCAAGCCGTCCTTGTTCCGAATAACTCCAAGGAGGAAACAATGGCAAAAGTTGGCGTGTATGTGTGTCACTGCGGCTCGAACATCGCCGGCGTCATCGACGTCGAAGCGGTGCGCGCGTTCGCGGAGACGCTTCCTGGCGTGGCCGTGGCCCGCAAGGACCTGTTCATGTGTTCCGATTCCGGCCAGGAAATGATCAAACAGGATATCCGGGACGGCCTGGTGGACAGGGTCGTGGTCGCGGCCTGCACGCCCCGGACCCACGAGCCCATCTTCCGCGCCGCGCTGGCCGCGGGCGGTCTCAATAAATACCTCTTCGAAATGGCCAACATCCGCGACCAGGATTCCTGGGTGCACGCCCACGATCCCGTCGGCGCCACGGAAAAGGCCAAGAAGGTCGTGGCCTCGGCCATCGGCAAGGCCTCGCACTTGAAACCCCTTGAAGACAAGTTCGTGGACGTGACGGACGCGGCCCTGGTCGTCGGCGGCGGCGTGGGCGGCATCTTCGCGGCCCTGGAGCTGGCCAACATGGGCCACAAGACCTATCTGGTGGAACGCGAGCCCTCCATCGGCGGCGTCATGGCCCAGCTCGACAAGACCTTCCCCACCAACGACTGCTCGGCCTGCATCCTGACCCCGGTCATGGTGGACGCGGGCAACCATCCCAATATCGAGCTTCTGACCTACTCCGAAGTGGATGACGTGGAAGGCTACATCGGCAATTTCACGGTCAAGGTCCGCCAGAAACAGACCTACATCGACTGGAAAAAATGCACGGGCTGCGGCGCCTGCGCCGAGAAATGCCCGGCCAAAACGCCCGACGCCTTCAACAGCGGCCTGAGCAACCGTCACGCCGCCTACATCCATTTCCCCCAGGCCGTTCCCAAAAAGGCCGTCATCGACATGGGCGCATGCATCAACTGCGCCGGCCGTACGATCGGCTCCGAGCCCAGGATCAGCAAGAAGACCGGCGAGCCCATCTACGCCCCCTGTGAAAAGGCCTGCCCCGCGGGCGCCATCGACAGAAGCCTGGCGCTTGATCCCAATGGAACCATCCGCGAGCTCAAGGTGGGCTCCATCGTGGTGGCCACCGGCTTCAAGGTCATGGAGAAGGAGAACTTCAAGGAGTTCGCCCCGGACTGCGAAAACGTCATCACCGCCCTGCAGCTGGAGCGCCTGATCTCGGCCACCGGCCCCACCGGCGGCAAGCTGCTCGTTCCGGGCACGGTCAACAAGCCCCATACCATGACCTTCGTGTCCTGCGTGGGCTCCAGGGACGAACGCTTCCACACCCACTGTTCGCGGGTGTGCTGCATGTACATGATCAAGCAGGCTAGGCTCCTCAAGGAGAAATATCCCGACCTTTCCATCAACATGCATTTCATGGACGTGCGCGCGGCGGGCAAGGGCTACGACGAATACTACACGGGCGCCCGGGCCATGGGCATCAACATCTTCCGGGGCAAGGTCGGCGGCGTGGAAAAGCTGCCGGGCGGCGCGCTTCGGGTCATGGCCTACGATATGGAAGCCGGGACCCCCATCGAGTACGAAACCGACCTCATGATCCTGGCCACGGCCATCGAGATGGCAGACGGCGCCAAGGAACTGGCCCAGAAGATGGGACTGCAGTTCTGCGGCAACAATTTCTACCGCGAGCTGCATCCCAAGCTGGGCCCGGTGGAAACTTCGGTGCGCGGCCTGTATCTGGCCGGCTGCTGTCAGGGTCCCAAGGACATTCCGGACACGGTCTCCCAGGCCAAGGGCGCGGCGGCCGCCGCGGCCGTTCCCCTGTCCCAGGGCAAGGTCAAGATCGAGCCCATCCTCTCGGAAGTCCATCCCGAGAAGTGCAGCGGCTGCGGCATCTGCGTCCCGCTTTGTCCCTACGACGCCATCAGCCTCAAGCCCTACGCCGACCGTCCCCGCGCCGTCATCGACATGACCCAGTGCAAGGGCTGCGGCGTGTGCACGTCGGCCTGCCCCTCGGCGGCCATCGTCCTGCACGGCTACGAGGAAGAACAGATCTATGCCCAGATCGCGGCCCTGACCGCGTAGGAGGAGCCACATGCCCGCAATCATCATCGAACAGGAAAAAATAAACGAGGCCGTGAAGACCATCATGGACCTCGGCGGAACCGGCATCCTGAAGTGCGTCCAGTGCGGCGCCTGCTCGGCCGTATGTCCCGGCGTGAAGGCGGGGTTCCCCCTGCTGTGCCGCCTTTTGATCAAGAACATCCTGGACGGCCGGCTTGAGGAAATCATCGAGGAGAGCTCCTCCTGGGGCTGCCAGGCCTGCAACCGCTGCACCGAGGTCTGCCCGCAGAACGTGCGTCCCCAGGAAGTGGTCTTCGCCTTCAGGCGTTACCAGGCCGGGGAACTGGCCATCTCCACCTCCACCACCACCAGCCAGATGAACCTCTACGAGACCGGCCACGCCGTGTACTCGGAGTCGTCCAAAGAGCTGCGCAAGAAGGTGGGGCTGCCCGAGGTTCCGCCCACGTCCGTGGGCGACGCAAAGGCCCAGAAGGAAATCCAGACCATACTGGAACAAAGCCCCATGGGCGAACTCGGCTTGTTCTAAAGCGCGCAAGGAGATCATCAAATGGAAAAAATAGGACTGTACCTGGGCTGCAACATTCCGTTCAAAGCCCCGGATATCGAGCAATCCTTCCGCAAGGTCTTCCCGGCCCTGGGCGTCGAACTGACGGACCTTCCCGGCGCCGGCTGCTGTCCGGCCTGGGGCACCGCGCCGTCCTTCGACCTCAACACCTGGTGCGCGGTCTCCGGCCGCAACATCACCATCGCCGAGGAATTGGGCGTGGACGTCATGACCGGCTGCAACAGCTGCTTCGGCATCTTGAGCGAAGCCAAGCACTTCATGGAAAAGCCGGACCGCAAAAAGGCCGTGAATGCCATTCTGGGGCAGGTCGGCAGGGAATTCAAGGGGACCTCGGACATCTACCACGCCTCCAACATCCTGCACGAGGTCATCGGCGTCGAAAAGATCAAGGAGAGCCTCAAGTACCAGCTCGAAGGCCTGAAAATCGCCGTGCAGCCGGGCTGCCACATCCTGTGGCCGTCCGACGTGATGAAGGTGAAGGAGAAAAACTCCTTCTACCCCACCCACCTTCGCGACCTGTGCGAGGCGCTCGGCGCCGAGGCCCCGGAATACAGCCGTCTGGAAGCCTGCTGCGGCATGGGCGGCATGCGTTCCACGGACGTTGAAAAGTCGCTTGGGCTGTTCACGGAAAAGCTGCGGTCCATCAAGGAAGAGCTCGATCCCGACATGATCGTGACCACCTGCTCCTCCTGCTTCCTGCAGTTCGACATGTCCCAGCAGATCCTGAAGGAACGCGGGGTGATCGATTACGAGATCCCGGTCTTCTACTACACCCAGCTGCTGGCCCTGGCCATGGGGTTCGACCCCAAGGAAGTCGCCGCCATCAGTCAGACCCGCAGGGACGGCGTCATCGCCGAGATTCAGAGCGAAAAACGCAAGATCAACGAGGAGGAGCCCCATGGAGTTTAGCCCGAATATCGTCGGCTTCGCCTGCCAATGGTGCACCTATGCGGGCGCCGATCTGGCGGGGAACCTGCGCTGCAAATACCCCCCCACCATCAAGCTCATCAAGGTGCCCTGCTCGGGCACGGTTGAGCCGGAATTCGTGCTCGAGGCCCTGGCCCGGGGCGCGGACGGCGTGCTCATCGGCGGCTGCCACATCGGCGACTGCCACTACAAGGAAGGCAACCACAAGACCGAGCGGCGCATGCTGCTTCTGTCCAAGCTCATCGAGGACGCCGGCTTCGATTCCCGCCGCTTCAGGCTGGAATGGATCTCCGGCGCCGAAGGCAAGAAATTCGCCGAGGTGGTCACGGAATTCACCGAGCAGATCAAGGAGCTCGGCCCCAACCCCATCAAGGCGAAGGGAGGCGAATAGACATGGCCGAAAAGCTGAAAATGGCGTTCCTCTTGGCTGGCGGCTGCGCCGGTTGTGAAATGGCCCTGGTCGATCTCTCGGACGCCCTGGTGGACGCCCTGGAACATATCGAGGTGGTCTTCTGGGCTCCCACCGTGGCCGACGTGAAATACAAGGACCTGGAGGCCATGCCCGACGGCTCCATCGACCTGGGGCTCATCGACGGCATGATCCGCAACTCCGAACACGTGCACATGGTCAAGGTCATGCGCGCCAAGTGCAAGACCCTGGTGGCCTTCGGCGCCTGCGCCACCCTGGGCGGCATCGCCGCCATGGGCGACATGCACACCCACAAGGAACTGTTCGATCAGGCCTACCTCAAGACCTTCTCCACCGACAACCCGGACGGCGTCATGCCCACCCCGGAATATCTGCTCGACGGCAAATACGACCTGACCATCCCGAGCTTCACGGACCGCGTCATGCTCATCGACGAGCTGGTGGACGTGGACTACTACGTGGGCGGCTGCCCGCCGCACCACGATTTCGTAGGCAAGCTCATCGCCGCCATCCTCTCCGGCAACCTGCCGCCCAAGGGTTCATGGCTCACCGGAGGCCACGCCGTGTGCGACGTGTGCAAGCGCAACCCGGCCATCACCGGCCAGGAACGCATGTTCATCGGCGAGGTCAAGCGCATGGTGGACGGCAAGCCCGATCCCGACAAATGCCTGCTCCAGCAGGGCTACATCTGCTTCGGCCCCCTGACCCAGGGCGACTGCGGGGCTTCCTGCCTCAACGTCAACATCCCCTGCCGGGGTTGCGGCGGTCCCATCCCCGGGGTCAAGGACTTCGGCGCCCGGTGCGTGTCCGCCATCGCTTCGAGCCTGAAGGACATCGAGACCACCGAGCAGCTCATGGAGAAGTTCCCCAACCTGGCCAAGTTCGTCTACCGCTACTCGTACACGTCCGGCACGCTCAATAAGAAGCTCTAGGGCGGCGCAGCAAGGAGAATACTGTGAAAAAAGTCGAAATAAATCCCATTACCCGGCTTGAAGGCCACGGGAAAATCGCCATCTTCCTCGATGACGACGGGAACGTGGACGACGCCTTCTTCCAGACCGTCGAGTTCCGCGGCTACGAGAAATTCCTCCAGGGCATGCCCATCGAGGAAGTGCCGCGCACCGTGTCCACCGTGTGCGGCGTGTGCCGGGCCGTCCACTTCATGGCCTCCATGAAAGCGTCCGACGGCGTTTACGGCGTAACCCCGCCCTCGGCGGGCCGCAAACTGCGCGAACTGTTCTTCAACTCCCATTACGTGGAAGACCACGCGGTCATCCTCTACGCGCTCGGGTTCCCGGATTTCGTGGTGGGCCCCGAGGCCTCCCCGGCCGTGCGCAACGTGGTGGGCCTCATCCAGGCCGTGGGCGCCGAAGTGGGCAAGGCCGTGCTCAAAAAACGCTCCTGCGCCGTGAAGATCTTCGAGGTTCTGGGCGGCAAGCCCAACCACCCGGTGGCCGCCCTTCCCGGCGGCTGGTCCAAGACGCTCACCGAGGAGGAGCGCGAGCAGATCAACGGCTGGTCCAAGGAGCTGGTGGAGCTCGGCAAGCTGACGCTTCAGGTCTTCGACGACGTGGTCCTCAAGAATCCCAAGTACATGGACCTCGTCACCGGCGACATGTACCGCGTGGAAGTGGGCTACATGGGCTCGGTCGACGAGAACGATCGCATCACCTATTATGATGGAACCCAGAAAATCATCGACAGCGACGGCAAGCTGGTGGGCACGTTCAAGGGCAAGGAATACCTGGACTTCATCTCCGAGCGCGTCCAGCCCTGGTCGTACCTGAAATTCCCCTACCAGAAAAAGCTCGGCGGCTGGCAGGGCATCAAGGACGGCCCCGGGACCAACCTGTACTGCGTCGGCCCCCTCGCCCGCTTCAACGTGGCTTCGGGCATGGACACCCCCCTGGCCCAGGAGCATTTCGAACGCTTCCACGCCACCTTCGGCGCCCGTCCGGTGCACCAGGTCCTGGGCTATCACTGGGCCCGGGCCATCGAGCTCTTAAACGCCGCCGAAAAATGCGTGGCCCTGTCCGAGGATCCGGAGATCACCAGCCCCGACGCCTGGACCAAGCCGACCAGCTGTCCCGGCGAGGGCGTGGGCATCATCGAGGCCCCGCGCGGCACGCTGATCCACCACTACGTCACCAACGACAAGGGCATCGTGGAGAACGCCAACCTCATCGTGGCCACCACCCACAACAACGGCCCCATCAACCTGGCCATCAAAAAAGCCGCCAAGCACTTCATCAAAAACGGCGACGTGTCCGAAGGCATGCTCAACTACGTTGAGATGGCTTTCAGGCCCTATGACCTGTGCCTGGCCTGCGCCACCCACGCGGTCAACGGCGGTCAGGCCATGGAAGTGAACATCTACGGCAGCGACGGCGAACTGCGCCGCACCCTCAAGAACTTCTAACGCCAAAAGCTCGCGGCCGGGGACGAGTCCCCGGCCGCATTCATGGAGCGCAATGAACAAGGATTATCTCGTGATGGGCATCGGCAATCCGCTCTTGCAGGACGACCGGGCCGGGGTGGAGGTGGTGGAGGCGCTGGAAGCGGACGGGAATTTTCCCGGCGAGCTGGAAGTGGCCTATACCGTGGGCTTCGAGGTCCTGGACAAGACGCTCGGCCGCAAGAAGGCCGTGATCGTGGACGCCTGCCTTCTGGGCCGGGAGCCGGGAACCATCCTGAAGCTCACCGTGGACGACATCATGGGCTCAAGCTCCCTGTCCAATTCCCACGCCGTGACCCTGGGCGCCACCCTCAAGACGGGCTATGAGCTCTTTCCCGAGGAGATGCCCGAGGAGCTGTCCATCATCCTGATCGAAGCGGAAAACGTCAGCGAATTTTCGAGAACCTGCTCGCCCAAGGTCCAGAAGGCCGTGGGCGAGACCATCTCCATGATCCGGGATATGGCCGCCTCCTGGGTCGCCTGAATCCGCTTTCCCCGGGGAAGGGAAGGCCCGGCCGCGCGGATGGTCCTTCAGGCCGCAAAGAGCGGCCCGGTCGCCGCGTTGCTTCAAATAAGCCAGCCCGCGCGTTTCGAGATGCGCCCTCCCTGGCTGATTTCGCGCCTTGCGTCCGAACCTTGAGCGCTGGCGCAGCAAGACTTGGTCCATACGCGAAACGCCCGGCCGCACGGCCGGGCGTTTCGCTTTTCGTCCCCATCGCCGTCCTGCGGGCGCGGTCCGGCGGCCGGAGACGGATGAAAAAAAACGCCGCCGAAGCATTGCTCCGGCGGCGTTCGGGTGACGGAATCGTACGGACTAGTAGGTGGCCCGGAATTCGTCGCGGCGGTTCTCGGCCCAGGCGGCCTCGTTGTTGGCCGGATTGAGCGGACGCTCCTTGCCGTAGCTCACGGTGGAGATGCGCGCGGCCGGGATGCCCAGGTTCGACAGGTAGGTCGCGGCGGCCTGGGCGCGGCGCTCGCCCAGGGCCAGGTTGTACTCGGCGGTGCCGCGCTGGTCGCAGTTGCCTTCGATGACCAGGTTGATGCCGGAATACTCGTTCATGATCTGGGACTTGCGGGTCAAAATCTGACGGGCTTCAGCGGACAACTCGGAGCTGTCGAAGCCGAAATGGATCATCTGGGCAAGCTCGTTGGAGGCCTGGCCCATCTTTTCACGCAGGAGGCGTTCCTGCTCCAGACGCTGACGTTCCTGTTCCTCCCAGCTGGCGTCGGTTCCATCGCCAGGACCGGCGGCCTTCTTGGCGCAGCCGAAGCCGGTCAGGGACAGCATCATCACCACCAGGGCCAAAAGCAAAATCTTCTTCTGAATCATTTTTTCCTCCCGGAAAAAACAAAGTGTGGGCCTTACGGACAATCCATCCTCCGGCCGGGTTGCAAAAACTATATGGTTTACTTCTTCATTGGCTGAAGACCGGCAACTCTTTACGCTGTTTTTATTGGAATGCAAGAGGTTACGGTCTCCCTGAAAAAATTTTCTTTCGCGTTGCTTGGGCCACCCCCTCACCAGCCTATTCTATCAGGAGAACAACGCCCCACTGCAGCCTTTACTGCGGCAGCGCCCCCCAGGAGGGCATGCGCGCCGGGCCGTTCCCCGTCGGAACCATGACCGGGGCGGCGCCGTGAATCGTGGTGATGTAAATCTTCTTCTCCCCGCCCCGGGTGGAGGAAAAGGCGATGAAATACCCGTCGGGCGAGAAGGACGGGTTCTCGTCCGTGCCGCCGCCCGAGGTGATCTGGCGCTCCTGTCCGGTGGCCATTTCGTACAGCATGACCTTCTGGGCGCCGCCGAACTGCCGGGTGAAGGCGATGAAGGCGCCGTCCGGGCTGATGGAGGGATTGGTGTTGTAGCCGAACTTGGTGATCCGCTGGGAGGCGCCGGTGGACATGTTCAGCAGGTAGATGTTGGGGCTGCCGGTCTGGTCGGACACGTAGGCCATGAGGTTGCCGGATTTGTCGAAGCTCGGCGACACGTCGATGGACGAGCTTTTGACCAGGGCGCGGCCCGGCTTCATGTTGGAATCGAGCAGATAGATGTCGGTCTTGCCGCCCTGGAGGTTGAGGCTGGCCGCGATCTGGCCGCTGGGCAGGAACTTCGGGCTGACCACGCTGGTGCACGGCAGGGTGTAGACCTTGGGCTTGCCGCCGCCGGACCAGACGCCCAGGTAGTGGGAGCGCGAACCGATCAGGGTAAAGCAGATGCGCCGCCCGTCAAAGGACCAGTCCGGGCTGACCGCCATGCCGAGATCGCCGTATTCCGTGATCTTGGTCAGGCCGCGCCCCATGGGCCGCACGGTCCATATCTCGGAGTTCTTGGGACCGGAGGATTTGACGAAGGCCAGTTGGGAATTGAAGAAGCCGCCCTGGCCGGTGAGCTTCAGCATAAGCTCCATGCAAAAGCGGTCCGCCACCTCGGGAAGCTGGGCCTCGGTCACCGAATCATAGCCCTTGCCCACGAGAAGCTGCCGGGAATAGACTTCGAAAGCCCGAAGCTCCACGTTGCCGAGGTTGCCGCCCGGGGTCCAGTTGGCCGTGACCATGACGTCGATCTTGGACATGAGGAAGGGCTTGAAATCGATCTGCTCCGCCGCGGGTCCGGCCACCTGGCCGAGCACGTTGGACTGGGGCACGATGTTCAAGAAGGGCATGAAGGCGAGGTTCTTGGAAATGAGATCCTGGAGCTTGACCGCCGCGTCCGCCTGGGCCTGGGCCGCGAAGGGTCTGGCCAGGACGATGTTCATCTTGCTCTGGCCCGGGCCGTGGATGTTGACCGTCAGGGCGCCCTGGGCGAACGCCCCCGTCGCGCCGCCCAACTGCGCGATCAGAAACGACAAAAAGAGAAACGCTGTAAAAAGGGATTTCTTGCTCATACTGGGCAACTCCGGCGAGTCCGCTCTGCGTTGATGGTGGTTGAAGATGCTTACGCTGTGCGTCGCGTGGCGCGGCTTTGGGGATGCGCGCCGCTTGGAAGTTTTCCTTAGCCCGGCCGTTTTGATTTTGCAATGCGGCCGGAAGGGGCGCGAGGCGCGTCCGGCTATCTCCCAAGCTCCGCGGAAGTGAAGACGAGTTGCAACAGGGACAGTCCGGCCGGGGGAGCCGGAAGCTCCCGGGTTTCGGCCACGGCCTTCATGCAGGAGCCGTCGAAGCTGGAGACGCCCGAGGTCGCGGCGAGACGGGCGTCCTGGATGGAGCCGTCCTTGCCGATCTGCACCTGCACCGTCGCGGACAGATTCTGATTGGCCGCCGCCTGGGGGAAACGCCAGTTCTTTTTGACCATGTCGTTGACGATGCTGGCGTAGACCTGCAGGGCCGTTCCGCCGCCGCCCGCGCCGCCTCCTCCCGAGCCCGAACCCGAACCGCCCGAACCGCCGCCCACGCTCTTGCGCAGGTTGGCGATCTCCTTGGCCAGGGAATCGCCGCCGGACGAAGACGAGGAGGAGCTTCCGGATGATCCGGATTTTCCGGCTTTCTTGGCGGCCTCGGCCAGGGCTTCCTTGATGGCGTCCTTGCCGTCGGCCTTTTTCTTGGCCTCGGCGTCCGCCTTGGCCTTGGCGTCGGCCTCGGCTTTTTTCTTGGCGTCCGCTTCCGCTTTCTTCTTGGCCTCGGCCTCGGCTTCGGCCTTCTTCTTGGCTTCGTCCTCGGCTTTTTTCTTGGCCTCGGCCTCGGCTTTTTTCCTGGCTTCCTCGTCCGCCTTCTTTTTCGCTTCCGCTTCGGCTTTTTTCTTGTCCTCGGCTTTTTTCCGTTCCTCGGCCTCGGCCTTCTTTTTGGCTTCGTCGGCCTTTTTCCGTTCCTCTTCCAGGCGCTTGGCCTTTTCGTCCGCAATGGGAATCGCTTCGGGCTCAGGCTTGGGCTCCGGCTTGGGCTCGGACTTGGGTTCCGGGAAGGACGGTTCGGGCGCGGGCGGCACGGCGGCCACGGGCTCGGGCGCCTGGGGCTTGGCCGGAACGGGCGCCGCGTCCGAAGGCGGTTCGGGCAGAGGGGCGGCTTTCGGTTCTTCGGCGGCGGCTTCGGACGGGCTGGGCGGCGAATCCGGGCCGGACGGCAGGTCCGGACCGGCCGCCTGGGGTCCCGAGGCGCCGCCGGGTTCGCCGGGCGCGCCGGGAGGCAGCCCCGGAGGGCCGAGATTGAAGATCTCCACCTCGTACACCGGCGCGTTCAGTTCAAACTTCACCGGCTCGAGCTGGATGAAGAGCAGACTGGCCAGTACAAAGGTCAGGTGCAGAAAAATGGAAAAAATCCAACCCAGTATGCGCATCGAACGTTCGCCTGCGGGTAATGGCCGCGTTGTTGGATCGAGATTTCGCTATTTTTTTGGCTTGGTCTGGGCCGTTTGCCGTTCTTTTTCAGCCACCACGCCCAGACGGTCCACCCCGGCCCCCTTGAGGATGCCCATGACCTGGACGACCACGCCGTAAGGCACTTCCCGGTCCGCCCGCATGAAGAGCATTTTTTTCTGCTCCACGGCCAACCGGGCCACGTGCCCCTCAAGCTCGTCCAGGGGCACCTGATACTCGTCGAGAAAGAGGCTGCCGTCGGCCTTGATGGTCAGAACCAGGTTCTCGGAGTCTTTTGGAAGCGCGCTCACCGTGCGGGTCTGGGGCAAATCCACTTCCAGCCCTTCGGTCATCATGGGCGCGGTCACCATGAAGATGATGAGCAAAACCAGCATCACGTCCACGAAGGGCGTGACGTTGATGTCGGCCAGAAAGCCTTTGCCGCCTCCGCCAAGCTGCATGCCCATGACTACCGTCCCGTCCTTGAAAAGAGCCTGTCCATATTTCCAGGATGCCGTATTTCCTTGCGTTTCACGTACATTGTGGCGCGGGTCCCACCTCTGGACGCGCTAATACCCTTCGGGATCGCGCGGCCGGGGAGCGGCTTTGGTCCGCTCGCGCGGCGCCCAGGAGACTTCCCGCTGGATGCGGTTCAAAAAGGCCCCGGCGAAATTGACCAGCTCGCGCTCGATGGCCTGCATGTAGCCGAGGAAGAAGTTGTAGGCCAGGGTGGCCGGGATGGCTACGCCAAGGCCGATGGCCGTGGCCACCAGCGCTTCGGAAATGCCCGGCGCCACGGCGGCCAGGGCGGCGGATTGCTGCAGGCCGATGGTATGGAAGGCGTCCATGATGCCCCAGACCGTGCCGAACAGGCCGATGAACGGGGCGGCGTTGGCACATGTCGCCAAGAAAGCAAGAGATTTCGAAAGCTTGCCGAGTTCGCTCGTGACCGCCTGGCGCAGCACCCGGCGGATGTTCTCCATGGCCACCCGGGCTTTTTCCGCAGCGGTCAGCTCGGCCTCCTCCATGCGCATGAGCTCTTCAAAGGCCATGAGCCCCACGCTGTAGGCCGGGGACTGCTTGCTCTGGCCCAGGGCGTGCATGGCGCTACGCAGGGAATCCGCCTCCTGGAAGCGCAGGTAATCCCGGGCCGCGTCCTTGCGGGCGCTGCCCAGGGCGAAAATCTTGACGAAAATAATGCTCCAGCTCCCCAGGGACATGCAGGCCAGAAGCCCCAGCACCATCTTGACGGTCGGCGTGGCCCCGGCCAGCATGGCCCAAAATCCGGTATGCGGAGAAAGCGCTTCCATCTGGGATCACCTTTCGCGAATCTGTTGGAATTATCCGAGCAACATCCCGGCCAAACGCGGCAGCGCCGACTCGGCGGCCGCGGGGATCCAGACGTCCGCCGCGTCCTCAAAGGCGCATTGCGGATTGATCTCGATCACCTTGCCCCCCGATGCCTTGACCTGGCGCGGCAAGGCGCAGGCGGGCGCGACCTCCCCCGAGGTCCCGGCGACCAGGATCAGGTCGGCGGACAAGGCCAATTGACCGCTTTTTTCAAGGGCGTCAAGGGGAATCCTTTCGCCGAAAAACACGATATCCGGCCGGATAAGCCCGCCGCATTCCCCGCACAGCCAGGGCAGGTCATCCGGGGTCAGGGAAGCGGCGAGCGCCGGATCGTGGAACCGGCCGCAGCCCATGCAGTGGCACCGCCCCGTCCCCCCGTGGTACTCGACGACGTTTTTCGAGCCCGCCCGCTGATGCAGGGCGTCTATGTTCTGGGTGATGACGGCCCGCAGGACGCCGGCCTCTTCCATGGCCGCCAGGGCGTAATGCCCGGGGTTGGGCTTGGCTTTTTGGACGAGGCGCAGGGTTTCGAGGAGGAATTCCCAAACCTGTTTCGGCCGTTTGCGCAAGGCCTCGGCCGTGGCCACGGTCATGGGATCGTAGCGGGCCCAGAGGCCCTTGGGGCTCCGAAAATCCGGGATGCCGCTGGCCACCGAAACCCCGGCCCCGGTCAGGGCGATGGCGAAGGAGGACGTCCGCCACAAGGCGGCGGCCCGCTCCAGGGCTTCTTCATCAAGGCGGCCGCGCGCGTTATGTGATGATGCCATGCTCAACTACACAGTTCCTTGAACACTACGACGGCGTTTCATGAAAGGCAAAATGGCGGCTGCTCGTCTTCGTTCCGGACAGGCGTCCTGGCTACCATGGCATCATTTAAAAAACGCTGCAACTCGGCGCGATTTGCGGTATTGTGCTCATGCGGCGGGATGCCGCCCTTATCACGCCAACCACGGAGACGCCCTATGAAAAACGCCCTTTGCCTTTTCGCCGGTCTGGCCCTGTTCCTCCTGGCTTCCCCCGTCATGGCCCAAAGCGCCGGGCCGTATCCGGCCGGTTCCCCGGACGGGTTCCTCGTCGCCCAGGCGCCGCCTCCCGGCATGCCGCCGGGCGGACCGGGCGGACGTCCCTCCCCCAGGGCCCAGGCCATCATGCAATGCAACGTCCAGCAGGCCCAATGCGCGGACAACTGCAATTACCGGTTTTTCGGCCCCCAGCGGAACCTCTGCTACAACCAGTGCAACGGGAATTTCGTACGCTGCACCAGCAGGGCCAACAGGCTGCCCGCCTATTGAGGCGCGCCCAGGTCTTGCGCTCCCGCTTGAAGGGACGCTCCCGGTCATGGTAGGCCGTTTTCGCGCCATATCGGCGAAACGACTCTTTGATTCGAGGAGACGCGCATGAATCGACGCGCTGGAATCGGTACGGCCATCCTTGTCCTCGCCGCCGCCCTGGGCCTGGCGAGCGGCGCCTTCGCCCAACCTCCCTGCCCGCCGGGCTTTCATTTCCAGCCCGGTGCGGGGTGCGTGCGCAATCCGCCCCCGCCTCCGCCGCCCGCTCCGGCGGCCGACCTTATGATCGTCAGCGCCAAGCGCCTGAAACTGCGCCAATGTCCCACGCCCCAGTGCCTTCCCGTGGCCGTACTCAGCCGGGGAACGCCGGTGCGGGTCCTTGGGATCCAGGAAGGATGGGCGCGGGTCCGCGCACCCCAGACCGGTCTGGAAGGCTGGGTCCAGCGCCGCTTTCTTTCCTATTGATCGTTTCTGAAAAAGGAGGCCGCCTCGTCCAGGCGGTCATCGGCGAATCGGCGCGGCCGGGAGCTTCCCTCCCGGCCGTTCGCGTTTTGGGAGAAGCCGGGGTCAGCCGCCCCGAGGTAGTCCAAAAGCCCCTGGGTCTCGCTGGCCGGGTTCTGGAACTTGGCCGTCCGCCTGAAATAGTCGGCGAAATCCCGGCGCATGGCCGCGTAACCCAGTCCCCCTTCCCGGGCGTAGTCGCAAAGCCGCAAGGCCTTGTCCTTGCCGTACGCCCCGAAGGCCACCACATAGCGCTCGGGCACGGCCTTGTAGATGCGAAGCGAGGCAAAGCGTTCGGGCAGGGGCACGGGCAGGCCCATGATGTCCACCCGGCGCTCCCTGCCCGCCCGGCGCACCCGGATGATCTGGCGGGAATAGCCTTGAAAGCGCAGCCAGTGAATGTTGTAGATGAGGAAATTCCGGTAGATGCGCCGCCTGAACAGGAAAAGGAGCGTCACGGCGGCCGCCGCCAGCCCGATCAAGGCGATTTCATACCAGGAAAGCCTGGCGTAGGCCTCCCCCGCGGTCCGGTCCATCCAGGCGAAAAAGGTTCCAAGAACCCGCACCGCCTTGGCCAGGACGGAAAGACACAGCGCCCAGAGGCTCTCGGCGAGCTTTTTCGCGTATTTTAAGGCCAGTTCCTGAAGCAAAGGCCCGATATCGTCCATGCGCCGGTCTCCGTTCGCTCAACCATTCCAGACGGCTCCCTCGCCGAGCGCGCCCCTCCCGCCGGAGCGCGTTCCGGCAAGTTCCTTTCGCGCGGACGGCGTCATCCTCTCATCGCGGACCTGGCGGCGTCCCACGCCGCGTCGTCCTTACAAATGCGGCCGGACCTTGGGCGGCCGGACCATGGTCCGGGTCTTGAACAGGGTCTGCCGCCGAAGCAGGTCCATCTGCCGGGCGAAGCCCATCTTGGCGAAGAGGCGCTTTTCCTCCTCGGTCAAGGGACGCTCGGGCGCGATGGGCGTTCCCGCCGCCACGTCCACGCCGTAATCCGGCTTGTCCACGGTCCTCGGCGGGCCGGTCGAGGCCGAAACCTCGATGGGGGTCCCGGACAAGAGCGCGTGCAGCTCCCGGCCGGACGCCACCTGTGAACCGATCTCGGTGCCCCGCACCCCCACCGACGCTAGCGGCGCCTCCAGGGAAAACCGCCCCGGATTCTCCTTCACGATAGCCCCGGTGACGGCCCGGAACACCCCTTGGGCGTACTTGACGAGCAGCCGTCCCAGGCTCTTGTCGCCGGGATCGTATACGTATTCGGCGATGGTCAGGGAGCTCGACGCGCGCATTTCAAGCGAGGTCTGGTCGCGAAAGACGATGCGCAGGGCCGATTCCGGCGCGGTTTCGACCAGATCGCCCTGGTAGACCGGGGATTCGGGATCCAGGCCGCGCTTGCCGTAAACCGGATGGGCCGCCTGGGCCTTTCCCGTGACGGCGTCCACATAGCCCGCGGGCTCTTCAGCCGGGGCGTCCGCAGCCGCGGCCGGACGTCCTCCCCAACACGCCGTCCAGAAAGCCAGGCTGAAAAGGAAGGCCGAAAGCAATACCCGTCGCATCGGGCGCCTCCTTCGCGCGGGTTCCGCATCGGCCGGGACGTCCGGTTCGACGGACGCCCCGGCCGGGCAAAGGCCGGGAATGCGCCTGTGTGAATCGCGCCGCTAGAACGTATACCGCAAGGTCAAATCAAAGCTCGTATTGTATTCCTCTGCCCTGAAGAAGGTGTTGGCCACTGAGATATCCGCCTGGAAATTCTCCACCGGAGTGAAGGCCAAGCCCACGACGCCCACCATGTCGCTCGGCTGGTAGCCGTCCCGGGCCAGGGTGTCGTAGGAATACATGGCGTTGATGTACGGCGCGCATTTGTCGAAATGATACGCCAGTCCGACCCCCGCGTTGAGCAGGCCCGTGCTGGCGTCCTGAAAGGAAGCGCTATGGTAGTCCTTGTAGGAATAGCTGTAGCCGAACTGCCCGGACAGGACCAGCCGGTCGAAGGCGTAGGAGGGAATGAGCGCCGCGCCGATGGACGAGGTCAGGTAGTCCGCGTTGCGGCTTCCCGCTCCAGTGGCCACGTCGCCGCTAAACTGCGAAGCGCCGAAGGTCAGTCCGCCCTCCACGGCCAGCATGAGCCAGTCGGTGAAGCTCACAGCCAGATACGGGTTGACGATGAGGGAATTGTCATGCTGCTTGGCGCCGTAGCCCACGTGATAGAAAATGTCCGTATGGCCGTAGCCCACGCCGAGACCGATCATGAAGCGGTCCGTGGGAACGAGCTCAAGTCCGGCCATGGCCACGTAGTCCGTGCCGTTATTCTGCGCGCCCGAAGCCCAGCCGCCGAAGGGAGTGATGGACCCGTCCGCCCAGAGGCTCCACGCGGGGGCGTATTCGCCGGAAGACATGCCCGAAGTCGCGCCAGCCACGCCCTGTCCGCCTCCGGACAAGCCGGGCTTGGCCCCGAACACGTTCATGGCCCGTTTGTAGAACATGCGTTCCAGGCTGCGGCGCTGATCCCGCAGAGCCTGGACGTTCACCTTGCGCAGGGCCTGTTCGGCCACCTGTCCGGCCAGGGCTTCCTCCTGGGCGGCGGCCATGGCGTTCATGGCGGTCGCGGCGGCCTCGTGCCCGCCCGTTCCGCCGTTTGCGCCCGTCCCGGCGGTGGACGTTCCGGTTCGCGTCACCGTGCCGCTTTGTCCCTCGATGGAGGAGATGCCGTGGATGGTTCCCGTGGCGCTTTCCGGCGTTCCCGACGCGTCCAGGGTTTCGTTGGAATAGGTGATGGTTCCCGTGCCGTGGGCGCCGTCAGGGGCGGAGTAGCTGAAGGAAACGACCCGGCCGAATTCGTCGTACTGGTAGTCGGAAATATTGTAGAGGGTGAGGACGTCTCCTGGCGCGCCATAATCCCAGCCGCTTATTTCCAAAGCAACAGCGGGCCGCGACAGGGAAAAAACAAAAAATCCCACAAGAACGGCCAGGACACAGCCTCGTACGACGCAACGTTCCACCGTATTCATGATGACGCCCTCCCTTTTTTCAGCGTTTCCCGCATCGGCATTTCGCCATCCGCCCGCCTGCCACCTATTTGTTACCAGGCTTTTATGCCATACTCTCCCTTACCTTAGCCCGTATCCCCGCGCAAGCCGTTTGTGAATCATTTCATGCCCGATCGCCTGGCGCCCTGCATCCGCGCTTGCCAAAGCCCGCCGCTTGGAGTAGCTCCGGCGCCTCTTCGGATCGCCGGACCATTTTGACAAATGCCCCGCGCTGGTTACAGAGAGATATTGCCGAGAAAGCAAACTGGTCATCCTTTTGTTGCTTGAAGGAATAAGAACGGCCACGCGTAGCGAAGCCTGCGGCGAACGCCGCTGGAACGGGCTTTCATGCCTTTTCCGCTCCGCGAAGCATCCCAACCAACCTTTTGCCCCAAACGCCATGAAACACCCCGCCGCCTCCATCGTCTGGAATATCTTTCTCATCACCACCGGCGCCCTGATCTTCAGCGTGGGCGTGAAATCCGTGGCCGTGAACCACGGATTCATCTCCGGCGGCGTCTCGGGCCTCAGCCTCCTGCTCTATTACATCCTGCACAAGCCAGGCCCGGGGTCCTGGTATTTCATCCTGAACATCCCGCTCATGATCCTCGGCTGGTTCGGCCTGTCGCGGAAATTCATCCTCTATACCCTCTACGGCATGGTCTGCATGAGCGTGGGCATGGACGCCATCACCCTCAACATCCAGATCAACGACCCCATCCTGGCCGCCATCTTCAGCGGCGCCATCATGGGCGCGGGCTCGGGCATCTTCCTGCGTTCCCTGGGTTCCGCCGGGGGCACGGACATTCTGGCCGTTCTGCTCAACCAGAAATTCAACCTGCGCATCGGCCAGTTCAATTTCCTCTTCAATCTGGCGCTGTTCGGCCTGTGTTTCTACTATTACGACATCCATCTGGTGCTGTATTCCATCATCCTGTCCTTCGTGTCCTCGGTGGTCACGGAATACTTCCTTTCCATGTTCAACCAGCGCAAGGCCGTGCTCATCATCTCGGACATGCCCGACGAGATCGCCCTCGACATCATGAAAAAGGTACGCCGGGGCGCCACCTTCATAAACGGCGTGGGCGCCTACACCGGCAAGCCCAAGAAGATCATCCTCACCGTAACCAACAACATCCAGTTGAAGCGCCTCGAGGAAGTGGTCTTCTCCCGGGATCCCAATGCCTTTTTCATCGTGGAGAACACGTTCAACGTGCTGGGACGCGGCTTTTCGGCCCGCAAGAAGTATTAGAAGGAGGGGGTGAAGCGTCCACTTTCGGTAACGAGCCCAGCCGGCGCATGAAGGAAGCCGCCTTTTCCGGCGGTTCGGCCAAGGCGGAAGACGTTTCGCCCCTTCGCTTGGCGGCCGGGTTCTTCATTGTTCAAGCCGCGTTCCAGGTTCGGGCGCACGGCGTAAAAAAGCCAGAACCGGCGCGTATCGTACGACGCGACGGCCTGGCTTTTTTGATTACGCGCGGCGATCGGGCCCATGTCAGCAGCCCGCGGGCGCTTCGCCCCTTATGAGGAGGACTGGCCGCGGGGCAGCGCGTTCAGTCCAGCGATGAACCCGTCCGGGTCCGCGATCTTGCGGGCCGTGAGCAGTTCTCCGATGCTGCGCGGATAATCTCCAGAGCAGGTGAAGGGAGAAACCCCGTTTTTGATGCAATAGGAAACGGCGCCCGGGGTATCGAGAACCTCTTCCACCAGCGTATCCTTGGTGATCATGACGTGGTCTGCGCCTCCTGGCGTGGGAGAGGCGCCCCCCCTCCCGCGTCCCGAACGCGCCCGGCCCTCCCCGCAACCGCCGGGGAGGGCCGGGCGCTCGGCTGGTCAATACAGCCCGATCTTGTCTTCGGACAAGCTGATGAAGATGTTCTTGTACTGGGTGTAGTGGTCGAGCATCATGTGGTGGTTTTCCCTGCCGACGCCGGACTTCTTGTAGCCGCCGAAGGGCGCGTGGGCGGGCAGGATGTTGTAGGTGTTGACCCACATGCGTCCGGTCTCCACGCCCCGGGCCACCCGCATGGCCCGGTTGATGTCCCTGGTCCAGACCGCGCCGCCCAGGCCGTATTCGTTGTCATTGGCCATGGCCACGACCTCTTCCTCGTCCTTGAACGAGATGCAGCAAGCCACGGGGCCGAAGATTTCCTCCCGGGCCACGCGCATGCCGTTATGCACGTTGGTCAAAAGAGTGGGCTGCATGAAGCTGCCCTTGTCGAGCGGACTGCCGGTCAAGCGATTGCCTCCGGCGGCAACCGTGGCGCCCTCCTCCTTGCCCAGTTCCACGTAGGCCAGGATTTTTTCCAGCTGGCGGGCGTTCACCTGGGTCCCCATTTGCGTGTCCTTTTCCCAGGGCAGGCCCACCTTGACCTTGGCGAAGGCTTTAGCCGCCGCCGCAGTGAAGGAGTCGTAGATGTCCTCGTGCACGAAGATGCGCGAACCGGCGCAACACACCTGGCCCTGGTTGAAAAGGATGCCGAGCTGGATGCCCTCCAGGGCCTTGTCCAGATTGGCGTCCGGGAAGATGATGTTGGCCGATTTGCCGCCGAGTTCCAAAGTGGAGGGAATGAGCCGTTTGGACGCGGCCGCGCCCACGGTGTACCCCACCTCGGTGGAGCCGGTGAAGGCCAGCTTGGAAAAGCCCTCGTGCTCCAGCATGGCGTTGCCCGAGACCGAGCCCCGGCCCGTGACCACGTTGACCACTCCGGCGGGCAGAACCTTGGCCATGAGCTTGGTCAGCTCCAGCAGGCTGAGAGGCGTCTCGCTGGAGGGTTTGATGACCACGCAGTCCCCGGCGGCCAGGGCCGGGGAGATTTTCCAGGCGGCCATGAGCAGCGGGAAATTCCAGGGGATGATCTGGCCGACTACGCCGATGGGCTCGCGCAGGATGACGCTCATGGTCGCGTCGTCGATCATGACGGCCTTGCCTTCCTCGGTGCGGCAGGCGGCGGCGAAATAGCGGAAATGATCGGAGCTCAGCGGCACGTCGATGGCCGTGGTCTCCCGGATGGGTTTGCCGTTGTCCAAGGTCTCCACCATGGCCAGATGTTCGGCGTGTTCGTCGATGAGGTCGGCGATCTTGAGCAAGAGCGCCGAACGCTCCTGAGGACTGGTCTTTTTCCAGGCGGGGAAGGCCTTCCAGGCGGCCTTGACGGCTTTGTCCACGTCTTCCGGACCGGCGTCCTCGCACACGGCCAGTTCCTCGCCATTGGCCGGATTTCTGGCTACCGTGGTCTTGCCGGACGCGGCTTTGACCCATTGGCCGTCGATATACAGGTCATAATGGGAATCAACGGGCGCTTTCATGTGGATCCTCCTCACGGATTTCGGGGCGAGCGTGGCGCATCCCGTTTGCGGAAGGGCGGAGACGATTCCCGCGGCGTCCTTCCGGATTGGCGCCGAGCGGATCCGGGCGCGTCAACAAACGCCCCGCCGCTTGCGCATCGCGGGAAAATATTCTGCAATTCAACTTATGCTTTTTTTAGCATATCTGAAATCCCGGGTCAACGCTTCGCAAAAATAATGCGAAACCTTTTCCGCCCGCGCGCCTCTGAAGACTCTTTCGCGACCGCCCCTTGGCATCGTAAAAACAAAGCGGCCGGACGCTTGCGCGCCCGGCCGCTCATCGTATTCGGGGAACGCCCCGTCCTAGCCTTGGGTAAAAACCAGGTTCCCGTCCTCGACGTCCACGCTCACCGATGCGCCGTCCATGATGTTTCCGGCGATGAGCTCCTTGGCCAGCGGCGTCTCCACATGGGCCTGGAGATACCGCCTCAGCGGCCGGGCGCCGTAGACCGGGTCATAGGCCGTGTTGGTGATGAAGGTCTTGACCCGGTCCGTGAGCGCAAGCGTAATCTTGCGGTCGCGAAGCCTGGCCCGCACCCCGCCCAGCATCAACTCGATGATCAGGCCGATCTGGTCCTTGTGCAGGGGCCTGAAGAGCACGATCTCGTCCACCCGGTTCAGGAATTCTGGCCTGAAATGCCCCCTGAGCGTCTCCATGACCTTGTCCTTGACCCCTTCCCGGAACTCGCCGTCGGGCGCGATGCCCTCGAGCATATACTGGGAGCCCAGGTTCGAGGTCATGATGATGGTCGTGTTCTTGAAATCCACGGTCCGGCCGTGGCTGTCGGTCAGCCTGCCGTCGTCGAGGATTTGCAGGAGCGCGTTGAACACGTCGTGGTGAGCCTTTTCGATCTCGTCGAACAGCACCACGCTGTACGGCTTCCTGCGCACGGCCTCGGTGAGCTGGCCGCCCTCCTCGTAGCCGATGTAGCCCGGAGGCGCGCCGATCAGCCGCGCCACGGTGTGCCGCTCCATGTATTCGGACATGTCCAGGCGCACCATGTTGTCCTCGGAGTCGAACAGCGCGGCGGCGAGCGTCTTGCAGAGCTCGGTCTTGCCCACGCCCGTGGGCCCGAGGAAAATGAATGAGCCGATGGGCCGGTTGGGGTCCTTGAGCCCGGCGCGCGCGCGCAGCACGGCGTCGGCCACGGCCGTGACCGCCTCGTCCTGCCCGACCACGCGGTCGTGTAGCACGTCGCCCAGGCGCAGGAGCTTCTCGCGCTCGCCCTCGAGCAGCCGCGTCACCGGGATGCCCGTCCAGCGGGAAATGACCATGGCCACGTCGTCGGGGCCGACTTCCTCGCGAATGAGCCGCGTGCCGCCGGCGGCCTTGCTGATGGCCTCGTCCTGGCCGGCGAGGTCGCGCTCCAGGCCGGCGAGCTTGCCGTAGCGCAGCTCGGCGGCCTTGTTGAGGTCGTAGGCGCGCTCGGCGTCCTCGATGGCCAGGCGCGTCTTTTCGATCTCTTCCTTGATGCGCCGCAGGCCTTCCACAGCGCCCTTTTCCTTTTCCCACTGCGCCAGATAGCCGCCCTGCTCCTCCTTGAGGTTGGCCAGCTCCTCTTCGAGCTTGCCCAGGCGCTCGTGCGAGGCCTTGTCGGTCTCGCGCCGCAGCGCCTCGCGCTCGATCTCCAGCTGCATGACCTTGCGGTTGATCTGGTCGAGCTCCGCGGGCAGCGAATCGATCTCGGTGCGGATGAGCGCCGCGGCCTCGTCGATGAGGTCGATGGCCTTGTCCGGCAACTGTCGGTCCGGGATGTAGCGGGCCGAGAGCACGGCCGCTTCGACCACGGCCGAGTCGCTGATGCGCACGCCGTGGTGCACCTCGAACCGCTCGCGCAGCCCGCGCAGGATCGAGATGGTGTCCTCGACCGTGGGCTCGTCCACGAACACCGGC
>CALGYO010000192.1 GCA_937934715.1 uncultured Desulfovibrionaceae bacterium | reverse complement strand
GGCCGGTGGCGTCGTAATTCAAAGCAGATACGCCGCCCCCGTCCGCGCGGACACGCCCCAGAGCCTGGGTTGCGTGGTTTGGAGCTGGCGACGAGAGAAATACGGGGAAACTGCATTAAGCCGCAATTTTTATTGAAGGACTTCGGGCAATCAAATATGGAGCGGGCAACGCAGGCGCGGGTTCATAACGCGGCGCGGTCTGGGGTGAACTATGCCAGGTTGATGATTATCACAGTGAGCACTGAAGCATTGACTGGAAAAGAAACGCTTGGAGGGACTTTGCGTATAACATGCGGCCTGTCGAATGCGAAACGTGCAGTAAATATGCCGCTACTCCAAGAAATGAATGTAATAAAAGAAATGAATAATCATAAAGCCTCATTGGATAAGCGCTTGCAGCAATGCACAAAGTTATATTGTGCTATTACTATAAAAGGATTTTCGTTGGACGCATGATCCGGTTTGAACACAAGCCTGTATGCGCTGAACTTGCTGGGGCTAAGCTTGGGCAGCTATTTCCTTGCTGTCTCGCCTTGTTCCATGAGTTCCAGGAAAATTCTTGATTGAAGGGGCAGGGAAGCTTGTCCCCTTGTTCTCGATGAATCCATTGTCCTGAAATTCCTTTCGTACCTGCTCGAGATCGATGACTTTCGGTTCAATGAGGGTAAAACCCTTGGCTTCACACCAATGGTGTTCATTGGCGAAATTCCCGCCATACCGGATGTCATCAAGGATGAAATAGTTGTCCTCGCCCATGATGCGGTCCCATTGATGCACCATGAATTCAAATTGACTTTGGTCAAAATGCGTAATGTTGTCCCACCGCCACGAAAATTTGCATACCTCGTTGTCATAGCCCAGCACGGCGATATACTTGGCCTTGCTTTCCAAATAGATACGTCGCCGGATTTTGACCGGATTCCTGGTGATCATGCTCCTGTCAACATCAATGGGCTTGCCGTCCAGGGTGACGATGATGGCGCAATCCTGATCGATGCGCATACCCCACGTGTTGGTCTTGCCCTTGCGCCACCAATTCATCTGTTTCATGGCGTAGATGCCGGAGCCATGCTCCGCGACGATTTGAGCGTTCTTCTTTGAAACTGGATGCAGCGCCAAGTCGCAAGAACGCCCATGTACAGTGAAAGAGAGTTCCATCAAGGTTCCTCCTGTAGCTGACTGTTTGTGATTATTTATAAGCTCGCCAATGAGTTGTCCCTTGAGCATAGAGCATGCCATTGAGGCGTGCTTGCCAGATAGGGAAGGGCCACAATTAACCATGCTAATACACTTAAATAATTAACTTTAATGTATGATTGATCGCGCAATCAATCAGAAGGAATGCGCAAGCGTCTCCTATTGCCAGATTGCCCGGGAAGTGGAATCGGGGGTGAAAGTCCCAGACGGCGGGCGTTTTGTGAAATTGGCGAGATGGCTTAAAGCAATGCGCTCGCGCATTGCTCTTCAGCGGATGCGAATCTGATATTTTGAAACAATAATTCAAAAAGAAGCTGCGCTCTGAAAAGGGGAATGTACTGGCGCAATGAGAGCGTCAACGGCAAGCTGTTAATTTTGAGGATCCTGGACATTGCTCTTCGTGAATGATTAGTCAGCAGGAATAAAAACATAGAAATGCAGTATGAAATTACTGCGATGCGTTGAAACATCGAAGGGATGAATGAAAGGGGGCTCTAGCGGATTCTTGCACAACGTTTTGCGTCATAGGTTGGGAGTTGACAGCCTTCCTTTCGTCACAAAACGTTCCACGGGCGAGCGGGCGCCGGCGCTGAGGCGTATTGGGGACAACGAGGAAAAACGGCGTACGCGGGGCGTACGCCGACCAGGTTGACGGTCAATCCCGACAAGGAACTTTGAAGACCATCTCCCGAAACATGCGGCCGGTACGATGGGGCGTAATATGAGATCGTAGCGCTGAACGTCTCAGCCGTCGCCGCTGGTTATTGCCCCATCATCCCCGGGCCCATGCCATACCCTTCTCCCCAGCGCATCATGCCGGGACCGTACATGCTGGCGCCGTAGGACAAGCCGGCCTTGCGCATCTCGGTCCGCATTTGGGTCATGAGCGCATGGTTTTGCGTCATGAGCTTGCTGAGTTCGCTGGCCGTTTGTTCCAATTTCTTTTCATCCACTGACGGCGCCGCCAAGAGGGCTTGATATTCAGCGCGCTTGGTCCACATCCGCTCATGAATGTCCTGTAGTTTATCCTTGTATTTATTGTATATGGATTCGTATTGCCCTCGTTGACTCTCGGGGACCTCATAATACTGCCCGCCATAGCCGCCCATGCCCGGTCCGCCGTAACCCATCATTCCCTGGGCCATCAGCCCACAAGGAGCGCTGAGAAACAGCGCCATCATGACCACCATTCGAATTGTCCTCATGGTTGCCTCCTTTCTGGATTGTAGCATGAAATGTACGCCGCTTGGAGGAAATGGCAACCCTTCTAGTCAATGGATGGCAGGACGAGCGAGGAAAAGCCGATCAATGGGGGATGCGGGCTGCATGGGGCGACGCATGCCGATGAGGCCTGGCGGCGTCAGTCCGCCGGGGCGTCGGAAGCGAGGATGACCCTGTTCCGTCCGGCGTTCTTGGCGGCGTAGAGCGCCTTGTCGGCGTTTTCGATGGCGGCTTCCAGGGGAGCGCCTTTCACATGGGCGGCCAGTCCCGCGCTGACGGTGACCCGGGCGCCGTTGGGAAAAACGGATTTTTCCACGGTTGCGCGCAGGTCTTCCAGGGCCACCAACGCGTTCGGAAGCGGCGTTTGGGGCATGCACAGGATGAATTCCTCGCCGCCGAACCGCGCGAACACGTCGGACGAACGGATACGGGCCGTGACGATACGGGTGAACAGGGAGAGGACGTCGTCTCCGGTTTTGTGCCCATGGACGTCGTTGATGGTCTTGAAATGATCCAGGTCGAACATGGCGACGGTCAGGGGCCAGCCGTGCCTGTTGGCCAGCCGGACAAGATCCTGGGTTTTTTCGAAAAACGCGCGGCGATTCAGGGCGCCGGTGAGTTCATCCCGGGTGGCCAGGTCGTGAATGCGCCGGAAGTTTTCCAGGAGCGCCTCGCGCATGGCCTCCAAAGTGCGCCCAAGCTCGGACAGCTCGTCCCTGCCCCGCCATTCGTAGGCGGTTTCGAGATTCCCGGCGGTATACATCCTGGCCTGTCTGCTCAGGAGGGCGAGGGGGCGGAGAATTTTCACGTAGAGGATGGGAATGGCCAGGATGAGGCCGATGACGAACATGGTCATGAAGAGCCTGGTGACGCGACGGCGTTCCTGGGCAACCCGGGAGGCCACATAGCCGTGGTCCACGGTCATCTCCACGTACCCCAGCTCTTCCCCGTCTTTTTTGATGATTTTGCGCCTGGTCAGTCTGTTTTCAGGAGGGATGCTTACATCTTTGGGAAGCTTGGCCAGGTACATGCCGAACAGGGAGGAATAGACGTCGATCTCCACGATGCGATCGTCATGGATGAGCACCGAGGAGGCGTTGAGCGCGCTGTCCGGGGAAAACGAGGCGAGCGCATCCTCCACGCTCAGGGAAAGGGCTTCAAGGGCGTTTTCCTGAAAGCTGAGAAATTCCTTTTCCATGCGCGCTTGATCCGCTCGCAGGGTGAGGATCAAACCCAAGGCTAAGGGGAGAAGAAAACCGAGGAAAATAGCGCCGATGATGGTAGGGGCGAGGCCGTGGATATGAAGTATTTTGGGCATGGCGTCCAGTGACGCCGGACGCGGGCTCACTCCCCGGTCCATCCGGCATCAGGCGCTACTTACCAGGGGGAGACCTTTGCGTCAAAACGGATTTTAACGTTTTTTGGGAAACCCGGGGATAAAGCGCATACGGCGTTCATGCAGCGGTTAGCCTGTATTTTGTGAAGAAAAAAGGCCGGTCACCGAGCGCCCAGCTCTCGCGGCCGGGACTTCCGGAAAAAGGCGCTTACGTCGCGTCATCATGAGGAACGCGGGCGGATTTGGCGAATGATGGACTGAACGCATGGCGTCCGCTTGAGACGACGGCGGGTTGCGCGCCAAGAACGCCGGACTAGGCCTGGTCTTGCGGAAGACTTGCGGACGGAAGCCGCATCCATACGCAAACGCCCAGGCTTGTGGAGGTAAAGCCGATTTCCCCCTTGAGGTATTGCACGATGAGCTTGGCGCTGTAGGTTCCCAGACCAGTGCCCGATTCCTTGCCGCTTGTGGCGTACTTGTCGAAGAAACGGTCCATCATGTCGTCCGGGACGTTTCCCTGGTTGTGGATGCGGATTTGGGCCGGGTCGCCCGAGGTCAGTTCGATGCGCACGATCCCAGCCTGGGGCGAGGCTTCGACCGCGTTTTTTACGAGATTGGAGAACAGGGAGAAAAAGAGGAGCTCCTCTCCGGGCAGAATGAACGGGCGCTTCTCCAGGGGCGCGCCGTCAAGCGCCGTTTCAACGAGAACCGCCTTTCCGCTGATAAGGTCGCGGAGGTCTCCGATGACCTGCCCAAGAACGGCCGTTACGTCCACGGGAACGGCATGTATGCGGTAGGTCCCGGTCTCCATCTTGAAGAGATCAAGAGAGAAATTGATCATGGTGAGCATTTTGAGCCCGGACTCCTTGATCAGGGCCAGAATGTCGCGGTCTTCCGCGGAACAGGCCTCGTTGTCCAAAAGCAGGTCCGGCAGGCTGATAATGCCGGAAAGCGGGGCTTTCAGGTCATGGCGGGTGATGCGCTCCACATCCTCGCGCAGCCTGTTGAGCTTGCGCTGTTCGGTGATGTCCACGAAGCTTTCGACAATGACCTCGCGCGGTCCCAGGCGGGTTTTCACCGCGCTGGCCAGGACGGGGATTTCCCGGCCGTCCTTGTGGGTGAGAACGCGCTCCTCGTTGAGGGAGTTTTGGGGCATGGGGCCGGTTAACCCGGCGAGGCAGGCGCAGTCGTGGCAGAGGCGTCCGGCCAGTTCGTTCCGGGCCCGGCCGAGCAGACCGCAGGCGGCGGCGTTGGCGTCCAGGATTTCCATGCTCCGGGCGTCGATGACGATCACCCCAGCCTGGACGGAATCCAGAATCAGGCGGACCTGCTCGTAGGCCTCGCGGGCTTCCCGGGTACGGTCCTCCACGGTTTTTTCCAGGCCGGACAGGATGTCCTTGAACCTGGCGTTCAGGGCCATGTTTTCCAGGGCGTGGGCGCAGGCGTTCATGACGATGGCCAAAAGGGCCAGGGTGATGTCCGAGACCTCGCTTTGGGGCGCGTCCAGGAGTCCGGCGAACATGCCGCGCGTTCCGGTCTGGGTTTTGAGCGGGAGCAGGAAGAGGTCGCCCGCCCCGGAAGCGGCGGGGTAAAAGGACGGCGCGCTGGCTTTGAGCGCCGTGGCGAAGGAATGATCCGCGACGAGCCTCTCCACCTCCGCTTCGAGGGTCTGGCTTTGCGGGGCGTTGTCCCGGTAGGCCGGTTCGAAGCGCTGGGCCTCCCCGTCCGCCAGATAGATGGCCGTGGCGCGAAAAGGGAGCATTTCCCTGGCCCGGGCGGCGGTTTGCGCCAAAATGGCCTCCGGATTCTCCTGGCGGGCGTAGCTCGACTCGAAATGCCCCAGGGCGGCGGCCTGCCGCAAGGCCTTGAGCGCGAACGCCTTTTCCCCGGCAAGGCCGTCGCAACGGCGTTGCAGGAGTTGAGCCCTTTTTTTCCAATCCATGTCAGCGCTCCCCCAAAAAAGATGGAAGCCATGTCCTTGCGCACGGGCCTGGCCTGGTCCAAGCCGGAGCCGGGAGGCGATCCGGCGGGCCCGCAAGCGCCAAGGTCATCCGGTCCAGGGCGAGGGCGCTCCCGAAGTTCGCCCAAATCATGTCGAGCTATGCGTAAAGCGAACCGCCGGGGGCGGGGTTCTCCGTGAACGATTCTTCTTTATGTATGATTCAGGTAGGGGAAAGCGTCGCGGTTGTCCAGCGCCCAAGGATCGGGTATAAAACGCAAAAACGAAGCCCGGAAACCGGGATGCGGGAGTCTCACGCCCATGGAAACCGTCATTTTGATCGTGGACGATTTTCAGATCATGCGCAAAACCGTGAAGCATCAGTTGCGTTCCATGGGGTACTCCTCCTTTCTGGAAGCCGTGGACGGCCGTCTGGCCCTGGAGACCTTGCGAGGGAACCGGGTGGACCTGGTCATCGCCGACTGGAACATGCCCAACATGAGCGGGCTGGATTTCTTGCGGGAAGCCAGGAACGACGAGAAGACAAAGAACATTCCCTTCATCATGCTGACGGCCGAAGCCACGGAGGACGCGGTCATAAAGGCCCTGCAGGCCGGCGCCAACGACTACATCGTCAAGCCCTTCACCCATGAGACCCTGATCAGGAAAGTGCGCAACGTCCTTGCCCGGGCCGCCGGGAAGAAAATCGTCTGACGCTATCGGATCGTCTCTCCCCCGCCGGCGTCTTCCCGCGAGCCGGAGGGACGTGAAAGGGCCGGGCGCCGGGCGCTCAGGCCGTCTTGAGCCGGGCGCCGTGAAAACCGTTGCGCCCCGCGAGGATGCTCTGGGCGCGTTTTGGGGCGCCGCGGCCGCCACGCGGGCGGTTCGCCGCGCCTATCCTCTCGGGGGGCGGGCGAAGGCGGGAAGGCGGCTGGACAGGGCAGCGGCGTGGGCGTTTAGGCGCGGCGCGAGGACGGCCTTGTCCGTGGGGCCGAACTGCGAAAGGCGTTCGTCCAGGGCGCCGGTCAGGGCGTCCGGGGAGGCTGTGGTCAGATCCCGGGCCATGCGCCGGGCCTTGTCCGCATAGCCCCGGATTTCGGCGGCCGAGAAGAATCCGTAAAGTCCCGCTTCAAGAACCCTCTCATCGAGAAAAACCGTCTCGCCGGTCCCATCCATCCTGTCCAGCCGAAGGCGCAACGTCAGATCCAGAAAAAAGGCGGTCAAGGCGCGGGCGGCGAAATCCGGTCCGCCGTCGTTTTCGAGAATGGGTTCGCGGCCTCGCGCGGAGCACAGGTCCACGCGGACCTCTCCCGAAGCGGAAAGCCCGGCGATGAAGTCACCGGCCGCGTGGTGCCAGGGGTGGATGCGCCGTCCGGAGGCAAGGTCGTAGTACAGCCCGGCGATATGCGCGGCCTGCTCGTATACGGCGAAAACCTGGGCGGAGGACAGTTCGCGCAAACCCCGGGAATAATCCCACAGGATCGTGCGCCCGTTTGATGAAACATGAAACTCGTGACGGTCCTCGATCCACTGGGCCAGCATGAAGGCCATGCTTTCCCGGTCCGCCTGGGCGTGGACCCTGGGCAGGCGGCCGTAGGGAAAGGCCGCGGACAGCTCGCGGATGGTCTCGTATTCCTCCTCCATGGCCAGAAAGCCGATGAGGCTGGTGGCCGCGAGCAGGCACAGCTTCGTCCGGCCGCCGTCGCGTAAAACGAGTTCCACCGAGGCGGGATGATAGTAGGTCCCGTGCTTTTCCATGCGCAGGACGATCCCGGCCGCGTCGTCGAGCGCGAGGTCGCGGCCGCATTCGGCCGATGCCGCGGCCAGCAATGCGGCGTAGCCGTCTTCGGCCAGAAAATCCTCCATGCCCTGAAAATATTCGGCGCTTGATATGCCGGTGGGGCAGCCCTCCAGGGGAGAGGCCAGAAGCTTGGGCGTGAGATCGAAAGGGCCGTCCGGCGAGGAGGCCTGGCGGGAAACGGGCAGGCGCGGGGCATCGGTCATGGGCGAGGCTCCGGGTCCCTGGCGGCGCGCCGGCGTATCGGCCGCAGGACTTCCGGCAGGGGGCGTCCCAGGTAAAAGGGAAGTTCCTGAGGATCGATTCCGGCGCGTTCGAGAAGAATTTCGCGAAAGGCGGCGTCGAACCGGATGAGATCGGCCAGCTCCCGCCCTGCGTTTGCGTCGCCGTGGGCTTCGAGTCTGGCCAGGACGGCCGCTTTTCCGGCGGGACAGCGCTCTTCGTGATGGCGGATGAGTTCGAACAGAGCGCCATCCGGATTGACGCAGTCCCGGCGCGTCAGGCGATTCTTGTCATAGGCCGCCGCGATGGCCTCGGGCGCTTCGCAGAAAAGCAGGCGGCATTCGAGGGGGCGATCCTGGTGGATCAGACAGATGGAGCCGGACTCGAGAAAGGGACAGGCGCCGTCCGGCAGGCCGCGGACCTTGATTATCTCACGGGCGAGCGTGGTCACGCGGCCCGCCACGTTGTCGAAAACGGGCTCCCCGGCGCGCAGGGTCGTAAGCCTTGCGCGCGGCAAGATGTTTCGCCGCACCAGGGGAAGGTCCTCGACGTGCAGACCTGGGCCGCCTTTTCGGCAGCAGGTTCCGCAGCGGCGGCAAAGGGGAGCGGTTTGGTCCGGGGTCATGGTGGTCATCCTGAAAAAAAAGGGCGTCGCCGCCGGGGCGGAGGTAGCACGATAAGGGTGGAAGAGGAAACAAATTTTCTTTGCAACAACGGGAAATCAATGCTAGAAACGGTTCTCGCTGAACTCGGGCTGCGGAAAAAGCCTGGTCTGTTGACATGAATTGTGAATATTTTTACAAAGATCAGGCTTAATCTGCGGAAACTCCCGTTTCCCCGAAATCGCACATGACGCCCGAAGCCCGGCCGCGAGGGGCTGGGCGCGAAGTTGAGCCGTATTCGGCTGACGGGGGCGAAACGGCGCGGCATTACGGTAAAGGCAGTAACTCTTCAAAAAACACTGGAGGAAGCAAATGGCGAAACACAAAACTCCCTTGTTGGACGAGCTCGAAAGCGGGCCTTGGCCCAGCTTCGTGTCCGACATCAAGATGGAAGCCGAGCACCGTCACCAGAATCCGGACGGGCTGGACTACCAGATCCCGGTCGATTGCCCTGACGACCTGTTGGGCGTCATGGAACTGTCCTACAAGGACAAGGAAACCCACTGGAAGCACGGCGGCATCGTCGGCGTGTTCGGTTACGGCGGCGGCGTCATCGGCCGTTACTGCGACCAGCCCGAAAAATTCCCGGGCGTGGCCCACTTCCACACCGTGCGCGTGGCCCAGCCCGCCGGCAAGTACTACACCACCGAGTATCTGCGCGGCATCATGGACATCTGGGACCTGCGCGGCTCCGGCATGACCAACATGCACGGGTCCACGGGCGACATGGTTCTGCTCGGAACCACCACCCCGCAGCTCGAAGAGATTTTCTACGACCTGACCCACACCATGAACACCGACCTGGGCGGCTCCGGCGGCAACCTGCGCACCCCGGCCGACTGCCTGGGCAAGTCCCGTTGCGAATTCGCGTGCTACGACACCAACGCCGTGTGTCACGCCCTGACCAACGACTACCAGGACGAGCTGCACCGCCCGGCCTTCCCCTACAAGTTCAAGTTCAAGTTCGACGGCTGCCCCAACAGCTGCGTGGCCGCCCTTGCCCGTTCCGACTTCTCCGTGGTCGGCACCTGGAAGGACGACATCCGCATCGATCAGGATCGCGTGAAAGCCTATGTGGCCGGCGAATTCAAGCCCAACGCGGGCGCCCACGGCAGCCGCGACTGGGGCAAGTTCGACATCGTGGCCGAAGTGGTCGACCGTTGCCCGACCAAGTGCATGAGCTACGATGGCGCCAAGCTCTCCATCGACAACAGCAACTGCACCCGTTGCATGCACTGCATCAACGTCATGCCCGCCGCCCTGAAGATCGGTGAAGAGACCGGCGCCAGCATCCTGCTCGGCGCGAAGGCCCCGATCCTGGACGGCGCCCAGATGTCCTCCCTGCTCATGCCCTTCGTGGTGGTTGAAGAGCCCTACGACGAGATCAAGGAAATCATCGAGAACATTTGGGACTGGTGGATGGAAGAAGGCAAGAACCGCGAACGCGTGGGCGAGACCATGAAACGCCTGTCCTTCCAGAAGCTGCTTGAGGTTACCGGTATTCCGGCCATGCCGCAGCATGTCAAGGAACCCCGCTCGAACCCCTACATCTTCTTCAAGGAAGAAGAGGTTCCCGGCGGCTGGACCCGCGATCAGCAGGCTTTCCGCGAAAGACACAAAAGCTAAAGGGGGAATACCGACATGGCATTCATTTCTTCCGGATACAATCCCGAAAAACCGATGGAGAACCGGATCACCGACATTGGTCCGCGTCACTTCGAGGAGTTCTATCCTCCGGTTATCAAAGCCAACAAGGGCAAATGGGACTATCATGAGATCGTCAAACCCGGCGTTCTCAAGCACGTGGCCCTGTCCGGCGACGTTTGCTACACCGTGCGCGTGGGCGCCGCCCGCCTCATGAGCATCACGCTGATCCGCGAAGCCTGCGACGTCGCCGACAAGCATTGCGGCGGCCACCTGCGCTTCACCACCCGGAACAACATCGAGTTCATGGTGGATGCCGAAGCCAAGGTGCAGCCCCTGATCGACGACCTGATGAGCCGCAAGTTCGCTGGCGGCAGCTACAAGTTCCCGGTCGGCGGCACCGGCGCCGGCGTGTCCAACATCGTCCACACCCAGGGTTGGGCCCACTGCCACACCCCGGCCACCGACGCCTCCGGCCCGGTCAAGGCCGTCATGGACGAGATGTTCGAGCATTTCCAGTCCATGGATCTGCCCGCCATGGTGCGCATCGCCCTGGCCTGCTGCCTGAACATGTGCGGCGCGGTGCACTGCTCCGACATCGGCATCGTCGGCATCCACCGCAAACCTCCGATCATCGAGCATGACCGCCTGGACAACATCTGCGAGATCCCGCTTGCCATCTCCGCCTGCCCCACCGCCGCCATCAAACCGGCCAAGGTGGACTACGATGGCAAGAAGGTCAACACCGTCGCGGTGAACCCGGAACGCTGCATGTACTGCGGCAACTGCTACACCATGTGCCCGGCCATGCCCCTGGCCGACATGGACGGCGACGGCATCGTGATCATGGTGGGCGGCAAGGTGTCCAACCGCATCTCCATGCCCAAGTTCTCCAAGGTCGTTGTGGCGTACATTCCCAACGAGCCGCCCCGCTGGCCGACCCTGACCAAGACCGTCAAGCACATCGTCGACGTCTACTCCAAGAACGCCAAGAAGTACGAGCGTCTGGGCGAGTGGGCCGAGCGCATCGGCTGGGAGAAGTTCTTCGAGCTGTGCGATCTGGAATTCACCCACCACTGCATCGACGACTTCCGCGATCCGGCGTACTACACCTGGCGTCAGAGCACCCAGTTCAAGTTCACCAACGCGGTGAAATAAGTAGCCTTCGCGGCAACGACGTCCGGGCGCGCCAACGGCGCGCCCGGACGAAAAACAAAGAGGCGAACCATGGAAGAACAAAAACAGGCCATCATGGAATTCCTGGAAGGGAAAAAGGGAAAGTCCAAGTTTTATTTCAGCGACTTTTGCAAGATTTTCCCTGATCTGAAACAGCGCGAAGTGAAAAAATTCCTCACCGCCCTGGTGAACGAGGGCAAGCTGGAGTTCTGGTCCAGCGGCTCCACCACCATGTACGGCATCAAAGGCGCCGGTAAGCAGAACGCCGAGGAAGACTAAAATTTACCCCGCTTTGGTTTGCAACTCCCGGCGCGCCTTTTCCGCGCGCCGGGTTTTTCCTTTATAAGGTCCTCTCGTGTCGCACAGGCCCCGTCTGGTCCTGGCCGGGCTTTCCGGCGGGGCCGGGAAAACCATCCTCACCCTCGGCCTTTGCCGCGCCTTCGCGCAAAAAGGCCTGGCCGTCGCTCCCTTCAAGAAAGGCCCCGATTACATCGACGCCGCCTGGCTCTCCCTGGCCGCCCGGGAAAACGCCGCCAATCTCGATCCCTTCCTCATGTCCAGGGACAAGATCCTGGCGCTTTTCCTCGCAAGGTCCCAGGGCGCGGACATAAGCCTCATCGAGGGCAATCGCGGCCTCTTTGACGGCAAGGACGAAAAAGGCTCCTGCTCCACCAGCGAGCTGGCCAGGACCCTGGCCGCCCCGGTGGTCCTCATCCTGGACGCCACCAAGATGACCCGCACCGCCGCCGCCATCGTCAAGGGCTGCCTGACCTTCGAAGAGGGGCTTAATCTGGCCGGGGTCATCCTCAACCGCACGGCCGGAGCGCGGCACCGCGATATTTTGAGGCGGTCCATCGAGGAGAACGTGGGCGTCCCGGTTCTCGGCATGCTGCCCAAGATGCCGGAAAATCCCATTCCCGAGCGCCATATGGGCCTCATCTCCAACCGCGAATACGCCGGTCAGGAGGAAATCCTGGACGGGCTCGCCGCATTCGTCGCCGAGGGCTGCGATCTCGATCGCCTGGCCGCCCTGGCTGACGCCGCCCCGGACTTGCCGAACGTAGCGGGCCTGCCGGGCCTGCCGGGTCTGCCGGATCAGCCGGATCAACCTGGCGCGTCCGGGCTTTTGTGGCCCGAGCCGGCCAGCCCCTCCCCGGACGAGCCGAAGCCCCGCATCGGCGTGGTCCGGGACGCGGCCCTGTGGTTCTATTATCCCGAAAATTTCGAAGCGCTTACCCGCGCGGGCGCCGAGCTCGTCACGGTGAGCCTGCTCGACGGCGCCCCCTGGCCCGAGCTCGACGGCCTGTACCTGGGCGGCGGATTTCCCGAGACCCAGGCCGAAACCCTGGCCGAAAACGCCGCCGTCCGGGAGCGGGTGCGCAGCCTTTCGAACGCCGGGCTTCCCATCTATGCGGAATGCGGCGGCTTCATGTACCTGTGCCGGGAGCTGCACGTGAAAGGCCTGGCCTACCCCATGGCCGGGGTCTTCAACCTGGCCACCACCCTGTGCCCGCGTCCCCAGGGCCTTGGCTATTCCGAAGCCCTGGTCATCAGGGACAATCCCTTTCATCCCGCAGGCGTCCGCCTGACGGGCCATGAATTCCACTATTCGCGTTGTCTGGCCGAGCTGGAGGGCGTTCCGCCCCTGCCCGGCGACGACGCCTTCTGCCTGGACATGGGCCGGGGCCGGGGGATGCTTCGCGGCAAGGACGGCCTGCTGCACAGGAACACCTTCGCCGCCTACACCCACATTCACGCCATCGGCGTTCCCCACTGGGCGCCCAATTTCGTGGCGGCCGCCCGGCGATATCGGCTGTCCCGGACCTGACCGGCCCGTCACCCGCGCCCCCGAAACGTCTTCGGCGGGCGCGCATCCCATACAAGGACGCAGCCATGAGAATCTGTTTCGTCGGGGACTCGCTGGTCAACGGAACCAATGACCCCAGGTGTCTGGGGTGGGCCGGACGGGCCGCGTCGGCCGCCATGGAGGCCGGAATCTCCCTCACCTATTACAACCTCGGCGTGCGCGGGGACACAAGCCGCAAGATCAACGCCCGCATCGGCCGGGAGCTGGCCGCGCGGCTGGTTCCCGGCGTTCCCGGCCGGGTGGTCCTGTCCTTCGGCGCGGCGGACGCCTTTGTGGAAAAGACCGGGCCGCGCCTGACCGTCGAGGAATCCGTGGACTTCCTCTGGCGCATCGTTTCGGAGACGGCCAGGAAATGGCCGGTGATTATGGCCGGACCGCCGCCCTCGGCCGATCCCGCGCGCAACGCGGGCATCGCCCTCTTGGCCGGGGCGTTCGAGGACGCCTGCGAGGCCATGGGCGCGCCCTACCTTGATTTTTTCACGCCTCTTGCCGCGAACCAGGACTACATGGATGAAATCGCCCGGGGGGACGGCATCCACCCGGGGGCCATCGGCTACGACATCATGGCCGAGCTCTTTATGGGCTGGCAGGCCTGGATGGACTGGCTGTAGGGCGGCGATTCCGGCGCCCCGCACGCGAAAGCGCGGGGCGTGGGACGAGACGTCCCCGGAACGGGTCCAGGCGCGTTCCGGGGACGTACGGTCAGCTCATTTTCACCAGGACCAGGACGGTCTCCACGTGTGGACTGTGGGGAAAGAGGTCCACGGGCGTGACCGATTCGATCCGGTAGGCCTCGGCCAGTCCCGCGATGTCCCGGGCCAGGGTGGATGGATTGCAGGACACGTAGACGATCCGCCTGGGGCTTATTTCGCCGAGGGCGCGCATGAGATCCGGATGGGTCCCTCCGCGCGGCGGGTCGAGAATCACCACGTCCGGCGCATTCGTTTCGTCCTGGCCGAGGGAGGCCAGGGTTTCCAGGGCATCGCCCCGCAGGAACTCGCAGTTGACCGCGCCGTTGACTCCGGCCGCCTCCTTGGCGTCGTTCACGGCCGTCCGGCTGGCCTCCACGCCGGTTACGCGCTTGGCCCGGGACGCCAGGCGCAAGGCCACGCCCCCCGATCCGGCGTACAAATCCCAGACCGTTTCCGAACCCGTCAAAGCGGCGCCATCCTCCACCAGCCGGTAGAGGGCGTCCGCCGCCTCGGTATTGGTCTGGAGAAAGGAATCCGGGGAAACCCGGCAGATTTTCCCGCCGATGCGCTCCTCGATGCTCTTCTGGCCGAGGGTGAAGACGGTCTTTTCGCCTTGGGCCACGGCCGTCTTGGCGCCGCGCAGGCTGTGAACGAAGGAGGTCAGCGCAGGAAAGGCCTTCATGAGGCGCTCGCCCAGGGCCAGGACGGTCTTTTCGGCTTCCGGCGCGGGAGCCGTGATGCACTGGACCATGGTCTGACCGGTGGCCTTGCCTTCGCGCATCACCAGATGGCGCCACAGGCCCTTGCCCGTACCGGCATGATAGGCGGCGATGCCGGTGGTCTTGCAGAACGCCCGGGCTTCGGCCAGAAGCTCCATGGAGAAATCCGACATGAGCGAGCAGTGGGTCGCGTCGAAGATCCGGCGCGGATTGTCGCGCTCGTGCAGTCCGAGATAGAGGTTCCCGGCAAAGGCGAATTCCATCTTGTTGCGGAAATGCCGGGTCTTGGGCGAGGGAACGGTTTGGGCCACGTCGATATCATGGAGATTGGCCAGCCGGGAAAGGCTTTCGGCCACATGGACGCGCTTCCAGTGAAGCTGGGCGGGGTAGGCGAGGTCCTGCCAGTCGCAGCCGCCGCAGACGCCGAAATGGGGGCAAAAGGGCTCCACCCGGTCCGGCGATTGCGTCAGGACGCGCACGGCCTTGGCCTCGGCGAAGCCTTTTTTCACGCCCGTGATCCGGGCGGCCACCGTTTGTCCCGGCAGACCGCGCTCGATGAAGACCACGAAGCCTTCATGCCGGGCCAGGCCCCGGCCGCCGAAAGCCAGTTTTTCCACGGCGATTTCCAGTTCCTGGCCAGGGCGCAGGGGGCGAAGGGGGGAAGCGGGCATACCGTACCTTTATCCTTGAAGTGATGCGAGGACCTCGCGTTTCGGGAGGAATCGTTATGATGCTATGCGCGAAAAGGGCCATGGGCAAATAGTTATGCGTGGCCGCGCGCAAGGCCGGGAGGTCCGCGTTGAAAAGAAGCTGTTCTTAAAGGCGGCGGCCGGAAAGGTCAAAACGAAAAACAGGGTTTCGCGAAGGCGGGCGCGGGAAAAACCGAATTCCCGCCGCCCGCCTTGGAACGCTTCGGAACGGAGCGGCCGGTTCCGGGACGGCTCCTTCTCATGTGGCGTTTTCGCTGGGACATGGCGCCATGCCGTACGCCAATGCCATGCATCCAGGGGCGAACTGCGAAAAAGCCGGAACAACCCGCTTTCGCCGCATCCGCTTCAGGACTCGCCATGCGTGGCCGGTTTTGCGCCCTCGCGGATAGCATGGGAACGTATTACAGCAGTTGACGCTATCAACGCGACCCGCCCTGGTTTGCGCCGAGGAGGGGGCGCTCGTTCAACCCGCAAGCCCTGCGGCATAACTTGCGGCAACCGGCGAGATCGGCCTGCTCGCACTGGAGGATGCAGGCGTCGCACATGGCCAGCGGCTGGTTGAGAGGCGTTTGCCTGGTGACGTAGGCCAGGTATTTTTCGATGAAAAGCTCCTCGGCTGCTTCATCCAGGCGCGTCACGACGGGAGTCACGGCCTTGCTTCTTCCGGATTCGGAAAAGGCGGGGGCGGGGGCGCTGGCAAGCCGGTTGGCGGCGATGATGAGTATGAAGGCCGCGAGCGCGGCCAGCGTGATTTTAAGCGTCTTCCTCATGGCGTCCTCCTTTGAGCCGGTCGCTCCGGCGTTGGCTGCCCGGGCTTTGCCTTCGAAGAAGCTTTGTGCCATAGCCCAGGCTGTGAGGCGGCTTTAGCGCGAGGCCGCCCCCATGATCCAATCGTTGTTTTGGATGCGGTCTTTTGGATTTCCGAAGACGCCCGTTTGTCCGCCCACAAGGCTCTTGGAGAGGCTATGGAACTCTACCAGCTGCGCACGTTCGTGACCGTGGCCGAGGAGGAGCATCTGACGCGCGCGGCCGTCCGGCTCAACGCCAGCCAGCCCGCCGTCAGCTCCCAGATCAAGGCGCTCGAGGAAGAGCTCGGGGTGCCGCTGTTTATGCGAAGCCCCCGGGGCATGCTGCTTACCGATCCCGGCCGCTCGCTCATGGAGCAGGCGAGAAAGACCCTGGGCGCGGCCGAGGAGGTGCTCATCCGGGCGCGGGGCCTGCGCGAGGAAGCCTACGGCGAGGCGCGGCTCGGGCTCAACAACGAACCCCACCGTCTGCGCGTGCCGGATTTCATCCTGGCCATGCGGCGCAGGCATCCGCGCGTGGACCTGCACCTGCGCCAGAGCAGTTCGCCCTACATTCTCGACGAAATTAAGGCCGGGAGCATGGACGCGGGCTTCGTTTACGCCAATATCTGCGAGCAGGACCCGGAGGTGGACTGCGCCTATCTGGAGACCGTGCCCATGGCGGTCATCGGCCCGGTCTCATGGGAGGAACGTCTGCGCGAGGCCGACTGGGGCGATCTGGCGGCCTGTCCCTGGATCTGGTTCCCGCAGAAATGTCCGTTCAAGAAGTTGTTTCAGGACGAGTTCGAGCGGCGCGGCCTTTCCGTGCGCACGGTCATGGTCTCGGACAGCGACGCCACCCTCAAGACCCTGGCGGCCGCCGGGTACGGGCTCACGGTCATCCGCATGGACGACGCGATCCTGGCGCGGGAGGCGGGAGAGATCTGCATCTGGCCGGGCGGCGCGCCCGAGCTTTCGCTCACGCTGGTCCACCGCAAGGAGCGGCGCGAGGATGCGGTCATCCGCGCCCTGGTGAAAACCGCCCGGGAGGTCTGGGGCGTTCGCGGGCGTTAGCCTGCGCGGCTTCCGGCGGGGAGGCCCGGGGGGGCGATCCACGGCGCAATGCGGCGGTTTATGGGAGGGGAGCCCGGGGGGGAGCCTTGTGCGCGCACAAGGTTTCCCCCCGGTTTTCTAGGGCAGGTCCAACTGGGCCAGGGCGTCGTCCAAACGCCTGAGCCAGAGCGTGATGAAGGGCTCGCGTTCGAGCAGACCGGCCAGGTCCGGCTTGCAGACGGCGCCGCTTTGTTCCAGGACGGTTTTCCAGGACGCCGCGCCGTCGCCCGCCAGATCGTGATGGGCGTGGGCCCCGGCCACGGTCAAGAACGGGGCCAGCCAGACGGTTTTGAGGCCGCCCGCCGCCAGTTCGTCGCGGATTCTGGCCACCCCGCGCCCCGCCCGGCCCATTTCTCCGGGCGCCTTCTCCCGGCCCTCCAGGGTGGCGAAGAAGATGTTGGCGTCCTTGGCGCGCAGCGTTTCCTCCAGAAGATCGTAATACCCCTGGGCGGGCTGCCTGGCGCCGTGGCCCATGAGCGCCACGGCCTCGCCGAGGGCGCGTCCGGCGGGAAGCGCGGCCAGTATGGCGGCGGCCACCTCCTCCATGCGCTCGGGACCGGCCAGAAGCGGCCCGGCGACGGACGTCCGGGCGAACCCCGCCCCGTCCTTCTCCAGGCGCTCAAAACTCTTCCTGATGCTGGAAAATTCCTTTCCCGGGGCCACATGCAAGGACAAGACGGCCACCGCCGTCACCCCGTCCTCGCGCAGGGCGCGCAGGACGTCCTCCAGGGGCTCGCCCGGGCCGCAGGCGCCGGTTTTGCCGTGACCCTGCCCGTGGCAGGACGTGGCCGTGAAGACCAGCCGCACGGCGTCGTGCGGATACAGGGCCGCCGTCCGGGCGGCGAACGTCTCGAAAGCGGCGGCGGCGCGGGGATGGCACGAGCCGTGGGCCGCGATGCAGATGGCGCGTTTCATGAGGGATGTATTCCGGTCATTCCTTGACCGCCACCCAACTGGCCAGGATGGCCACGGCGGTCATGGCGCCGGCCAGCGCCAGACAATCGGGCAAGGGCAGAAAAGTGATTTTTATCCAAAGGGGTGGAATATTTAAGATATCCTTGAGGGATTCCTGCATGATCCGCAAGAAGCCCAGGCCCAACGCCGCGCCCAGGATTCCCTGGGCCGCTCCGCCCGCCAGAAGGGGCAGGCGGATGTACCAGCGCTTGGCGCCCACCAGTTGCAGGATCTCCACCTCGTCCTTGCGGCTTAAAAGCGACAGCTTGATGGCGTTGCCCACCACCAATGCCACCAAAAGGGTCAGGAAGGCGGTCAGGGGCCAGATGATCCTGGAGCTTAGGCTCACGAAGGACTGGGCCATGTCCAGGCGCATGGGGTTGAAATGCACGCTTTGCACCCCGTCCATGCCCTTCAGCTTGTCGAAGACCGCCCGGGTCCAGGCTTCGCCGCCCTCGGGCAGCCGGAAATAGGCCAGCGCGGTGTAGGGCAGGGGGCTTTTGCCCCTGAGCCAGGTGAAATCCACGTCCTTGCCCAGGGATTCCTTGAGCACGTCCAGGGCCTGGTCCGGGTTGAAGGTCGTGACCTCGGCCGCATTGGGCAGCTCCTTCAGCCATTGCCACTGCTTTTTCACCAGCTCCGGGTCGGCGTCCTGCTTCCAGTAGATCTGAAACTGGGCCTTGCCCTGATGCTTCAAAAGCTCGGCGTCCAGGTTGCGCAGAAAAAGGGCGGCCAGACCGCCGAGAAAGGCCGTGAGCGTAAGCGCCGCCAGCGTCAGGAACTGGGGCCAGGGATGGCGGGTCAGGTCGCGCAGGCCCTGGAACACGAGGCGGATGAACACGCTCACGCCCGATCCTCCCCGTTCCCGGACGTCCCGGACGTTCCGGGCGCCTCGTTCTCATCGTAGCAGCCCTCGCCCACGTCGTAGCGCCCCTCGTCCACCTCGCCGCCTTCCAGATGCAGGGTCACGGCCTCGGGCACGGCTTCCACGATCTCCCGGTTGTGGGTGGCCACGATGAAGGTGGTTCCGTGGGCGTTGAACTGCCGGAAGACGTCCATGAGCCTGCAGGCGAGTTTCCAGTCGAGGTTGCCGGTGGGTTCGTCGGCCAGGATGAGCTGGGGTCCGGGGACCACGGCCCGGGCGATGGCCACGCGCTGCTTCTCGCCGCCCGCAAGCTCGGCGCAGGGGGTGTGGGACAGATTCTCCAGGCGCAGGGCGTGCAGGGCCGCCCGCACCCGGCGTTCGGATTTCATCCGGGGCATGCCGCGTACGTCGAGGGGCAGGATGACGTTCTCGAACACGGTGCGCTCGGGGAGGATCTTGAAGTCCTGAAAGACCACGGCCACCTGGCGGCGCAAGAGATGCAGGCGGCTACGCCGCATGGCGGCCAGGTTGAAGCCGCAAACCGAAGCCTGTCCCTGCTGCCAGGCGAGCGCGCCGTGCAGCAGACGCAACAGCGTGGTCTTTCCGGCGCCCGAAGGTCCGGTCAGGAAAACGAAATCGCCCTTGGAAACCGTGAAACTCACGTTCTTCAAGGCCCAGCGCTTTCCGAAGCGAAACGACAAATGCCTGACCGAAACCACGTCGCCTCCGGGGGGAGAAAACCCCCTCTTTTAAGGAAAGAGGGGGTTTTCTCCCCCCGGGCCCCCCTCTTTCCCCCAGAAACCTTTATCGGGTTACGTCGCGCTGGCGGACGCTTTCCGCATCAACCGCATTTGGTGAAGCCGCAGGCCTTGCAGACGAAGCAGCCTTCCTCGAAGGTGAGGTCCTGGCCGCAGTCCGGACACGAGGGCTGGGTCAGGGATTTGGCGTCGTCCACCACCTTGTGGCCCTGCATGTAGCGGTTTTCCAGCACCCAGGACACCGCGTCCGGGATGGAGAGCAGAAGCCCCTTTTTCTGGAAGACCGGATTCTCGCCGCCGATGCCCTTGAGCTGGCCCACGATCTCGTCCACCCGCACGCCCGAGCGCAGGGCCAGAGAGACCAGACGTCCGATGGCCTCGGCCTTGGCCGTGACCGAACGGCCGGACTTGCCGATGGTGGCGAAGACCTCGAAGGGCTTGCCGTCCAGCTCGTTCACGGTGAGGTAGAGTTCGCCCAGGCCGGTTTTGACCTTCTGGGTGAAGCCGTAGACCACGTCCGGCCGGGTCTTGATGCGGGAGCTTCCGTTGGCGGGCTTGTCCTTCTGGCCTTCCTCGCCCGTGCACAGGACCTGGGAGGATTTGCAGCCGTCGCGATAGACCGTCACGCCCTTGCAGCCCTGTTCGAAGGCCATCCAGTAGATCTTGGAGATGTCCTCCTGGGTGGCGGTGTGGGGCAGGTTCACGGTCTTGGACACGGCGTTGTCCGTGTATTTCTGGAAGGCGGCCTGCATCTTGAGGTGCCAGACGGGCTCGATGTCCATGGCCGTGACGAAGACCTTGCGCAGCTCCTCGGGCAGGTGGGGCAGATGGGCGATGGAGCCTTTGCGGACCACCTCGCGCATGAGGTTCTCGCTCCAGGAGCCGGTCTTGCGCAGGGCTTCCTCGAAATAGGGGTTGGCTTCCACGAGCTTCTCGCCGTCCATGACGTGGCGGGCGAAGCTCAAGGCGAACAGCGGCTCCACGCCCGAGGAACAGCCCGCGATGATGGACAGGGTGCCGGTGGGGGCGATGGTGGTCGTGGTGGCGTTGCGATACGGCCCCAGGTTGCGCTTGCCGTAGATGGATGCGCCGTAGGCCGGGAAGGGGCCGCGTTCAGTGGCCAGGGCCTTGGACGCGGCCTTGGACTCGGCCTGGATGAATTCCATGATCTTTTCGGCCAGGGCCAGGGCTTCCTGTCCGTCGTAGGGCAGGCCGATCTGGTAGAGCAGGTCCGCGAAGCCCATGACTCCGAGCCCGATCTTGCGGTTCTTGCGGACCATCTCCTCGATCTGGGGCAGGGGATATTTGGAGGCGTCGATGACGTTGTCCAGAAAGCGCACGCTCAGGTGCACGATGCGCTGCAGCTCTTCCCAATCGACCCCGTGCTTGTCGTCCGGGGAGTAGACCAGGGCCAGGTTGATGGAGCCCAGGTTGCAGGCCTCGTAGGGCAGAAGGGGCTGCTCGCCGCAGGGGTTGGTGCTCTCGATCTCGCCCTGGGCCGGGGTGGGGTTGTCGCGGTTGATGCGGTCCAGGAACACGATGCCCGGATCGCCGCTTTCCCAGGCCTTGCGCGTCAGGAGGTTATAGACTTCCCGGGCGTTCTTCTGACCGGCCACGGACTTGTCCCTGGGATCGATCAGGTCGTAGTCCTTGTTCTTGTCCACGGCCTTCATGAAGGCCTCGGTCAGCCCGACGGAAATATTGAAATTGTCCAGTTCCTTTTCGCGTTCCTTGCAGGTGATGAACTCGACGATGTCCGGGTGGTCCACCCGCAGGATGCCCATGTTGGCGCCGCGCCGGGTGCCGCCCTGTTTGACCTGCTCGGTGGCGGTGTTGAAGATGCGCATGAAGGAGACCGGTCCCGAGGCCACGCCGCCGGTGGAGCCCACCCGGCTGCGCTTGGGACGAAGGCGCGAGAAGGAAAAGCCGGTGCCGCCGCCGGATTTGTGGATGAGCGCGGCGAATTTCACGGCGTCGAAGATTTCCTCCATGGAGTCGCCCACGGGCAGCACGAAGCAGGCGGCCAGCTGCCCCAGGGGCAGGCCCGCGTTCATGAGGGTGGGGGAGTTGGGGAGGAATTTATACGAGGTCATGAGGCTGTAGAATTCCGCGGCCAGGGTATCCGGGTCATAGGGGGAGTCCGGATACTTGGCTTCTTCGGCGGCGATGGCGGAGGCCACGCGCCAGAAGAGCTCCTGGACGGTCTCGATGGGTTCGCCGCCGGGGCCTTTGCGCTGGTAGCGCTTGGAGAGGACGATTTCGGCGTTTGCGTTGACGACGACGGGAAGCAGGTCGGCGGGCATCTCTCCCGGAACCACGGCGGGGAGCTCGGAATTGTTCATGGTTATCCCTGGTTAGCGAGTTTGTTACGGATGCGGGGCGTTGGCGAAGCGCTGGGCGTCCCCAGAAAAATTGAATAATAGCAAAAGGTTGAAAGAAAAAATTGCCCGGAGCGGGCAAACTGCGCGATGACCTGAAAGCTACACAAAAGGGCTGAAAAAATCCACTGGGGGATTTTGCGAATCAAGGCTGGAGGCGCCT
Source organism: uncultured Desulfovibrionaceae bacterium (assembly GCA_937934715.1). Taxonomy (GTDB): domain Bacteria; phylum Desulfobacterota; class Desulfovibrionia; order Desulfovibrionales; family Desulfovibrionaceae; genus CALGYO01. The sequence goes on along the minus strand of CALGYO010000192.1, from coordinate 3,348 downwards.
GGTGAACACCGCCTCCAGATGGTCGTCGCGATCGATCATATCGAGATTCCATCCCGAAACCGTGGCCTTTTGATCCTCAAGCACGGCCTGGGCGTTCTTTTTGACCAGAAAGGTCAGGCGCTTCCTGCCCGATAAACGGAGATACCAGCCTATCTCCATGCCGAGCCCTCAGCACTTGTCGCGAAGATCGAAAAAAAGCGCGTCCTCGTCCATACGCCGCTCACAATTTGTCGAAATAGATGAGCCCGCCCATGATCACGAAGCCCACGGCCGCAACCTTCTTCATGACATTGGCCGGAATGTAGTTGCAGATGAAGCTCGCGAACAACACCCCGAGCAGGCTTACCGTCACAAGCGCCAGCGACGAGCCCAGAAAGACCGTCCAGGGCTTTTTCGAGTCAGCCGCCATAAGCACGCAGGCAAGCTGCGTCTTGTCGCCGAGTTCGGCCACGAACAGGGTGGCGAAGGTCGTGGCCAGAAGCTTCCAATCCATGAGGCGCTCCACTGCGTCGGTTTGCGTTGAAGGGGCTAGCCCAGGCCCACGTCCAGCATCATCATGATGGCGAATCCGGCCATGCAGGCAAGCGTCGTGCTGTCCTTGTTGCCGCCCGCCTGGGATTCGGGAATGCACTCCTCCACCACCACGAAGATCATGGCGCCCGCGGCGAAAGCCAGGGCATAGGGCAAAATGGGCCGGGCCACAAGCACGGCGAAGGCGCCGAGCACCGCGAAAACCGGTTCCACCAGCCCGGAAAGCTGGCCGTACCAGAAGCTTTTCATCCGGGTGAGCCCCGCCCGGCGCAGAGGCACGGACACGGCCACGCCCTCGGGAAAGTTCTGGATGCCGATGCCCAGCGTCAGCGCGATGGCGCCGCCCAGGGTGGCCTCGGGCAGCCCGGCCGCCACCGCGCCGAAGGCCACGCCCACGGCCAGGCCCTCGGGAATATTGTGCAAGGTGATGGCCAGCACCAAAAGCACGCTGCTGCGCCAGTTGGTTTCCACGCCCTCGGCGTTGGCCCTCGGCTCCCCCAGGTGCAGGTGGGGCATGAACCTGTCCACCAGCCGCAAAAAGGCGCCGCCCAGCAAAAAACCCACCGTGGCCGGGACGAAGGAGCCTCCCGACATCTCGATGGCGGGCGCCAGAAGCGACCAGTAGCTGGCCGCCATCATGACCCCGGCCGCGAACCCGAGCATGAGATCCAGGACCAGGCGGCTGACGTTCCTGAAGAGAAACACCGTGGCCGCGCCCGCCGCCGTCACCCCGTAGGTGAAAAGGCCGCCGCACAGGGCCTGAACCGCCGGGGGCAGGGTCTCGAAAGGCATGGGCCCTCCTTTGGGTCCGGTTTCGCGGTTACTCCCCGAGTCCCTGGCCGGGCCGCATCAAAAGACCCGTCAGCCCGGTCTCGTAGCCGCCCAGATCCTCGATGCGCCGCTTGAACTCCCCGGAGCGGATGGCCGCGAGCAGGGCCGCTATCTTGGGATCGTCCAGGAATTTGCGCGGAATGATAAGGTCGTAGCGCTCCCGGGCCACCGGGATGAAATCGAGTCCGAGCGCCTTGGCCGCCGCATACGCCCCCAGGCCGCAGTCCGCCGCGCCGGTCAGCACGTTCACCGCCACGGCCATGTGGGTGTATTCCTCATTGCCGTACCCGGTCACGTTGGCCGGATCAATCCCGTCCCGCTTGAGATGGTGGTCGAACAGGATGCGCGTGCCCGCTCCCCGCTGGCGGTTGATGAACCGCAGCCCCGTCCCGTCCAGATCCTTGACCCCGGTTATGCCCTTGGGATTCCCGGCCGGCACGATCAGCCCCTGATGGCGGATGGCCAGATTGATGGCCGCCGTTTCCAGCTCGGGCATGTATTTTTTCAGGAACGGGAAATTGTAGTCATTGGTCAGGGGGTCGAAAAGATGGCAGCCCGCGAGCATGGCCGCGCCGGATTTGAGCGCCGTGAGCCCGCCCATGCTGCCCACGTGGCTGGAAGCCAGCCGCACCGGCTCGTCCAGGCGCATGAGCATGTCGGCCAGAAGATCCAGCGTGTTGTCGTGGCTGCCCACGGCCACGAGGGTGCGTTCGAGATCGTCCTCGTCCACCAGGGCGGCGGCCGGGAGCATGGAGCCCGCCACGGCGCCCTCGTCGTTGAGGGGAATGCGCGCCACGGCCTGGGCCTTGGTCATGGTGGTGATCATGCCCGCGCCTCTGGACAGCGGCAAACCCACCCAGTCGCCGCCGACCCGGCCCACGGCCATGCGCAAGAATTCCTCCATGCCGAGCTTGGAGGGGACGCTTCGCGCCAGCTTGACTTCGATCATGCTCTTCGGCTTCGGGGTCGAGCGCGTGAGCCAGGCGCACAGGGGAAGGACCAGCTCCTCGAAACAGACCGCCGCGCTGACCGGATAGCCCGGCGCGCCCACGGCCAGCTTGCCCCGGCATACGCCGAGCAGAGATGGCTTGCCCGGCATGGCCGCGATGCCGTGCGCCAGGACCTCGCCGAACCGTTCCATGACCGAGCGGGTGTAATCCTTGCTGCCCGCCGAGGACCCGGCCATGAAGGCGACCACGTGGGCGTCGGAGGAAAGCGCCTCCTCGAAGGCCGCGGCCAGGGCCTCGGGCTCGTCGGGCACGGGCGCCACGCGCCTGGCCGAAACCCCCCAGGACTTGGCCAGGGCCCGCAGCATCATGGAATTGCTCTCCACCACCTGCCCCGGGCCTGGCTCGGGCCGCTTGGTGAAATCCAGCACCTCGTCCCCTGTGGGGATGAGGACCATGCGCACGGTCTCGTAGACCTCCAGCTCGTAGACGCCGCAGGACAAAAGCGCCCCCACGTCGTACGGGGTGAGGCGGCGATGGCGCGGCAGGATCATCTCCGTGGCCACGATATCCTCGCCGATGCGGCGCACGTGGGTCCACGGGGCCACGGGCGCCTCGATGAGGGCGTCCTCCCCGTCCATGACCACGTTCTCGATCATGATGACCGCGTCCATGCCGGAAGGCAGGGGATGGCCCGTGTTCACCGGCTTGAAGTCGCGCCCGGCGGCGAGCCGGACGGGGCTGCCCTCCCGGGCGGCGTAGCTGGAGGAGGCCTTGAGGGCTATGCCGTCCATGGCCGCGCTGTGAAAGGTGGGCGAGGAATATTTCGCGATGACGGGCCGGGCGGTGACGCGCCCCGCCGCATCCTCCGAGGGGACGAACTCGGTCTTGAGAAGCGCCTCGCGATCGAGCGCGGCTTTCAAGCGCGCCACGGCCTCGGGAATAGGTATGGTTTTGAGATAGATGTTGCGTTCCATGGGGAGAGCCTCCGGCGGCCAGGGGGGAGGGAACCCCTTCTTTAAGGAAGAAGGGGTTCCCT
>CALGYO010000191.1 GCA_937934715.1 uncultured Desulfovibrionaceae bacterium | reverse complement strand
TACGGCACCGACGCCCTGCGTTTCACCCTGACCGCCTTCGCGGCCATGGGCCGGGACATCAAGCTCTCCGAGGAGCGCATTCAGGGCTACCGGCATTTCGTCAATAAGCTCTGGAACGCCGCCCGGTTCTCGCTCATGAACCTGCCCGGGGATATTCCGGACGTGAGCCTTGCGGACTGCGCCAAAACCTCGGCCGCCAACGCCTGGATCCTCCACCGCCTGGACGAGACCCGCCAGACCGTGGGCGAAGCCATCGAGTCCTACAGGTTCAACGAGGCCGCCCAGGCGCTCTACTCCTTCCTGTGGCAGGAGTTCTGCGACTGGTACCTGGAAATGATCAAGGTCGACATGAATAGCGGCGACGAAGCGAGGACGCGGGCGGCGCAAAAGACCCTGCACGCGGTCCTGTCCGACATCCTCGTCTTGCTGCATCCCATCACCCCCTTCGTGACCCAGGAGATCTGGAGCCGGCTGCCCGGCGTTCCCATGGAGAACCTGGCCGCCATGCCCTACCCCGAGGACCGCTCCTCCCTGCGTTCGGACGAGGCGGCCGCGGCCATGCGGCTGGTGCAGGAAGTGGTGGTGGGCGTGCGCAACATCCGGGCCGAGCTCAACATCAGCCCGGCCCTCAAGCTCAAGGTCCTGGTCCGGGCCGAGGACGAGGCCGCGCTTTCGCGGCTTAACGGCGCGGCGGACATGATCGCCTTTCTGGCGCGGCTCGAATCCTTCACCGCCGGGCCGGACGTGGTCGCGCCCAAGGCCTCGGCCGCGGCGGCCGCCACGGGCGCCTCGGTGTTCGTGCCCCTGGCCGGGGCGGTGGATTTCGACGCCGAGCTGGCCCGTCTGGAAAAGGAAATGGCCAAGACGGGCAAGGAGCTGGACGCGGTGGAGAAGAAGCTCGCCAATGAAAGCTTCGTCCAGCGCGCCCCGGCCGAGGTGGTGGCCAAGGAGCGGGAAAAGGCCCAGGCCGCTCACGAGCGCCTGGACAAGCTGGAAGAGCTGGCCGCCCGTTTCCAGGGCATGAAGGAATAGGCGTTCTTTTCCCGGCCGAAGCGGGGCTTGGGCCGGGACGATACATACGGACAGGGCCGCCTCTCTCGCGGGAGAGGCGGCCCTGTCCGTTTTGCCGGGGTCAGGCCTTGATCACCTTGACCCGGGCGCTGGAGAAGTCCGGGAAGCCCCCCGCCAGGCCGATGAGCGGCGTGTCCGCAAGGTTCGGGCTGGAAACAAGGGGAGAGTCCTGGGAGAGGCCTTCTTTCCAGGGGCCTTGGAAAAAAAAAGGTTCTGGATTTGAAGCAATAACATGCTGAAAAGGAACGCTTTTTCAATAAGCGCGCAGGACGCGGGGGAGGCCGGGCGGCGCGGGCCGTCAGCGGAGGGTTTCGATGGAGCGCAGGACGGTTTGCAGGCTCTCTTCCAGCGCGTCGAGGGCGCCGGGGATTTGCCCGTCGTCCTTGGCGGCGGCCGCTTTTTCCAGGTGAAGGGACGCTTGGCTCAGGGCGTGGGCCGAGATGTTGGCCGCCGCGCCCTTGACGGCATGGGCCCGGGCCTGGAGTCCGGCGCGGTCCTTTTCCTGGGCCAGACGGCGCAGGACGGGCATGAGGCCGCGGTGTTCCTGGGAAAAGATCTGGAGCAGGTTGCGCAGGACCTCGAAGCTTCCGCCCAGGCGGAACATGGCGTCCGCCGCGTCGATTCCGGGCAGGCGGGCGGGCGCGTCCATCCCGCCCGGAGAGCTTGGCGAACCCGGCGCATTCGGCGAGGACCCCTGGCCGGGATTGAACAGTTCGTCGATGAGCCGCTCCAGGGAGGCCTTGCCGATGGGCTTCAAGGCCACGCCGTCCGGCCGGGGGCCGTTGCCGCGCGGGGAGGGATGCGCCCGGGAGACCGTCAACAGGATGTGGGCCCGTTGTCCTCCTTCCGGCGCCAGGAAACGAAAAATCACCTCCTGTTGTTCGTCCGGCAGGTCCGCGTCCACCACGGCCAGATCGAAACAGGCCCCAGCCACGCCGGGGCGCCGCAGGTCCTCGGCTCCGGACGCGGTCTGGACGGAAAAACCCAGTTGGCGCAGGATTTTTTCCAGGAGGATGCGCCCGATGGCGCCGTGTTCCACGATAAGGGCGCGAAGCCCGAAATACCGCATGGCCTTCTCCCTCCAGAACGCTGAAGCCGGTGAAGGAGATTTTTCCCAGTATTAAGACGATACGGGGCTTGGGGGACGAGGTCAATGCGCGAGGCGGAGGAAATCAGATGGATTTTTGCGGTTGAGGACAAGGGGCGGGTTCGCGCGTCAGGCTGGTGAAATCAGGCGGATTTCTTCCGGCTGAGGACACGGGGCGGGTTCGCGCGTCAGGCTGGAGCAATCAGGCGGATTTCTTCCGGCTGAGGACAAGGGCCAGGGCCGTGGTCAGCTTGATGATTTCCCCGTTGTTGCGGCGCACCGCCGAGGCCAGCCTGCGGCACAGGGCCAGCAGCAGCTTGGTCCCGAGCCCGGGGTCGCTCGCGATCAGGGCGTAGAAGGCGTCCCGGGTGATCCGCAAAAAGCGGCAGTCCTCAAGGGCCGTCACCGTGGCGGAGCGGATGTCCTTGTCGATGAGGGCCATTTCGCCGAAGAAGGGGAAATCCCCGGCGTCCATGGTGGCCAGGACCTTGCGGGGGTCCTCGGCCTCCAGGATGGGGGCGTTCAGTCCGGCCAGGATCATGGATTTGCTGACCCGCACCCGGCCTTCGATCAGAATGAACATGTCGTCCCCGGGTTCGCCTTCGGTGATGAGCGCGCGGCCCTGTTCCAGGGTCATGCAGGAAAAGGCGGCGCTGGCGCTCTCGATTTCCCCGGGGGAAAGATCCTGAAACAGGGAGATGTCTTCCAGACGGCATTCGCTCATTTGCTCTGGCCTCCCTTGAGGAGAAACAGGACGCCGTCATACGCCGAAAGATCGGCGGAATCGTCCGGATTGACGAGCACGGCCGGTCCCTGCTGGCCCAGGGCGGTCTCCTGCCCGTACATGTTGAACAGCTGGAGGATGTAATTGTCCAGGGCGGAGTCCTGGTCCATGATGTCCTCCAGGGTGATGTCGCGCTTGAGGCGGCACAGAGCCAAGGGCAGGGCGCCCTCCTTCTCCAGGGTCCGGGACACCAGGCCGGACCAGCTGAGCCCCCGCTCGTCATCATGCAGCATCCTGAATCCGATGGCTTTTTTCCCGTCCGCTCCCGTCAGGGCGTGGATCAGGTTCCAGGTGATGGGGTGGCTGCCCATGGCGCCCATGATCCGGCAGGTCACCTCGCCCCGGCAGATGATCTCGTCCACCCCGGCCCGGGTCAGGTGGGGCCGGTTGGAGAGCAGACGGACCTCGGCGAAAAGCGGGGTCTTGGGGGCCATGCCCTTGAAGGTCAGGGCGACGAGCAGGCTTTGCTGGTCCGCCTCGTCCGGGGAAACGTCCTCGGGGCAGATGATGTAGGCCTGGCGGGCGGTTTTGGGGGAGGCCCTGGACAGGACGCTTTCCTGGGCCGGGTTGCCGCGCACGAAGCGCAGGCGGTCGCCGAGCTCCAGTCCGGCCGTGGCGTCCTGAAAGGCTTCCGGATCCAGGGGATTCACGCATACGGTGACGATCCCTTCCATTTTTTCACCCTGGGTGAGGGACTTGATCAGGCTCGTGGCGTGGATGTTCCAGCCGAGGATGATGAAATGGTCGCGGAGTTTCACGTTGAGCAGCCCCTTGCGTCTTTTGGCCCGGCGCTCGACCAGCGCCGAGGCCAGGTTGCCCGAGATGGTGGCCAGAAGACCGATGCCCGAGGCCATGAGCGCCATGCCCAGGATGCGTCCCGCGTTGGTGGCGGGCACGATGTCCCCGTAGCCCACCGTGGTCACGGTGACGAAGGCCCACCACAGGGCGTCGAAAAAATCTCCCCGGTTGCCCGGCCGCATTTCCAGGAAATAAAAGCCCGTGACTCCGGCCGAGAGGGCCACGGCGAAGACCAGAAGGGCGGAAAGGAGCGTGGATTCGACGATCCGCCGCCAGAGCGTCCCCAGGCGCCGGCGCATGGCGGTCAGGACCGGAGCCGGGCGCGCCAGGATTCCAGAACGTCCCTCTCCCGCTGGACCAAGGGGCTTTCGGGATTGAGCGCCGCGGCCGCTTCCGAGGCCTCCACCGCCTCGTCCACCCAGCCCCCCTCGCGCAGGCTGCGCGAGGCCATGACGTAGAGGGTTTCCGGGGCGTCCTTGTAGATGGCCTTGACGAGGGCGCCGTAGGCGTCCTCGAAGACCTCGCGCACCAGTTCGTCGCGCTTGAAGAGAAACCGGGCCAGCCACAGGTTGGCGCCCTGGTCGGCCAGGTACAAGGGAAACAGCCGGTGGCACTGGCGGATGATGAAGCGGATGCGCCGTATTTCGCGCTGCATGCTTTCGGTGGTCTGCATGAGCAGCTGGAACAGTTCCCGGCTGATGATGAGGTCGGTTTCGGGCAGGTCCTTTTCCTGGAGCTGCCGGAACCAGGGGGCGTAATTCTGCTGCTGGTAGGCGTCCTCCTTGAGCTTCATGGTCTCGTGGAAGATGTAGCCGATGCACCAGTCCAGAAAATGTCCCACCTGGCTGTTCTCGGGCATGTTGCGGAAAAGATGGTGGGCGGTGTCCTTCAGGCGCCACAGGAGTCCCTTGTTCATCTCCTCGCCCAGGATGTCGCGCAGGGCCTCGAACTCGATGCGGCCGTCCAGATCGAACGCCTTGAAGGCGGTTTCCAGAAGGCGCGCGCCCAGGCAGAAATCCTGCAACAGGTCCCTGACGAACTCATCCTGCTTTTCCCGCAGCCATTTCTTCGACATGCCGTCATCCTTTTCAGGGTCCGCCGGTTTCGCGTCCCGTTCCCGCGCCGCGTCCGCGCGGCGTCCCTCAACCCTCGCCGTATTTTCAAGAAAAACGAAGCATGGCGCCGCCTGATTCCCGGAAAAAGCCCGCGCGTTTCCCGGGGACGGGACGTTAGTTGCAGTCGCCGGGCCGGGAGTATTTGGCCGCCAGCCTGGCGAGTCTGGTGAGCCGCTCGTCCACCAGGCTGTAGAGGGTCTGGGGCGGGAAGGCCCCGTTCGGCCCCCGGACGCCCGCGGGCATGCCGGTCAGGATCTCCAGGGCCTCCTCGATGGTGGTCACCGGAAAGATGAAGAAGCGTCCGGCGGCCACGGCCTCCACCACCTCGTCCTTGAGCATGAGGTTGACCACGTTGTCTTTGGGGATGAGCACGCCCTGGTCCCCGGTCAGGCCCCGGCGGGCGCAGACCGCGAAAAAACCCTCGATCTTCTCGTTGAGCCCGCCCACGGCCAGGATGGCCCCGGACTGGGAGACCGCGCCGGTGAAGGCGTAGCGCAGGCGGATCGGCCGTTCGGCCAGGGCGGAGAGCAGGGCCGCCAGCTCGGCGGCGGACGCGGAATCGCCCTCCACCTCGGCGTAGCTTTGTTCGAAGCACAGGGAGCCCGTCATGACCAGGGGCTTGTCCTGGGCGAACAGCCCCAGAAGGTAGTTCTTCAGGATCATCATGCCCTTGGTGTGGATGGGGCCGCCGAGCTCGGCCTCGCGCTCCAGGTCCATGATGCCCCCGTGGCCCACGCCCACGGTGCAGGCGATCTGGTGGGGCAGGCCGAAGGCGTGGTCGCCGAACATGCGCACGGACAATCCGTTGGCCCGGCCCACGGCCTCGCCCTTGGTGGCCACCTTGATCATCTCCCGGTCGTATTCGGCCAGGAATTCCTCCTCGAAGAGGTTGGCCCGGAAGCTTCTGGCCCGTATGACCTCGCCGAGCATGGCGGCGTCCGTCATGTCCTTGCCCCCGGCCTTGGCCAGGGACGAGCCCTCGATCATGATCTCCCTGACCAGGGGCAGCTTGAGCGAGAGCTTTTCCTGGTCCTCGGCGGTGAGGGAGGCATAGTCCGCCAGGGCGGCCAGGGCGTCGCGGGAGAAAGGCGTCAGGTTCGTCTCCCGGATGATCCGGCCGATGAGCAGGAAATAGAGCGTCAGGTTTTCCGGGGTCCTGGGCATGGACTCCTGGAGATGGGCCTTGAGCTTGAACAGCTTTTCGAAGCGTTCGTCGCCGTAGAGCAGCATCTCGTAGGTCTCGTCGGACCCGACCAGAACCACCTTGAGGTCCAGGGGGATGGGTTCGGGTTCGATGGTGCGGGCCCGGGCGTGTTCGCCGTCCGAGGGGTCCTCGATGCGGGCCCGGCCCGAACGCAGGGCGCGCAGCAACCCCTCCCAGGCCGTCTGGTTCTGCAGCAGGTCGTCGACCTTGACGATGAGGAAGCCGCCGTTGGCCCTGTGCAGGGACCCGGCCTTGATGAGGGAGAAATCCGTATACAGGGCGCCCAGCTCGGTTTCCCGCTCGATGCAGCCCATGAGGTTGAAATAGGTCGGATGGTCCTCCAGGATGACGGGCGCGCCCTTGTTGCGGCTGTTGTCCACGAAGAGATTCGCCTCGTAGCGGGCAAGGACGTCCTCGGCGTACCCCTGGCCGTAGCCGGGGCCGCCGCCCGGACCGTCGCCGGACAGAGGACCGGGCGAGGACTGGGAAGAGGCGTTCTCCCGGGACGGCTCCCTGGGCGCGAAGGCCTCGATGTTGTCCAGGACGTCCTCGCGCAGGGCCTTCAGATAGGCGCCCAGGGCCTTGTTCTTGGCGTAGCGCCGCTTGAGTCCGGCCAGGGCCGCGTCCGCCGCCTCGGCCGCCGTGTCCCGGTCCAGGGTCTTTTCCCGGTCCCGGTAGCCGCGCTCGTCCTTGCTGATCTGGCGCAGGACCGAGCCCATGCCCTCGAGCAGGGCGTCGCCCTTGGCCTTGAGCGCCCCGCGCACGTCCGGGTCCATGCGGTCGTATTCCTCGTCGCTTATGACCTTGCCCTCGATGAGGGGATACAGGGTCAGGGCGCCCCGGTCGTCCATGACCAGATTGAAGCCCTCGCCCTTGGCCTTTTTCTCCAGGTCCACGAAGAGCCGGTCCCGGTCCACGGTGAAGCCGCGGACGAGGGCCTGCTTGCGGGAGAGGTAGGCTTCCTGCTCGAACCGAGCCGGAATCTCCTCGCGCATGGCCGTGACGGCCTTGGCCAGGGCGGCCTTGAATTTCCGGCCTTCCCCGGCGGGCAGGCTGATGGCCTGGGGTTTGTCCTGGTCCTCGAAATTGTAGACGTAGATCCAGTCCGCGGGCGCGGGCCTGTCGAGGGCGGCCGGGTCCAGGAAGGAACGGGCGAAATAGGTGCGTCCCTGGCGCGGGTCTCCGGCCAGGTAGATGTTGTACTCGTTGCCCGGGATGCGCAGGCTGGTGGTGAGGGCGGAAAGCGCCCGGGGCTGGGTCTTGGCCAGGGCGGCCGGATCGTTGGGAATCTCTCCGCTATCGGCGTAGGGAACCGCTTCGGGCGCCAGACGGGCGCGCAATTTGTGAATGGGCAGGGGAGTCGTCATGAAATACCGTTTCGTCCTGTCGCTGACGTTAAGGGGCGCCGATGAACTACCGTTGGGCCTGGCTGAAAATACGGGCTTTGGCGCGTCTTGTCATCCCGCCGGGGCCGGATCAGGCGCCCATCCATTGGATCCAGAGCCTGCGCGAGCGCGGGCCGTCGAATTCGCAGAAAAAGACCCCCTGCCAGGTCCCGAGCTTGATCGCGCCGCCCGAGACCATAAGCGCCAGGGCCGGGCCGAACAGGCTCGATTTGATATGGGCGTCGGAATTGCCCTCGCCGTGGCGGAAACCGGCCTTGTGGGGGACGAGGGAGCGCATGTGGGACAGGATGTCCGCCGTCACGTCCGGGTCCGCGTTCTCGTTGATGGTGAGCCCGGCCGTGGTGTGCGGGCAATGCAGAAAGAGCATGCCCTCGGTCCAGCCCTTTTCCGCGACCAGCCGCTGGAGCCTTGGCGCGATGCTCACGAATTCCTCGCGGGCGTTCGTGGCGATGCTTAAAATTTCCATACCGCCTCCTTGGCGTTTGGGGCGTCAGTCCTTCGCGGCCGGGCGAAAGCCGTGGGCGAAATCCGGGGCGTAGAGCCTGGAGGGCGCGCCCTTGTCAAGCTCCGGCAGAACCAGGAACAGGGTCTGGCGGGTCAACCCTTCCTCCCGCACGACGTCCGGCAGATCGCGGGCCACGGTGAAACGGATTTTTTCGTCCGGCCAGCCCACCCGGTGGACCACGGCCACGGGGACGTCCGGGGCGAGCCCCCCTTCCAGGAGTTCCCGGCGCACGCCCTCAGGGTCGGCCGCGGAAAGATACACGGCCAGGGAACAGCCGTGGCGGGCCAGGTCGCGCAACCGTTCCTTTTCCGGCACGGGGGTGCGCCCGGCCAGCCGCGTGAGGATCAGGGTCTGACCGGCTTCGGGCATGGTGAAGGAGATCTTGCAGGCGGCCGCCGCCGCCGAGGCCGAGGTCACGCCCGGCACGATCTCGTAGCCGATCCCGTCGCGCTCCAGCAGCCGGGCCTGCTCGGCCACGGCGCCGTACAGGGCCGGGTCGCCGGTATGGGCCCGGGCGGCCGCCTTGCCCGCGCGCACGGTCCTGACCAGCAGGGCGTGGGTCTCCTCCAGGGTCATGCCCGAGGAATCCTCGATGCGCGCCCAGGGCGCCGCCCCTTCGAGACAGCGCCGGGGAACCAGGGATCCGGCGTAAAGGATGAGGTCAGCCCCCTTGATGATCCGGGCGGCCTTGACGGTCATGAGTTCGGGGTCGCCCGGCCCCATGCCCAGAAAATAGACCTTGGGGGCCAGGGTTCCTTCCGGCGCCCGGGGCGCCGCGTGGTCGTCGCTCACAGCTCCCTCGCTTGCCCTGAACGCTTTTGATCGCGGCCGGAGTCTTCCTCCGCCGGGAGAGGGCCGGGCTTGACGGCCCGTACGATGAATATGGGGTTTTCGGCCTCGAAGCGCAGGCTCCCGGCCAGGGGGACGCTGGCGGCCGCGGAAAGCAGGGTGATGGAAAACGCCGCCGCGCGCGGTTCCAGAAAGGCGCGGGACCGCTCCAGGGTGTCCAGCAGGGAGCAGGCCGCCGCCAGAACCCCGCCCGGGCGCAGGCGTTCCCAGCCCTGGTCCAGGATTTCCGGCCCGGAATTCAGGCCGGAAAGGCCGCCGCCGAAAAAGATCCGGTCCGGGTCCGGCAAGGCGGCGTAGGACAAGGGCATGAAGCCCGGAACCGGGTCGACCGTCAGAAGCCCGGTCCGGCGGATGTTCTCCTCCAGATGCGAGAACCGGTCCTTTCTGGCTTCCAGGGCGAAAATCCGGGCGCCCGGGTCGATGGCCGCCGCTTCCAGGCTCACAGCGCCGGTTCCCGCGCCGCAGTCCCAGAAGACCGGCGCCTCCTTGCGAAGCCCGGCAAGGGCGCCGCCCAGGCCCAGCGCGGACAGGACCGCGGCCCTGACCGGCGCCTTGGTGAACACGCCGTCTTCCCGGGAGAGCATCGTATCCGGCAGGCCGAGGCAGGGCGGGACGGCGGGCCTTGCCGCGCGCTCCGCCAGGACGAGATTGAGGGGGGAGAATTGCCTCCCGGCCGCCTCGGACAGGCGCAACGCCGAGAGGCGCTCGGTTTCCTGGCCCAGGTTCTCGAACACGCGCAGGCGAAAATCCTCGCCGCCTCGCTGGGCGATGGCCGAAGCCAGAAAGGCGGGGGTGTTGATCGCGTCCGTATAGACGAAAGCCGAGCCGTAACGGGTCAGGGCGGCGAAAAGAGGAAAGAGGTCGTCCCGGCCGTGCAGGGAGATCGCCGGGATGTCCCGCCAGCTCCGGCCAATCCGGGCGGCCGCCTCCTGCATGACGCTCACTCCGGGTATGAACCGCACGGCCTGGGCCGCGTCCTCGGGCAGGCGGCGCAACAGGGTTTCGCCCATGCCGAAACACAGGGGGTCGCCGTCCGCCAGAACCGTCACCCGAAGACCCTGGCGCCACAGCTCGGCGATGCGCTCCAGGGCGGGGTCAAGGGGCGCGGAAAGGGGAACGGTCAGGACGCTGCCACGGGCGAAGCGCGCCAGCAGGCGCGCGCCGCCCGCCAGAACCTCCGCTTCCTCCACGGCCTGCTGGACCTCGGGCGTGAGGCCGTGGCGGGAAATGCCCGCTCCGGCCGCGATGATGGGGCGCGTTTTCACGGCGCAGCTCCTGGCGTCGACGTCATGCGGCCTTCATACATGGGCCGGGGCCGCCGGTCAAAACGCCGCGTTGCGTCCCGTCGCCGAAACCTGTATTCTGCGCGTCATGGGTGAAGTATCGTCGTGAAATATCGCCGTGAAATACCGCCAGCGGGGGCGCTATGAGCGAAGACAGCGTGGTTCGGGTGGAACTGGATTTTTCAGGAACGGGATTGCAGCTTCTGGGCTGGGGGCTTTTGTCCGTGGCCCTTTCCATGCTGGTCCTTCCGGCGGCCTGGGGCATGGTTCCCTTGTACGCCTGGTTCTTCAGGAACGTCCGGTCAAGCGACGGCGCGGCCGTGGAGTTTCTCGGCCGTCCTTCGGAAGTCTGGATCCTCTTCGCCGCGACCATGTTCCTGTCCATCCTTCCCCAGGCCGGAAGCGCGTTCCTGGAGGAAAGCCGGGCCAACGCCGCGGCCTTCATCCTGACCGTCCTGCTCATGCCGCTTACCGCCGCCGTGGGCGTGGCCATCCTGCGCTGGATGGTCATGAACATCAGCCTGGAGAACGGCCCGCCCCTGACCTTCACCGGAAGCTACGGCGGCTACCTCGGCTGGAACGTCGTGCTCTTCTTCTCCTGGTTCACCATCATCGGCTGGGCCTGGGCGCTCACGGGATTCGCCCGCTGGCTGTGCGGCAACGTGGAGGCCGAGGACCTCATCCTCTCCTTCGAGGGCAAGGGGCTCGATCTTCTGTGGCGCGGAATCGTGGCCTTCATCCTGTGCCTGCCCGTGGTGACCCTCCCCTGGGTCCTGCGCTGGCTCACGGCCTGGTTCGTGCGCAATGCCTGTATCTACCGCCGGGTGGCCTGAGCCCATGCTTCTGGCCGGGGCCCTGCCCTGCGCGGACGGCCGCTTGCCGCTTTTCGTCGAGACCCTGACCGGCTTCGACCTGGTGGTCTTCTCCCCCAAGGCGCCGCCCAGCGTGGCGCGTTCCTATCAAAAGGACGAGTGGGGCTTCACCCTGGCGGCCTTCGCCGAGGCCATGCAGGGCGTGGAGCCCGGAGCCGTCTTCCTGGGCGAGCCGTACGAAACGGACGGCCGGGATTTCGCCGCCCTGGCCCGGCTGGTCCGGGCCCTGGGCCTTCCCTGCGGCTGACGCCCCCGCAATCCCCCCAGCGGCCGGAGGGCTTCGCTTCATGGCGCCTCTTCCGGGCATGACGCGGGCGCCGGTTCCCCAGACAGCTATAGGCGTCGCGCATCGGCGCGATGTTTCTTCGCTTCTCCGCCTGAAGGGACGCGCCCGGCCAGCATCGTCCGGTAGGATCGCGCCCGCCTGCTCCCGGCGGTCCGTCAGGCGGCCACGGCCCGGGCGAGGCGCGCATGGCCGTAGGCGCGCAGGCCGTCGGCGCGATCGCTGAAATAGCGCTGGTCCAAGGCCGCCGGCCCCAGGTCTTCCGCAAGCGTCCATCCCGCATCGCGCAGGCTATCGGACAAGGTCTCGGGGTCGAGGCCCGTGCGCATGGGCTCGCCCGAGGCGCGGACGAGCGTTTGGGTGGCCCGCATGCGCCTATCCATTTTCTCCGGAACGAACGCGTCCGCGTCGAAATAATCAAAGACAATGGCGCTGCCGGGGGCCGCGAGTTCGGCAACGCCGCGCAACGTGGCGAACAGGTCCTGCCGGGGCAGGTAGTAGGTGACGCCAAGGAGACTGAAAAAACTCAACGCGCGCTGGTCGTAGGCGGCCTGTTCAAGGGCCTGCGCAAGGGCGCCGCCGGTGAAATCGAAGGGAACGAAGCGCAGGTGACCGGGAATGGCCCAGCCGTGCTCGCTAAAGCGGTTTCTTTTGAGCGCCTGGGTGGCCGGATGGTCCACCTCGAAAACGGTCAGCCGCCCGGCCAGGTCCGGTCTGCGGAAGGCATGGGTATCCATGCCCGCGCCAAGGATCACGTACTGGGTCGCGCCGCTGGCGACGGCCGCGTCCAGGGACTCCTCGGCATAGCGCGAGCGGCAAAGGACCGTGGACATCTGATGGCGCATGACCGCGTCCAGGGCCTCGGCCTCGCTCATGTCCGCCGCCGCGCGTCCGGGTTCGAAAACAGGAAGGCACTGGGCAAGGTTGCTTCCAATCTGGCGGCGTTCCTCGCTGGTAAAAAGTTCCCGGGCCATGAAATCATCAAACACCTTGGGGCCGTCGTCCGCCGCATGGTACGCGCGGATGAAAGCCGTCACCACAGCCGTCATGCTTGCTTTCTTCTCGTCCAAGAGCGTCTCCTGGCTTCAGCGTCATGGGGAGGGTCGGGATGGCCCGCTTCAGGGCGAACGCCGGAACGTCCCCGGTTGATTGAAAGACGAGGGGCTTTCGCGGGCCGTCACGCCGGGCGGACGGCCTCATTTTCCATAAAGGGCCGGATCGCCGTCTTGATGCGCGCCCTTGGGCGCATCGGGCTGCGCGCCCTTTGGGACGCCGGGATGCGAGCCTTTTAACGCGCATCGGGATGTGCGCCCTTAAACGCATCGTGATGCGCGCTCTTAAACGCATCGTGATGCGCGTTCAAAAACGCATCGTGATGCGCGTTCTTTGACGCGCCGGTTCTTCGCGACGCCATGGCGCGGTTTCCCCCGGGCGGCGCTTCCCGCACAGGCGGGGCCGCCATGTTTTCCGGGATCGCTTCCGCCAGCGCCCGGCAGGGACCGCCCTTATGCTCCGCAAGGAGCGAGGGCGTCCAGCTGTCTTTACGGGACGAAACGGGGGCCCGTCGCGTTCGCGAAGGCCATGACCGTCTCGATGAAGCGCGAAAGCGCGGCCTCGGGGGCGCCCTCCCGTCTGGCCAGATGGATTTCCACCAGGGGAAGCTCCCCCTCGATCTCCACGAGAACCGTTCCCGCCCGGGTGAAATTGCGGGCCGAGGCCGGGACCAGGGTCACGCCGAACCCGGCGGCGACCAGGGACATGCCCGTTTTCTTCGTGGCCGCCTCCTGGCTTATGCGCGGGGTGAAGCCGCTTTTGGCGCAGGCCGCCGTCATGGCGTCGAAAAGCCCGGGGCCCGCATGCCGGGGAAACAGGATGAAGGGCTCGTCCGCCAGGGCGGCCAGAGGAAGGGGCGCCCCCCGGCTCCGGTCCGCCAGGGGATGGCCCGACGGGAGAACGGCCACGTAAGGCTCCCGGGTGAAGCACAGGGTGACGAGCCCGGGCGGGGTTTGCCCGAAGGCCCGGATGAACCCGCAGTCCAGGGCGCCGGAGACGATGTCCTCGATCTGGGCGGCGCTCGGTTTTTCGGCAAGTTCCAGCCCCACCCCGGGAACGCGCTCCCGGAAGGCCCGCAGCGCCAGGGGCAGCGGGCCGTCCATGGCCGGTCCCATGAACCCCACGCGCAACCGGCCGGTCTCGCCGCGCCCGGCCCGGCGGACCTCCCCGGCGGCCTCCTCGGCCAGGGCCAGGGTCCTTCGCGCCCGTTCCAGAAAGAGCCGCCCCGGCCCGGTCAGGGCCACGCTGCGGCTGGTGCGCGTCAAAAGCCGGGTCCCAAGCTCCTCTTCCAAGGCCTTGATGCGCTGGCTGAGGGGGGGCTGGGCCATGTGCAGGCGCGCGGCCGCCCGTCCGAAGTGCAGCTCCTCGGCCACGGCCACAAAGGCCCGTAAATCGCGTAGTTCCATGATCGATATCTATATCATATCAATTACGCCGTAAATTCATATTGGACATATGGATAGGCCGGACCTACCTCCTTTTCGACGGGGCGAGCGGGCTCCGGCAGGCAGACGCGGGGGCCTTGGTTTGACCGCGCATCGGCCCGCTCCGGCCCGTTACGGCCCATGATGACCCATGACGGCCCATTATGTCCTGACGCGGCCTGTCGTTGTCAGTTGGAGCCTGTTGTGGATGAAACGATTCGTCAACGCCCGGGCGCGGGCAAGACCAGCCAAGCGGAAACGAAACCGTACGCGGCAAGATGAAAAGGAGAACGCCATGAGCGCATTGTATGAAAAGGGACTGAAAAAGCTGGAAGAAGTGGACGCCGAGGCCGGGGAGGCGGTGCTTGCGAGCCTGGCGGACATCTGTCCGGACATGGCCCGCTACATCGTGGAATTCGGGTTCGGCGAGATCATGTCCCGGCCCGGGCTTGACCTCAGATCCCGGGAAATCGCCACCGTGGCCGCGCTTACCGCCCTGGGCACGGCCAGGCCCCAGCTTCAGGTGCATATTCACGGCATGCTCAACGTGGGCTGCTCGCGGACCGAGGTGACGGAGACCATCCTGCAGATGGGGCTGTACGCCGGATTCCCGGCCGCGCTCAACGGGCTTTTCGCCGCCGAGGAGGTCTTCAAGGCGCGGGACGCCATGGGCAAGGCCTCTTGAGAACGGTCGCCTCGCCCCTTTCGAGCCGTTAGGGCGAAGAAGCCTGATCCGGGGCGGCCAGCTCCAGAAGCGGGCCGCCTTCGAAATCATACAGGGCCACGCGAAGCCCGGGGCCGGGTCCGGCGAAGCGCCGGGCCGCGGCCAGGGCCTGGCGGGCGGTTCGAGCGAGAAACGCCTCCGACCCCGGCGCGCCCCGCGCGATTTCAAGAACATGCCGGGCCGTGTTGGCCCTGGCCACGTCCCGCGCCGCGTCCTCTGGCAGCCCGGCTTGCCGCGCCCAGTCCGCAAGCCCGGCGAAATCGATCTCCCCGCTTTGGGCGTGGGTATAGTCCATGCCCATGGCCATCTTGACCAGCTTGCCGAAAAAGCAGGCCAGGGTCAGTTCCGCGAACTCCCGTCTGGCCGCCTGGGCCAGGGAAAAGGCGAAAAAATCCGCGATCTGGACAAAGGCCTGGGCCGGAAGGTCCGGGCGGCGGGCCTGGTGGAAGCGCTCGCTGCGCCGCCCGGTGGTCAGGACCAGCCGCCGGATGCCCATGGCCTTGGCCACGTCCATGCCTTCGCTTATGGAAGCCTCCCAGGAGGCCAGGCTGTAGGGGATGACGATGCCGGTCTCGCCCAGGATGGACGCGCCCCCCACGACGCCGAGCCTGGGGTTCATGGTCTTTTTGGCCAGCTCCGCGCCGTTTTCCATCTCCACCAGGACGAAAACCGCGCCCGGGGGGATGATCGCCCCGGCGCGTTCCGCCCGTTCGAGAATCTCCAGGATCGCCGCCCGGATCTGCCGCCTGGGGCCGGGGTTGATGGCCGCCTGTCCCGGGGGGATGGGCAGCCCGGGCAGGGTGACCCGGCCCACTCCCTGGCCGCCGTCGATGACCACCTGGCGGGGACCCTCGGCGGCGTCCGCCGAAGGAGGCGTTTGCGCCGGAGCGAAACGGACCCGGCAGGCGATGCGCGCCCCGTGGGTGACGTCCGGGTCGTCGCCCGCGTCTTTGATGACCGAGGCCGTGACCGCGCCGTCCGCGTCCGGCAAGGAAACCGCCTCCACCGGAACGCGCAGGCGGCCCGGGACGGGCAGGGGGATCTCGCAGGCGTCCGGCGTTTCTCCCAGAAGCAGCCGGGTCAGCGCCGCCATGGCCGCCGCCGTGGCGGCGGAACCCGTGGTGAACCCCTGGCGCAGCCCTTTTTTCACGCGGTCCGCCAGCGGGCGCAGGCCGCGACGATGTTTTCCGCCAGGGCCGGATTGGAGCCGAAATGCAGGTGGACGTAGCCGCCGAGGACCCGGCCCGAGAGGTAGCCGCCGGGGGCGGGAAGAGGGCCGCCCCGGCCGGACATGACGCTTGCGGGAGCGAGGGCTCCGGCGGTTTCGGGGATGATGGCGGAATAGTGGAATTCATGGCCCCGGGCCACGGTTCCGGCCGGTCCCAGCAGGCTGTCCGCCGTGGCCGCGATCTCCCGGTAGCCCAGCGCCGCCCGTTTTTCTCCCATGACCGCGTCGCAGGGGAAGACGCCGGCCATGGGAAAGGTCTCGCCGTTAGCGACGGTCAGGGAGCGCATGAGGTACATGAATCCGCCGCATTCGGCGAGGATGGGCCCGCCCGAAGCGGCGAAGGTCTTTATGTCCGCGATCAGGGAGGCGTTTTGCGAGAGCGTCCCCGCGTGCAGCTCGGGATAGCCGCCGCCGAGGTAGACGCCGTCGACGCCCTCCGGCAGAGCCCGCTCCGTCATGGGCGAAAAAAAGACGAGCTCGGCGCCGGCCCCGCGCAGGCGGCTCAGGTTTTCCTCGTAGTAGAAACAGAACGCCCGGTCCCTGGCTACGGCGATGCGCGCCCGGACGGGGGACGGCGGGCAAGGGGCGGGCGGCGGAGGAATGTCCGCCTCGGGCAGCCGGTCGTACAGGGCCGACAGGTCCAGATTTCCCTCGATCCAGTCCGCCAGGGCGTCCAGGCGCTCCCGGCCGAGGGCGCCGTCCCCGGCTGTGACCAGGCCCAGGTGGCGCGAGGGCATGGCCAGGCGTTCGTCCAAGGGCAGGCAGCCCACGAGGGGGACGCCCGCCTCCGCCAGGCTTTCGAAGGCTTCTTCGAGAATGCGCTTGTGGGAGGGGCTTTTCACCGCGTTGAAGACGATTCCGGCGAAGGAGACCCCGGGGTCGAAATCGAGGAATCCCTTGGCCAGGGCGGCGGCCGAGCGGCCCATGGAGGCGGCGCTTACGGTCAGAAGAACGGGCAGGTTGAGAATTTTGGCGGCCTCGGCGGCGCTGCCCGCCTCCTGGTTTCCGGAAAAGCCGTCGAAAAGGCCCATGGCGCCTTCCACCACGGCCATATCCGCTCCGGCGGCCCGGCGGGCGAAGACGGCGGCCATTTCCTCCCTGCCCAGCATCCAGCCGTCCAGGTTGTGGCTGGTCCGTCCGGCGGCCAGGGCGTGCAGCCCGGGGTCGATGAAATCCGGCCCGGTCTTGAAGGGCGCGACCCGAAGCCCGTTCCGGGACAGGGCGGCCATGAGGCCGAGGGAGACGGAGGTCTTGCCGCAGCCGCTCATGGCTCCGGCCACGAGCAGGCCGCGCGGCCCCCTAAGCGCTCGCCGCACGCCGTTTCCCCCAGGGGCAGACCGACACGCACACCCCGCAGATGGGACTGTCCACGCCCGGCAGCGTGGGGAACTCCTTTTGCACCTTGTCCGCGCATTTGGAGAAAAAGAGGGCCTCGTCCCGGGAGGCGTAGTGGGAATCGGTGTTCACGTTCTTGATGGCGCCCGCCGGGCAGGCCTTGGCGCATTTGTCGCATTTGCCGCAGCGGTTCTTGAGGGGCTCGTCCGGGGACAGGGGCAGGTCGGTGAGCACGGTGACCAGGCGGATGCGCGGTCCGAAATCCGGGTTCACGGTGAGCAGGCTCTTGCCCTGCCAGCCCACTCCGGCGGCCACGGCCACGGCCTTGTGGGAAACGAAGCTCACCAGCCGCTCCCGGTCGAGGGTCCGGCTGGCGGGCAGGGGCAGGGCCTTGCCGCCGTGGTCCATGATCAGTCCGGCCAGCCGGATGGCCATGTCGTCCAGACGGGCGTTCACCATGGCGTAATGGCTTTGGTAGAGCGGGGTGGGCCGGTCCTTGATGGCGTCCATGACCCCGTTGGAGAGCCGCACGGCGATGCTCACCGCCCGTTTGAAGCCGTCGAACAGGTCCGCCGGTTCGGTTTCGATGCCCCGCAGCCGGTCGAGGTCCGCCACCTTGACCACGTCCGCGCCCCACTCCTTGACGGCGCATTTCAAATCGTAAGCGTCCATGCATGGCTCCCTGGTTGAGTTGCCGGTCCGCATCTTTTGGGCGGAACCGGCGCGCTGGGAAAGCATACGGAAAAACGGCGGCGGGCGCGAGCCGCAAAGCGCCGGGACCGCCGGGGTCAGGTTACGGTTTCACGATCTTATGGAGGAATATGGAATAAAACGAACTGAACCATACAAAGAGCCATCGCTTTTTGATAGTCCTCATGGTAACGAAGGACAATCAAGGTCCTGGCCGAAGTCAGGCAATCCCAATGCCGGAGGAGAGGATGTTCTCGAACATGAAAATGCGCGGTAAAATCATGCTGCCCGTGTGTCTGGTGGTGGCTGCGGTCTTTTTGGCCGCCATGCTGACCTTGTATCTGACGCTCAAGGACAGCTCCACCCGGGACATGGAGCGCCTGGGACAGGAAATGAGCGTCCGCTACGGACTCCAGGTGGGTTCCGACCTGGATGCGCTCATGGCGGTGGGGCGGACCATGGCGCTTTTCATTCAGGGCGCGAAAACGCATGGGAATGTCGGGCGTGACGCCGTGGAAGGCATGATGCGTTCCGTGCTGGAAGCCAATCCAGATTTCTACGGCGCCTGGTGCGCCTTCGAACCCAACGCCTTTGACGGGAAAGACAGCGACTTCGTCAAGGCCGACTCCTTTCACGACGAGACCGGCCGGTTTATTCCCTACTGGTACCGCGAAGACGGGAAGATCGTGAGCGGCCCGGTGGTGGCCTACAACGCGCCCTCCCCGGATTCCGACTGGTATACGATCCCCTTGAAGACCGGAAAGCCCTTCATCACCCCTCCCACCACCTACAAGATCGGCGGCAAGGACGTGATGCTGGTGAGCGTGTGCGTGCCCATCAAGGAGCAGGGCAGGAACATCGGCGTGGCCGGAGCGGATTTCGTCATGGACAAGCTGGTCGATCTCGTTTCCCGGATATCGATCTTTGAGAGCGGCTACGGCTTTCTGCTGACCGACAAGGGGACGACCGTCGCCCACCCGCAAAAGGAAATCATCGGCAGGAGTTTCGCCGAGACGCTCAGTCCGGAAAACCAGCAGACCTTCCTGCGGGCGGTCGGCGAAGGCCGTCCGTGCATCGTGCGCCAGAAATCCAGCATAAACGGGGAGCAATTCCTCTACGTCTCGTCCCCGGTGAACATCCGGGGCACGGACGCCAAATGGAGTTTCGTCATCACCATCCCGGAGCGGAAGATCATGGAAGCGGCGGACTCGCTGTTGCGTCTGACCATGTATCTGGCCCTGGGCGGCGTCCTGCTGGTCATCCTGGCGGCGTATTTCATCGCCAGAAGCATCTCCGCGCCGGTCACCGCCCTGGCTCAAACGGCCGAAGCCGTGGCCGGAGGCGATCTCGATCGCAAGGTCGATATCGAGCAAAAGGACGAGATCGGCGCGCTGGCCCAATCCCTGCGCAAGATGGTGGCCAGCCTCAGGGACATGATCGAGACGGCCAACCGCAAGACCGCCGAGGCCGAGGAGCAGTCGAGCAAGGCCCAAAAAGCCATGGCCGAGGCCGAAGAGGCTAGGCAACTGGCCGAGGACGCCCGGTGCGAGGGGCTCCAGCAGGCCGCGCAGCGTCTGGAAGCCGTGGTGGAGCGCATCGCCATGGCCTCGGACGGCATGAGCGAGCGTTCGCAGGAGCTTATGCGCGGGACGGACGAACAAACCGAACGAATCCAGTCCACGGCCACGGCCATGGAGGAGATGAATTCCACGGTGCTTGAAATCGCCAGGAACGCGGGCGACGCGGCCCGGGTGAGCAAGAACGCCCAGGACAAGGCTTCGGAAGGGGCCTCGGTGGTGGAGTCCTCCCAGAAGGCCATGAACGAGGCCGTGGGACAGGCGGACAAGCTCAAGGGCAACATGGGCGAACTGGACAAGCAGGCTCAGGGCATCGGCGCCATCATCGGCGTGATCAACGACATCGCGGACCAGACCAACCTTCTGGCCCTGAACGCCGCCATCGAGGCGGCCCGGGCGGGCGAGGCGGGCCGCGGGTTCGCCGTGGTGGCCGACGAGGTCAGGAAGCTCGCGGAAAAGACCATGGCCGCCACCAAGGAGGTGGCCGCCTCCATCAACGCCATCCAGAAGGTGGCCGGGGCCAATATTCAGTCCATGGAGGAGGTCTTCGCGGGCATATCCGCCGCCGGACAGGACACGGCCCGCTCCGGCGTCTCCCTGCGGGAGATCGTGAACCAGGCCGGGGAGACCGCCGGGCAGATTCAGGGCATCGCGGCGGCGGCCGAGCAGCAGTCCGCCACCTCCGAGGAGATCAACCGTTCCATCGAGGACATCAACCGCATCACGATCGAGGCCTCCCAGGGCGTGCGCGAGATCACCACGGCCTTGCGCGATCTGGCGGACCAGGCCGCCGCGCTCAAGGAAATCGTGGAAGACCTCAATCGCGAAGGCTGTTCGCGCCAGACTTTGGCCCTTTCCTGACGCTTTTTCGGGCGCCGGACGCGCGAAACGCCCCTTGTCCCGCCATGGCGGGACAAGGGGCGTTTCGCCGCCGGCAACGGCCCGATCGCTACGCTATTTCAACAAAGCCAGACCCTCGCGTCTTGAGCCACGCGCCGGCCCTGGCTTTTTTTCGCGCCTTACGCCCGAACCTTGAACGCCGCCTGCCAATTCGGAGTTGTCATCACGCTGACGCCCCTCGCTCCGCCATGGCGGGGCGAGGGGCGTCTTCATGACGCGGGCATGGCGCGCGGGCGGCGCTACCGGGCGAGCTTCATGGCGATCTCGGCCACATGCCTGCCCTGGAAGCGGGCGCCGTCCAGCTCGTTTTGCGTGGGCATGCGGGAACCGTCGGGCCCGGCCAGGGTGGAGGCGCCGTAGGGCGTGCCGCCGGTGACTTCGTCCATGCGGGTCAGGCCCGGATAGGCGTAGGGCAGGCCCGCCACGATCATGCCGTGATGGAAGAGCGTGCACATGAAGGTCAAAAGGGTGGTTTCCTGGCCGCCGTGCTGGGTGCCGGTGGAGCAGAAGACGCCGCCGACCTTGCCCACCAGGGCGCCCTTGGCCCACAGGCCGCCGGTGGCGTCCAGGAACTGGCGCATCTGGCCGCACATATTGCCGAACCGGGTGGGCGCGCCGAAAATGATGGCGTCAGCGGCCGCCAGCTCGTCCACCGTGCATACGGGGACTACGGACAACGCTTTTTGCGCCTCAGTCGCCCCCATCTTTTCTATGATTTCGGGAGAGAGCGTCTCCGGGACCCGCCTGAGGATCGCAACGGCGCCCTCCACCTGGTCCACGCCTTCGGCCACGGCCTGGGCCATGGCGCTGACATGTCCGTATAACGAATAAAACGGAATCAGGACGTTCATGCTTCACTCCGGTTGTTGGGGTTGCTTGTCATGGTCTAGCGCCGGGCGAGGGAAAGGGCAAGCCGGGCGCGCTTGCGCGACGCCGGGTATTTCTCTAGGATAAAAACGATAGACGAATCCCGCAACGTGGAGCTTTTCATCAGCAAAAGCACGGCCCTGGCCTGCCTGAAAGCGGCGGCGGACATTCACGGCCTCCCCTTCGATCCCGAGGGGGCGGCCGCTCGTTTCGGCGTGGCCGAAGGGGAGCCCACGCCGGATACCCTGGCCCGCATGGCCGAGGAAATCGGGCTTCAGGCCCGCTTTGCGGACGTCGCCTTCGACGCCCTGGCCGCCGCCTCCTTCCCTGTCCTGGTCCTTCTGGAAAACGGCAACAGCGTCCTGGCGCTGGACGTGCGCGCCGGAGCCGCGCGGCCGAACGCCCATGGCGGCGACGGAAAGGATCAGGAAGGGCCCGCCCAGGCCGTGCTGGTGGCCGATCCCCTGGCCAACGTTCCCGGCGGATTCGAGATTTCCCGGGAGACCTTCGAGAAAAGCTGGGGCGGACGGGTCCTTTTCCTCGCCCCGCGCCTGGCCCACGCCGGACTGCGGGCGCTCATCATCGTGGCCCGCCATCAGGGCGTGGAACTCTCCCTGGACGGGCTCATCCACCATTACGCCCTGGAGGAGGAGCCCGGCCCCCAGGCCCTGGCCGCCATCGCCAGGGACCAGGGTTTCAGGGCCAAGGCCAGGGTCCTCGCCTTCGACGACCTGAAAAAGGCCGGGGCCGCCTTTCCCATGCTCGCCCGGCTGCGCGACGGCAAGACCGTGATCCTGGCGGGTCTGCGCCAGGAGGGCGGCCGGGAGCTGCTCGACTACCTGGACCCCGCGCGCCTGCCCCTGCGCCGCCAGTCCTGGACCCGGGAAGAGGCCCAAAAAGCCTGGGGCGGGACGGCCATCCTCGTGAAACGCCTCCACAAGCTGGCGGACGAGAGCCAGCCCTTCGGCTTTCGCTGGTTCATCCCCGAGGTCCTGCGCCAGAAAAAGGCCTTCATCGACGTGGCTGCGGCGGCGGTCATGCTCTACCTTTTGGCGCTGGCCATGCCGCTCTATTTTCAGATCATCATCGACAAGGTCCTGACCCACCACAGCGTGTCCACCCTGAAGGCCCTGTCCCTGGGCATGCTGGCGGTCATCGTCTTCGACGCCGTCTTCCAGTTCCTGCGCGGCTATCTCCTGCTCTACGCCACCACCAAGATCGACATCCGGGTGGCCACCAAGACCTTCGCCAAGCTGGTCAGCCTGCCGCTCATGTTTTTCGGCCGCAGCCACGCCGGGGTGCTCATCAAGCACATGCAGCAGGCGGACAAGATCCGCGAATTCCTGACGGGCAAGCTCTTCCTGACGCTTCTCGACGGCACGGCCCTTTTCGTCTTCATCCCGGCGCTTGCCCTGTACAGCCTGCCGCTCACCGCCCTGGTGGTGGGCTTTTCCCTGCTTCTGGCCGTGTTTCTGGCGGCGCTTATTCCCTATTTCAAGCGCAGGCTGCTTTTGCTCTACAACGCCGAAGGCGAGCGCCAGTCCTTTCTGGTGGAGACCATTCGCGGCATGGAGACCGTGAAATCCCTGTCGCTCGAGCCCGTGCAGAGAAAGAAATGGGACGAAAAGGCCGCCCGGGCCGTGGACATGCATTTCAACGTGGGCCGCATCTCCACTTCGGCCACGGCGGGGGTGGGCTTCCTGGAAAAACTCATGAGCCTGGCCATCCCCTGGGTGGGCGTCTATCTGGTCTTCGAGCACAGGATGACCGTGGGCGCGCTCATCGCCTTCCAGATGCTGGCCTCGCGGGTGACCGGCCCCCTGGTCCAGATCGTGTCGCTCATCCACGAATACCAGGAAAAGGCCCTGTCCGTGCGCATGCTGGCCCAGATCATGAACGAGCCCTCGGAGCGCGGCCCGGTCCGGGGGGGAATCCGGCCGGAGATCGCGGGGGCGGTGACCTTCGAACACGTGACTTTCCGCTACGAGCCCTCGGGCGCCCCGGCCCTGGCGGACGTCAATCTGACCATCCCGGCCGGACGCATGGTGGGGGTGGTGGGGCGTTCGGGCTCGGGCAAGTCCACCCTGGCCCGGCTCATCCAGGGGCTCTACGCCGCCGAGACCGGGGTGGTCAAAATCGACGGCTTCGACGCCAGGGAAATCGACCTCACCCATCTTCGCCGCAACATCAGCGTGGTGTTGCAGGAGAATTTCCTGTTTCACGGCCCGGTGCGCGACAACATCGCCGTGACCCGGCCCTCGGCCTCCATGAACGAGATCGCCTGGGCGGCCAATCTCTCGGGCGCGGACGAGTTCATCCGCAGGCTCGCCCACGGCTACGACACGGTCCTGGAGGAAAACGGCGCCAACCTCTCCGGCGGCCAGCGCCAGCGCCTGGCCATCGCCCGGGCCCTTTTGGCCAGGCCGCGCATCCTCATCTTCGACGAGGCCACAAGCGCTCTTGACGCGGAAAGCGAGGAGATCATCCAGGACAACCTGGAGCGCATCGCCCAAAACCGCACCACCGTCATCATCAGCCACAGGCTGTCCATGCTGGCCGCCGCCGACCTCATCGTGGTCATGGATCAGGGGGCGGTTGTCGATTGCGCTCCCCACCAGGTTCTGCTTTCGCGCTGCGCCATTTATCGCGACCTGTGGAACAGCCAGAACCGGCACGTGCTCGGCCGGAAAAAAGGCGGCGTCCTGACGCCGGGGCCAAAAGGGAACCCATGAGCGCTCCCCCCGAAACCCCGCGTCCGGGCCGCGTCCCCGCCGCCCGCGAACAGGACGTCCCGGCGAGAACCGGCGAACCGGAGATGTCCCCGCCCCTGTCCGACCCGCGAAACGCCGGGCCGGATTTCGCCGAATTCCAGCCAGACGCCCTGGAGATCGAGGCCAGGCCCGCGCCCGTGGCCGCCCGGCTCACCCTGTACGCCATCCTGGCCTTCCTCCTGACCGCCCTGGCCTGGTCCTGTCTGGCCAAGCTCGACCGCGTGGTGGCCGCGCCCGGCAAGATCGCGGCCTCGGGCAAGAACATCGTCATCCAGCCCATGGAGACCTCCATCATCAAGGACATCCTGGTGAGCGAGGGCCAAAGCGTGGCCAAGGGCCAGCCCCTGGTCCGGCTGGACCCGGACTTTTCGGGCGGCGGCTTCGAGGAGCAGGAAAAGCGCCGCCAGAGCCTTCTGGCCCAGATCTGGCGCCTGGAGTGCGAGACCTCGGGACGCTGTCCGCCCCTGGCCGCCGCGCCCAAGGAGGAGCTGGATCTGCAGGAGAAGATCCTTGACGAACGCCGCCAGGAATACGCCTCCCGCCTGGAGTCCCTGGACAAGAAGATCGAGGAGCTGGAAGCCAGGCTCCATACCAATGAAGCGGCCTCCGGCCAGGCCCGCAAGCAGATCGAGATCGCGAAGACGTTGGAAGACATGTACAAGGACGTGTTCGAGAAGGGCGCGAGCTCCAAGCTGGAGCTCATGCGGGCCAAAAGCGGCCGGATCGAGGCCGAGACCCTGCTCAAAAAGCTCACCAACGAGGCCGAGGAAATCCGCCAGAGCCTGGATGGCGCCCGGGCGGACAGGGAGTCCTTCATCCGCAACTGGAACCAGGAGGCCGCCACCGAGCTGGTCGGCGCCCGGCGGGAGCTGGACCAGACCGAGGAGCGCGGCCGCAGGTCCTCGCGCCTGCGGGAGCTGGCCGAGCTGGACGCCCCCGCGCCCGGCGTGGTCCTGGAGCTGGCCCAGCGGGCCGTGGGTTCGGTGGTGGATCAGGGCGAGCCCATCATGACCCTCACCCCCCTGGACGTTCCCCTGGAGGCCGAGGTGAACGTGGACGCCAGGGACATCGGCTTTTTGCGCGTGGGCGATCCCGCCCGGATCAAGCTCGACGCCTTTCCCTTCCAGCGCCACGGGGTTTTGGAGGGAGCGATCCGGACCATAAGCCCGGACGCCTTCGAAACCGAGACCCCGGAAGGCAAGGGACTGGCCTACCGGGTCAGGATCGCGATAACGAAAAACGGCCTGACGGCCGTTCCCCCGGATTTCAAGCTCCTGCCCGGCATGGCGCTCACCGGCGAGATCAAGGTGGGCGAGCGCCGGGCCATCACCTATCTGTTGTACCCCGTGATCCGGGTGTTCGACGAAACCATGCGCGAACCGTGATTTTCCGTCTCGCGCGCAAAGGAGAGCAGGCATGTCTGACGAAACGTTCGTGGAAGGGATCCTTGGCGTGGGACTGGGCAAGGGCGCCCTGCGCATCGATTTTTACGGTATAGCCGAAGGCGTGGACGAGAAGGGGCATCCGGCCAGGGAGCGCAAGCACCGGCTCATCATGACCATGGAAAGCTTTGTCGAGACCATGAACGCCTTGCAGGGCGTCATGACGAAGCTGAAGGAAGGCGGGCTGGTGCGCGACGGGGCTTCCCCGGCCGGAGGGACCGCTCCCCAGGGAGCGGGCGGAGACGCCCCCGGAACCCCTCCCCCGGTCAGTCCGAATTTTTAAGCCGCCAAGGGCGGGCTTGGTTTTCTCTTGCGTTCGCGAACGGCGGGCACGTCCCAGGGACGGGCCCGCCTTCCGTTTTCGAGGGCCGCGCGCCAGGGACGCAGGAAAGGCGTATTGTCACGTATTTTTCGGGGATAACGTATTGCCTCAATCCTCGAAATTGCATAACGATATAAATTGCTTTCATTTTTGGCGGTTGACAGCTCGGAGGAAGGGCTCGCCGGGATAACGCCGGCGCAAGCCGGAACGGCGGATTCGGACGTTACATTCAGCGCAAGGAGCGAGGCGTATGCGTTTTCGGTCCATGAAAACGGGAACCAAGCTTGGCGGCGGGTTTTTTCTGGTCATTCTTATTTTCATCGGCGTGAACGCCTATCAAATCATGTCCATGCGCGAAATGGGCGACCTGCAAAACGCCGGGGCGCAGAGAGCCCAGGACGCCATGACCATAGGCGATGTGGACAGCCGCCTGGAAGCTTCCTACGCGGTCATGGCCGACGCCATCATCAACAGGGACATGGAGCGGACGAAAAAGGATTTCGCGGAGCTCAAGATCCAGGCGGACAAGGATATCGCCGCCGTGGCCGCGCTGGCCGACACGCCCGAGGAAAAGGCCAACGCCGAACAGTTCGGCGTCTTGTACCGGCAATATCTCGACATGTTCGAAAAAAACACGCTGCCCATCCTGCTCAAGGCGCAGGACATCGAGGGCAGGATGCATTCCGCCCTCGCCATCAAGGATATCGCCTACCGGGTGGACGAGGTCTATTCCGTCGTGGCCGACGCCGTGATCAACAGGAATCTCGAAAAGAGCCTGAAGGCGTTTCAGGAGGTCAAGGCGCGTGCGGCAAAGGACGTGGAAACGATCCGCGGGATCGTGGATACGGACGCGGAGCGGGCCGAGACGGAGGCGTTCGCCTCGAATTACGCGGTCTACCTGGGCCTTGTCGAGGACAAGATGCTTCCCCTGCTGCGCATGCTCGGCCCGGGAGAAATGACCGGCGTGGCCGAGCTGGACGAGGAGATCGATCAGGCCAGGAACGCCGCGCTGAAACCGCTCGAAGCGATCAACGCGTCCCTTGAGGCCGAGTCGGAACAGGCGGCCAAGGATGAAGCCTTGATCAAGGAGTACGACGGCCAGGCCGACGCGTTCAAGACGAAGGCCATGGAGCCTCTGGATGTCATGGTGGCTTCCCTGGAAAAGGAAAGCGAGGAGGGCGACCGTCTGTTCGATGCAAGCATGAAGACCGCCATAAACGCCTCCATCGGCGGTTCCGCGGCGGGATTTCTCCTGGCCGCGCTCATCGCCTTTCTCATCACCCGCGATCTCCTGAAACGATTGGGCGGGGAACCCCGGGACATCGCGGCCATGGCCGCGCGCGTGGCCGTGGGCGATCTGGCCATGGATTTTCACGATCGTGCGGCCGAGGGCAGCGTGTACGACGCCATGCGCCAGATGGTGGCCGCCGAGCGCCAGGTGGCGGGCATGGCCCTGAAACTGGCCGAAGGCGACCTGCGCATCCGCGTGGAGGAACGTTCCGGCAGCGACGAACTGATGCGTTCCCTGGGCGAAATGATCGCCAGGCTGACGGAGGTGGTCCAGGACGTGTCCGCCAGCGCGGAAAACGTGGCCTCGGGCAGTGAACAGATGAGCTCCTCCTCCGAGACCCTGTCCCAGGGCGCCAACGAGCAGGCCTCGGCTGTTGAGCAATGTTCCTCCTCCATGGAGGAGATGACCTCCAGCATCAACCAGAACGCGGACAACGCCAAGCAGACCGAGAACATCGCGCTCAAGGCCGCCCAGGACGCCCGGGAATCCGGCGAGGCCGTGCACAAGACCGTGGCCGCCATGAAGGAGATCGCGGGCCGCATCTCCATCATCGAGGAAATCGCCCGCCAGACCGATCTGTTGGCGCTCAACGCGGCGGTGGAGGCCGCCCGGGCGGGCGAACACGGCAAGGGCTTCGCCGTGGTGGCCGCCGAGGTGCGCAAGCTGGCCGAGCGCAGCCAGACGGCCGCCGCCCAGATCAACAAGCTTTCCGCCGACAGCACGGACGTGGCGGAGCGGGCCGGCAAGCTTTTGGAAAAGCTCGTACCCGACATCCAGAAGACAGCCGATCTCGTGCAGGAGATCTCGGCGGCCAGCATGGAGCAAAGCTCCGGGGGCGCCCAGGTCAACACGGCCCTGCAGCAGCTCGACCAGGTGGTCCAGGAGAACGCGGCCAGTTCGGAAGAACTGGCCTCCACGGCCGAGGAGCTGGCTTCCCAGGCCGAGCAGCTGCAAAGCGCCATCAGCTTCTTCACCGTGGGGGAGGCGGAACCCAGGCGGCTCGCCCGGACTCCGTCCGGGGGCGCCGCCCACCGCAAGGCCCTGGCTCCGGCGGCCGGGCGCGCCGCCGCGCCCGCCGCCAAGGGCAAGCCGGCGCGGTCGTCCGGGGTGAACCTGGACCTGGACGAGGATGATGATGCGAAGGACCGGCATTTCGAGCGGTTTTAACTCTCAAAACGGCGAAGGAGGCGGTCATGGCTGATACCGGACGCGCAGAGGCGGGCAGATACCTGACGCTCACCTTGGGCGAGGATTTTTTCGCCCTGGATATCGGTTCCGTGCGTGAGATCCTGGATATGACCGACATCACCAGGATTCCGCAAACGCCGCGCTTCATGAGCGGCGTGGTCAACGTACGCGGGGCGGCCGTCCCGGTCATTGACCTGCGTTTGAAATTCGGCATGCCGGCCGGTGAGCGCACCCTCAATACGCGCATCGTGATCATGGAGGTGGGGGACGGAGAATCCCAGCACGTCATCGGGGCCATTGCGGACTCGGTCAAGGAAGTGCTGGACCTGGAAGCGGACGCCATCGATCCGCCCCCGAGGATGGGCCTGAACCTCGGCGCGGACTTCATACGCGGCATCGGCAAGCGCGATGGAAAATTCCTGCTTATCCTCGATGTCGACAAGGTGTTTTCCTCGGACGAGATTCTGTCCTTGAAAGAGGCCGGAGCCCTCGCGGACGAGGCCGTCCGGGACGCGGAAACCGGTCCGTCCGGCCCCGGAGCGGCGCCCGCGGCTGAGGGCGCGCCCTTGGCGTCCGAAGAGCGGGACGAGGGGGACGAGGCGCCGGACCCGGAACAGCCGGATCTCCAGGCGGCGCATTCGCCCGAGCACGGGCGGCCGGTCATCTCCCTGGATTAGGGCCGCGCCCGCGCATTGCGGAGGGAACCGCAAACGCCCCTTATGGCGGCGGGGCGCGGCAGGCCCCGCGAGACTCATACCAGGAGGAGGAAGAGATGCGGCTGGATTTTTCCGGGGAATGTTGCGCGTCCCAGGCGCAGGAGATCAAGGAGCGTCTTCTGGCGGCGCTTGTAAGCGGCGAGCCGGTGGAATGTCATTTTTCGGGGATGACCGCGGCGGACATGTCCTTTTTCGAGCTGCTGCACGCCGCGAAAAAAAGCTTCACGGAAAAGGGACGCGAAATCGTGTTCACGCCCGATCTGCCCGGGGAGTTTTCCCGGGAAGCCGCCTGGTCCGGCTGGGCCAGGCTGCTGGGGGCGGGCTGAGGAGCGCGCCCTTATGACGCAGGCGCCGCCTGAAAGGCGCGCCCGTTGGCCCGGCGGCGTCTTGGGCGCGGCCGTGGGGCGGTCCGCCCAAACCCCGGCGGCGCCGCGCGTAGCATGACAAATTAAAACGCCCCCGTTTCCATGGAAACGGGGGCGTTTGGCGCCGGTTGCGGACTAGATGCCCTTTTGGGTCATGTAGTGCGCCAGATCGGCCACCCGGCAGGAGTAGCCCCATTCGTTGTCGTACCAGGCCAGCACCTTGGCCAGGTTGCCGCATTGGACCGTGGTGAAGTCGCCCTCCACGATGCTGGAGCGGGGATCCCCGACGAAATCCGAGGAGACCAGGGGCTCGACGGAGTAGCCCAGAATGCCCTTGAGTTCGCCCTCGGCCGCGGCCTTGAGCGTGGCCTTCAGGGTTTCCGTGTCCGTGTCCTTTTCCAGGACGGCCACGAAATCCACCAGGGAGACCGTGGGGGTGGGCACGCGCACGGAATAGCCCTCGAACCGACCCTTCATCTCGGGCAGGACCAGGGCCACGGCCTTGGCCGCGCCGGTGGAGGTGGGGATCATGTTGAGCGCGGCCGCCCGGGCGCGGCGCAGGTCCTTGTGCGGCAGGTCCAGGATGCGCTGGTCGTTGGTGTAGGCGTGGATGGTGGTCATGACGCCCTTGGACACGCCGAAGTGTTCGTGCATGACCTTGACCACCGGGGCCAGGCAGTTGGTGGTGCAGGAGGCGTTGGAGATGATGTAGTGCTTCTCCGGGTCGTAGAGCTGGTTGTTCACGCCCATGACCAGGGTGATGTCCTCTTCCTTGGCCGGAGCGGAGATGATGACCCGCTTGGCGCCGGCCTGGATGTGCTGGCTGGCGGTGGGGCCGGTGCGGAAGATGCCGGTGGACTCCACCACGATGTCCACGTCCATGTCGCGCCAGGGGATTTCCCTGGGGTCGCGCACGGCGAAGTTGCGGGCGGCGGCCTTGCCGCCGTTCACCACGATCTTGTCGCCGTCCACCGTGATCTCGCCCTTGAAGCGGCCGTAGCTGGTGTCGTGGCGCAGCAGATGGGCGTTGGTGTTGATGTCGAACAGGTCGTTGATGGCCACGACTTCCAGCGTGTCGTGGTGATTTTCCCAAATGGTCTTGAAGACCTGACGGCCGATGCGGCCGAAGCCGTTGATGCCGATTCTCGTCTTTCTCATGGCGCTTGTTTCTCCTTGGGGGCTTGCGGGCTATTCCTCGAAGATCTGATAATTGTAGGCGTTGGTCAGCTCATGGGCCCGCTTGAGCGCCCTGAACATGCGCGCGTTTTCCAGGGCGATGGCCGAGAGGTTGGCGACGGCGGTGATGAAATTGCGTTCATCCTCGGTGAAGTCGCGCTCCTCTTTGGCATACACCCGCAATACGCCGATGACGCTTTTGTCCGGAGCGGTCATGGGAGCGACCAGGAGGGAGGTCAGCCCTTCCTCCTTGGCTTCGTCCTGGTATTGGAAGCGCGGGTCCGAGACCGCGTCCTTGACCGTGACGAGCTCGCCCTTCATGACTTCCTTGTCCATGCCGCTTTTTTCCACTTCGACCTCGCCTTTCAGGGCGTAGCGCTTGGACAGGCCGTGGTAGGCGGCGGGTTTGAGGCGTTTGCCGTCCCGGCTGAGTATCCGGATGAAGCATCCCTTGGCGTCCATGGCCCAGGTGACGCGCTCGGCGATTTTCTCCAGAACGTCGGTGGGGTCGAGGCTGGAATTGATGACCCGGCAAACCTCGTACATGGTCTTGTAGAGTCTGTTTTCGATCATGATGGCGCCTTGTCTCTCGTTTCGGGCCGCCTGCGCGGCCGCGTGAGCGTTTCACAAGATGTGAAACGCGGTCAAATCGGGATCGCTCCCGCGCGCCGTCCCGTCGCCGGGCGAGTCCCGGCGGCTGTCAGGCGGTCCTCAAACGTCCGGCCAGGCGGCCGAAGCGACCGTCCCCCCCTTCGGAGCGCTCTTCAGGTCTACCCAAGGCCTGTGACGGGATCAAGTCAAAGATGTGCGGGAAAATCGGGGGGGGAAGGGGGGCAAGGGCCCGGCGAAGCGTCGTCAGCCGGGGCGGCGCCGGTCAGGCGTTGAGGGGCAGGCGCATTTCCGCCACTTCCTCGTCGTAGTTTCTGGCCACGGAAAAGCCGAGCTTTTCCGCCAGGCCCTGCATGCCGCCGTTTTCCATGAGAGCCTGGCCGGTGAGGAGCTTGGTGCCCCGGTCGCGGCAATAGCGGATGATTTTTTCCATGAGCATGCGGCCAAGACCCGCGCCCTTCAAATCCGAGCGCACGATGACCGCGAATTCGGCCGTGGAGTTGTCGGGCTGGGTGGAGGCGCGCACCACGCCCAGGGTTTCAGGTTTGCCGTTCTCGTCCGGCGCGGTGGCGATGAAGGCCATCTCGCGCTCGTAGTCGATCTGGGTGAGCTTGGCCATTTCGGCGTGGGAGAGTTCGCGCACCACGCCGAAGAACCGGAAACGCAGGTCCTCGGGCGAAAGTTTTTCGAAGAACCGGAAATGGGCGGGCTCGTCCTCCGGCCGGATGGGTCGCAGCATGATCTTCCGGCCGTTGCGCAGGACGGCGCACTCTTCCAGCGCCCTGGGATAGGGCCGGATGGCCGTGCGGGGACGGCTGGGCTCGCGTTCCGGAGAAAGGGCGATGCGCGCGCCGATGACCGTGGCGCCCGAGGCGTCGGCCACCAGGGGCCGGATTTCCAGCGAAACGATGCGCTCCATGTCGATCATGATCTGGCAGGCCTGGATAAGGGTCAGGCAGATGGCGTCCATGTCCGCCGGCGGGTTCCCGTCCGAGCCGTCCAGGCTGGCGGCCAGGCGGGTCCGGGAAATCAGGTCCCTGGCCAGGGACATGTTGAGCGGCGGCAGGCCGTAGGCCCGGTCGATGGTGGTCCGCGCGCCGATGCCGCCCCGGCCGAAGACCACGTAGGGGCCGAAGACCGGGTCCGCCTTGAGTTCGATGAGCATTTCCACGGCGCCGGGCCTGCGGATCATGGTCTGGACGATGAAGCCCGTGATCCTGGCGTCCGGGCGCAGGGCGGCCACGCGGCCGAGCATGCCCTCGGCGGCCTCGGCCACGGCTTCCGGGGTTTCCAGGTCCAGGCTGATGCCGCCCACCTCGAAGGGCTGGGGGATGTCCGGCGAGGAGAGCTTGACCGCGGCCGGGAAGCCCAATTCCTTGGCGGCGGCCACGGCCTCGTCCACCCCGGCGGCCAGCTTGGAGGGGATGGAGGGAATGCCGTAGGCGGCGAGCGCCTCCTTGGCCTCGGGCTCGGTCAATTCGAACCGTCCCTCGGCGTAGGCCCGCTCGATGATGGTCCTGGCGGCGTCGTCGTCGGGCAGACGCTCGTCGGGCAGGGAGGCGGGCATTTCCATGAGCAGTTCCTGGTTGTTGCGGTAGCGCACCATGTGCAGGAAGGCGCCCACGGCCTGGGTGGGGGTCTCGTAGGAGGGAATGGCGGCGTCGATCAGGGTCCGCACGGCCTCGCTGCCCTGGTCGTAGCCCATCCAGCAGGTGAGCGCCGTGCGGCTGGTCTTGGCCATGACCCCGGCCACGGCCCGGGCGGTTTCTTCGCCGGGCGCGCCCGCGAAGGGTACGTGGATGACCAGGACCGCGTTGACCTTCCGGTCCTTGAGCAGGATTTTCAGGGCTTCGGCGTAGTGCGTTCCGCTGGCGTCGAAGCTCATGTCCACCACGCCGTGGCGGAACCAGTTGGGGCCGAGCAGGGCGTCCAGGGCGTTTTTCGAATCCTCGGACAGGTCCGCCAGCCTGCCGCCGCCCATGAGCAGATTGTCGGCGGCCATGATGCCCGCGCTGCCGCCGTTGGTCAGGATGGCCAGGGCGTCTCCCGTGAGCGGCTTGGAGCGGGCCAGGGTCTGGGCGGCGTCGAACAGGGAGTCGATCTGGGAGACCCGCAGCATGCCCGCCCGGCGAAATGCCTCGTCGTAGACCGCGTCCAGCCCGAGATCCTCCTCGGGGGGATAGACGGACCAGAGCTTGCCGCCGGGCTTTATGACCAGAAGGGGCTTGTTGCGGGCGGCGGCCCGGGCCGCGCTCATGAAGGAGCGGGCGTTGGACACGGACTCGATGTAGAGCAGGATGGACCGGGTGTGGGGGTCGGAGCTCATGTAGTCCAGGATGTCCCCGTATTTCAGGTCCGAGCGGTCCCCGAGCGAAAGAATGTAGGAAAAGCCGATGCCCTTGGTTTTCGCCCAGTCGATGACCGCGGTGAATAACGAGGCGGACTGGGAAATGAAGGCGATGCGTCCGGGCAGGGGCTCGGAGGCCACCAGGCTGCAATTGAGCCCGATGGGGGGAATGATCATGCCCAGGCCGCTGGGACCGAGGATGCGCAGGCCGTAGGGCTCGGCCGCCTCCATCATCTTTTTCTGCAGGACGAGCTTGTCCTTGCGGGACAGGCGCTGGTAGCCCGGGCACAGGATCGAGGCCGCGCCCACGCCGCGCCGGCCCAGATCCTTGAGAAAGCCGGGAGCCTCTTCCGGCGCCGAGCAGATGACCGCCAGGTCCGGGGTCAGCGGCAGGGTGTCCACGCTCTTGTAGGCGTCCAGGCCGAGCACTTCGCTCACGTCGGGATTGACCGGCATGACCGGGCCGAGAAATTTTCCGGCCAGGAGATTGTTCATGATGACCGCGCCCACGTGGCCGGGCTCTTCGGTGGCCCCGATGACGGCCACGGAGTTGGGCTTGAACAAGGCGTTGAGATTGACCTGGCTCAAGCGAAACCTCCTTGGGGCGATGTGAAACGGTTCCGGCGCGCAGGCCGGTTTTGGGGGTTGCGGGGTTGGGACGGCGCGCCGCAGACCGCGACCGCGCCGTAGGATAGGCGCCCTTGGCGGTCAAGGCAAGGCCTTTTCAAAACTCCAAACCAGGGCTTTTGGCGGGACTGACCTTTGTGAAAAAAGGGGATAAGGTGGGGCCGAAAGCCACGAGAAACCGCGTCACATGAAACAAAGGACGGTCATGATGGCAGCCGGAATGGAAATGGATAACGAATTCTTCACTCTGGAATCGCAAGACGACGTTTTTCTGGTCCGCTATAAGGCCGGGGCGCTGCGTCACGCCTCGGATTTGACGGGCATCGCCTCCTTTTTCGAGGCCATGGAGCGCCTGGCCAAAAGCCGCAAGGCCAGGGCGGTGGTCTTTCTCGCGCCGCCGGAGCGCATCGGCGGGGCCGAGCTTGTGGACATCTACCGCAAGGCGCTTTCCGCCAAGCGCGAGGACTACGTGCTCCAGCGGCTGTTCAACCTGGTGAACAACTACGTCCTGCTGCTGGCCTCCATGGACAAGATCACCGTGAGCGCCGAGCGGGGGCGGGTGGACGCCTTTTTCTTCAACCTGAGCCTGGCCTGCGACTACCGGCTGGTGGCGGAAAACGCCGTGTACGAAAATCCCTGCCTTGAACTGGGTCTTGTTTCCAAGGGAGGGGGCGGGTTTTTCCTCTCGAAGATGCTCGGCTCCAAGCGGGCGGCCGAGGTCATGCTGCGCACGCGCATGGTCCCCGAGGAAGGATTGCGCCTGGGGCTGGCGGACAAGATCGTTCCCTGCGAGGAGTTGGAGCAGGCGGCCTGGGAGGCGGCCAATGCCTTTCTGGCCAAGCCGGCGGACGCCTTGCTCAATGTGCGCAGGCTCTTAAAGGGCGATCCGGCGGAGCTGCGCAAGAGCCTGGAACTTGAGGACCTGCTCATCATGAACCGGGTCAATGCGCCGGATTTCCAGGAGCTTCTGCGGAGCATCCCTGTGTCGGAGGAGGCCGTGGCGGCCTGTTAGCCCCGCGTTTCCCCCGTTTCGCGCCTTTCGTCCGTCCGCCAGGCGGCTCCCCTGGCGGACGGGGTCCTTCCCCCGGCCGCGCGCATGGCGTGCGCGGCCGGGGCCGCCATCCAGGAGCCGCCGCTCGGGCCGCCGTCTTGATGCGGCGTTCCGGAACCCGGTTTCGCGGGACAGCCTCACCCCGCCTGCCGGTTCATGGCGTTGTCTGCGCCCCTTCCCCTGAAAATCGCCCCATGACCGGCCGCTTTGCGCCGCTGGCGCGCCTGATTCGCCCCCGCCCGGGGCGGTGAATAGGGGGCGAGCCATGTGTTCATGCGGCTTTCCGCTGTTCGGTCTGAATCTTGCTGTGGCCTGTGGCTTCGCCCGGAATGCGGGCCGTCCTCGGGCCAAGTTTTTCAGGGTTTGAACAACGAGTTCTTCCAACATGCCGTTTTTCCATGAAAAATGAACTTCAGATTTTCTGTGGAAAACTTGACAAGAAAAATCCCCTCGTCTAGGTAGCGCCCCCTCGAACGGTTCGAACCGGAA
The DNA here is from genome assembly GCA_937934715.1 of uncultured Desulfovibrionaceae bacterium. Classification (GTDB taxonomy): domain Bacteria; phylum Desulfobacterota; class Desulfovibrionia; order Desulfovibrionales; family Desulfovibrionaceae; genus CALGYO01. Next base: position 14,140 of record CALGYO010000191.1, on the reverse strand, counting down.
CGATCACATCAGCAAAGCAGCGCGCTTCAGGAGTAACGCGCATTTGTACAATCCCCATGGCACATCGCCGCCAGTCCGTCTTACAGGACAAGGATGCGGACGTTGCGCGAGGCGCGAACGTCGCGCAAGCCCGGCGATGCGAAGCAAGGAGCTCTTCCATGAAAATACTTTTCCTTACTTTCATCCTCATGTCCCTTGCGGCAGGAGCCGCCGCATCCCCAGACAACGTCGCGCATCTCGCCGACTTCTATCATCTTGGCCCCAGCATTCAGGCCACCATCACCGCCTATACCGACGATCCCCGGGAAAACAACGGGATCGGCAACGCCGTGGGCACGGCCATGGGCACCAAGGTCCGCCCCGGCATCGTGGCGGTCTCCAGAGACCTTCTCAAATCAGGCTGGAAATTGGGCGACAAGCTCTTCATCGAAGGCCTCGGCGTCTTTTCCATCGAGGACACCATGCACGCCCGCTGGAAAAAACGCATCGACGTGGCCGTGGCCGGAAAACGCGACGCCAATAAGATCGGATTGATCAAGAACCGGCTTGTGGTGCTGCTGAAGAAGAAACGGCCTATGCTGGCGTCGTCTTTTTGATGACCACCAAGGTGACGTCGTCTTCCTGGGGCGCGCCGTCCATGAAGGCGTAGAGGCTTGAAAGGACGGCCTCCCGGATCTCTTTCGCCGTCTTGACGGCGTTTTCCCGGATCACGGCGTAGAATCGCTCCTTGCCGTACATTTCCCCGGCCGGATTCCTGGCCTCCCAGATGCCGTCCGTGCCGAGCGCCAGGACCGCTCCCGGAATGTCCAGGTCATGCGTGAACGTCTTGTACGGGTAGCCGGAGACCACGCCCAGGGGAATGCCGTTCCCCATCAGCTCTTCGGTCCGGCCCTCGCGCGGATCGACCAGAAGGGCGGGATCGTGGCCCGCGCGCACCCAGCGCGCCAGGCGAAGGTCCGGGGAAAGCTCCAGCCAGTACAGGGTCATGAAGCGGCCCGAATCCCCCACATCGCGGCACAACAGCCGGTTGGCCCGGCTCACCCGTTCGGCCGGTCCGCCCGGATCCTCGGCGGCGCACTGGAAAAGCGCCCGGGCCGTGGCCATGAGCAGGGCCGGGGCCGCGCCATGGCCGGTCACGTCGCCGATCACCGCGGTGAAGGCCTGTTTCCCGTCCCACTGGGACGTGAAATAATCGAAATAATCCCCTCCCGTTTCGTCGCAGTAGAGGCTGACCCCGTCCACATCCAGTCCCGGAATGTCCGGCGCCTTGGCGGGCAGAAGATTGCGCTGCACCTCCTGGGCCAGCTCCATGGATTGGGACAGACGCACGTAATCGGCCAGCTTCGGCACGGTCTCGTTGAAGGATCTGACGAGCACGTCGCGCTCGTCCCTGGCCTTGATGTCGAGGCGGACGCTGAAATCGCCGCCCGCCAGCCGTTTCCAGGCCGTCACCAGGGCGTCCATGGGCTTGGTGAAGCGCTTGGCGCTCACGAAGGCTACCGCCGTGACGGCCAGGATGACCAGCAGAACCGAGGCGGAACTGACCTGGTACAGGGAGCGCACGGCGCCCGCGATCGCGTCGTCCGCCTGGTTGGCCATGGCCATGGCCGCCTTTTTCGGGGCGATGATCACGAAAAAAAGCCCCTCCTCCACGGTGGCGTAGGTCCAGACCGAATCCTCGCCGTCGTAGGGCAGGTTCATGATCCCGGAAGGGGACTGGTTCATGCTTTCAAGCAACTGGCCGAAGGCCTTGGGATCGTCCGACCGCAGCCAGTCGTAGGCGATGGAGGCCGTCCAGGACGAAACCCGCTTCTCGTAGGCGCCCTGGGCCAGGATGACCAGTCCGAGGCCGCCGGTCTTGGGGTCCGCGTCCGCATAGGCCAGGAAGGTCTTGGCCAGCCCGGACCATTTTGACACCGGGCCGTCCTGGCCGAGGACGCCGGACAGGGGCATGTCCAGGCTCACCGCGCCCGCGAATGTCCCGTCCGGCCCGATCACCGGTCTGGAGGCGGCGAAGACCGCAAGCCCCGAGGTGGCGTCGCGCATGGGGCCGCTCCAGACCGTCCCGCGATCCTTGTCCGCAAAGGCCTCCTTGGCGTTCAGATACCAGGGCCTGGACCGGGGGTCATAATCCTTGGGATAGCCGCCGTGTCCGGGAAAGGACATGTGCAGGCCGCTTTCCAGGGTGACCTGGACCCAGTGCAGGTTGGAGCCGAACTCCCGGAGCATGTTTTTCAGGCTGCCGGCCAGGGGGGAGATGAGCGCGACGTCGCGCAGGGCGGCGGCCCGGTCCGCGCCCGGAGGGATGTAATAGGTCGGCAGGTCGAAGCTGACGCGCTGGGGAACCTGGCCCGTCCCCTCGTTCCTGTAATATCCGGGCGCCGTCTTTGCGGGGGTCGTATCCGCCGGGTGATCGAACTCTTCGGCGAAATGGGGCGTCGCGGCGGATGCGGCCGGTCCGGCCGAGCCTCTTGGAAAAAGCAGGGCCGTGTTTCCGGAGAGTATGATTTCCATTTCCCGGGCCAGGACGTTCGAGGCGAAATTGATGGCGCTTTTGGTGCGGGCGAGCAGGGTGGCCTGGCTCTGGGCGCTCTGAAGCAGGTCCTCGCTGACGATCTCCGTCATGCCCTTGCGCAGACCCGATCCGATTTTCCGGCCAAGCAGGGACAGATGCTGATGGTCGAACATGGCCATGATCCCGAGCGGGATGAGGCTGAAGGCCAAAAGCGTCAGAAAGAACTTCCAGCGTATGCGCATGGCGTCCGTCGCAGAGCGGGGTTCGGGTTGATGGAGACCACGGACAGGATACGGGATGCGGCGTTGTCCAGCAAGCGGGAAGCGCCTTTCGAAAGGCGGCGGCGCAAGGAATGCTTGCGTGGTATTTCCGGGAAATGCTATCAACAGGGAATCCATCTCCCGCTCTTCTTTTTCCTCGCCTTTCCCTCTCGCTTCGTTGCGTCCGATTCGAACGGGCCATGGCCCATGGCCGAAAGGAGGGATCATGAAACGTCTCATGTACGCGATACTCGCCGCGTTCATCGCGGCCGGAGCCGCTTCCACGGCGGCCGCAGCGACCTTCTACGTCCAGGCTGGCGTGGGCGACGACGCCAACGAGGGCCTCGGTTGGGGCCCGGGAAACGCCCTGGCCACGGTGGGCGCCGCCTTGACCAAGGCGGGGCTCAGCGGCGAGGCCGACGTGATCAACGTGGCCGCCGGAACCTATACGGAGCGCATAAGTCTGGTCAGCGACGTCACGCTGCTTGGAGGCTACCCGGCCGGGGGCGGCGCATCCCGCGACCCGGCCGCGAACGAAACCGTCATAGACGGCGCAAGCGGCGGTTCGACCGTGGAAATCATGAGCCGGGACAACTGCGTCCTGGACGGGTTCACCATCACGGGGGGCTCCAGGGCTACGGGCTGCGGCGGCGGAATCAGCGTGGCCAACGGTTCGGGGCTTGTGATCTCAGGCAACGTCATCGAGGGCAACGCGTTCACGGGAAGCGTGGACGGCGGCGGGGCGGGCGTCTGCCTCGACAGCGCCGTGGGAGCCGTGGTCCGGGGCAACAGGCTGCAAAACAATCTGTCCGGATTCGACGGCGGCGGCTTGTACGTTCATTACGCCACGGACGCCGTCATCGAAGACAACGTGTTCTACGGAAATTTCGCGAGCAACTGGGGCGGGGGGATCAACCTGTATCATTCCTCCGCCGCCGTCACGAACAACGCCATTCTCTCCAATATCTCGACCGGTCCTGGAGCGGGAATTTCGCTCTATGATTTTTCCACGATGCCCGCCTTCAACAACACCATCGCGGGCAACATCTCCACGGACTCCCCGGAAGGGGGCGGGGTCTACAATCAGGATTCCGCAGCGGCCATCATCAACTGCATCGTCTGGAACAACGCGCCGGACCAGCTGTTCGCGGCTGCGGGCTCGCCCATCGAGGTGAGTTACTCGGATGTGGAAGGCGGCTGGGCCGGGACGGGGAACATCAGCGGCGATCCGCGATTCTCCGGCGCGGACGCGTTCATTCCCCTGCTGGAAGGCTCCTCCCCCTGCGTCAACGCGGGAACTTCGGAAGGTGCGCCGGAGCGCGACATCAGGAACATCCACCGGCCCTGGGGCGCGGCCGTGGACATGGGCGCGTGCGAAATGGTTCTGTGGCAGCCGCAGCTTCCCTTGCTTCTTATGAATTGACGGACGCCCCTGGAGTCCGCCCGCGCCCGGAAGCCGGAACATGGGCAAGACCGGGCGGCGGACCGGCCGGAGCATGGCGCGCCGGAACGGTCTTCCGGACGTTATTGCGCGTCTCGTCTTGACTTGTTTCGCGGATTCGGGACAATGGAGGTAAACTACGCGGGCTGTTGTCGCCGTTTGCGCGTCCGCGCCGCTGGAACTGGAGAACGTCATGCTCGTATCCGATCTCATGACCCGAAAACTGCGCACCCTCGGCCCTGACGACGGGGTGGAGGATGCGCTCAAACTGATTGAAGAGCTTTTCATCCGCCATGTGCCCATCGTGGACGCGGAAAACCGCCTGGTCGGACTGGTCACCCAGCGCGACCTTCTGGCCTGGGAGCATAAAAACGCGCCCAATGGGCCGCTTAAGGGCATCATGCGCGCGAATCTGGTCACGGCTTCGCCGGACCAGACCCTGCGCAGCGCGGCCGAACTCATGATCGTCAACAAATACGGTTGCCTGCCCGTTGTGGAGCAAGGCAAGCTCGTGGGCATCATCACGGAAACGGATTTTCTCAAACTGGCCATCTTTCCGCTGGGAAACGCCGCCAGGCCCAAATAACCCGCCCTGGCCCGCGGAGGGAAGACGGCGGCGCCGCTCTTCCCTCCCCGGCGATTTCCGGCTTCGCCGGTCTCGCGGGCAGAAAGGACATGCGATGAAAACCGCCTTTTCCCTTCCCGGGTGCGTTCTCTGTCTTTTGATCCTGGCCGTTCCCTCTTTTGCCCAGCTCAAGCAGTACAAGGATCTGCGCAATGATTACATCAAGGTCATCGACGTGCGCGATCTGGACAAAACGGAAGAGAAATACGTGGACGTGGGCGGCAAGCTGGAACTGAAGGAAGTGACCCGAAAGACCGTACGGGTCACGGCGGAAATCATGCGCAAGCCGCCGGCCACCATGTCCAACATGTTCAACGACGAAAAGGCCGAGCCGTTCTTCAAGATCTGCCTGGCCGCCTTCGACGCCTCGGACAAGAAGATCGGGGACGACGATTGCGAGTCCTTCAAGTTCGGGGCCTGGGTCAAGGGGAACATCGGGGCGGCGGTCTTCGAACTGCCCGACGGCATGACCCGCTATGAGCTCAGCATGATCAAGGACGTGGCCAAAAAGGGCGACGCCTTCAAAATCTGGGTGCCCACGGACTAGACCGCGCCGCGCGCGAGATCCGCGCAAGCGCATGATACGAGACCAATGCGCAATTGGTTGGGGAAGAGGCCTCCGGCGGCCGAGGGGCTATCGCCCCTTGGAACCCCATCATCATTTCAACTGGTTATAGATTGTCGATAACGCAGCGGCGGGCTGCCGGAGAATGCGCATCGGTCTCGATATGGGGATGGATGCGCGCGCGGGATGGGGAGCATGCGCTCCCTCTCTCGAAAAACGCTGGACCGTTTTGGACATGCCGGGCAAGGACGCGAAGGCGTTCTTTCAGGACGAACGCGCCGGGTTCTCAAGGACCCCGGCGCTTTTTTTATGGGGCGGCGGCCGGGAGAGGCCGTCCGCATGGTCTCCCGGGCCGTCGCTTCGCATGAAAAGTTCGCTGTTTTTCAGGGAAAAACGGAAAACCGCAACGAATCCTTGAAATGGGGGCGCGCCTAGTTGTGCTCGGAGCCTTCCGGGTTGGACAACAGGCCGCTCACCCGTTCCCTGCGTTCGCGATAGCTGATTTCCAGCTTGATCTGATTGAGGTAGGCGTCCGCCTCGGCCCACTGGGAGATGCTGTCCGCATCGGTCGCGGCCATGGAGCTTGCGGCGTCGGCCTTTAAGGCCGCGTCCTTTTTGGGCTTGAGTTCCGCTTCCACCGTTTCCATGCGGTTTTTTTCGGCATTGAGCCGTTCCATGGTCCAGGCGGAAAGCTGGGTCTGCGGGCGTTCCTGGGTGGAGACGCAGCCGCAGGAAAGAGCCAGGGCTATGATAGCGGCGGCGGCCGCTTTTTTCGGAATGTTCATGCGGGGTCCTTGAAAAACTCGTGGGATTTCCCGTTAATCTAGCCCAGTTTCCGATAAATTGAAAGCGCGGCGCCCGGCCGGGCGAGGCATCGTCCGTCCAGGGTGTCCAGTCCGCCCTGACCGGCCGTCCGAATCGCCCGGGCCGTCCCGGTCATCCGGGTACGCGCTCCCCAGGACGCGAACGCGTCGCGCCCGCCCCCCAAGCCCCCTCATTCCGGCGCGCGGGCGCCGGAAGGTACGGGCGGCGCGCGGGCGCCGGAAGGTACGGGCGGCGCGCCGGTCCCCTCCCGCCGCGACAACGGCCGTCCGGCGTCCGGTCCGTTCCCGGGCGGCCGATGGGCCGCCCGGAGGAAACCGGCGGCTCCGTTTTCGGGCCGGAACCGGAGGCCATGCCCGGTCCCGGACGGCGGCCACGAGAAAACCCTTCTTGACCGGCATGTTGCGCTATCATATATGACTATGACATAGCAAAGGAGGCGGTATGCCGGCGGTCAGTTTTTATTTGCGCCAGGAGGTCCTGGACGCCGTGCGCGACAAGGCCAAGCGCGAGGGCATGCCCGTGTCCCGGGTCATCAGCCAGGCCCTGGAGCAGGCCCTTTCCCTGGACGGACGCGGCCAGGCCAAGGCGCGCCTGCTTGGGGCCCTGGCCGAAACCCCGCTGGAAAACTAGCGTCGCGTCCGCAAAACGAGCGGATGCGAATGTTGAGGATGGGGAAGGGCCCGGACCGGTCCAAAGGAAGCGGCATGAACGGACCCACAGGACTCGATACCGGATTTTTCCTGGCGCTTTCGCGCGGCGACCCCCTGGCCCTGTCGATTTTCCAGGGGCCCGGGGAGCTGGTCGTTTCCGCGCTCAGCCTGTATGAACTGCAAAAGAAGCTGCGCGAGGCCGGGAACGCCCGCTGGCTTGAGATTCTCGACGACCTGGCGCGCTCGGTCCGGGTGGTCCCGGTCACGGCGAAAACCGCGCTCTCGGCCGGGGAGCTGGCCCGGGAATACGGTCTTCCCGCCGGGGCGGCCATGATCCTGGCCTCCTTCCTGGAAGCGGGCTGCGAGACCGCCTACACGGCGGACAAGCGTCTGGCCCGGGCCGCGCCCCCAGGCATCGAGATCATCGCCATGAACCTTGAGGCGCGGCCTGCGGGCCTGCCCGGCGGCGCAGGACGGGCCGCGCCGGGGGACGGGCCGGAAGCCGGATCAGAAGCGGAACCGGGAGCGGCGGATGATGCGTGAAGCGGGAAGCGGCAAAACGGACGGCGCGCCGGGACGCCGGGACCGGATCGGCCTTGCGGCCTTGTGTCTCGCCCTGTGCGCGGCGGCCATGCTGGGCGGCTGTTCCGTCTTCAGCGGTCCGGGCGTCCCCCAGGGCTACAAGGGCGGCAAGGGAACCCAGCGGCCCTATACCATAAACGGCGTGACCTACTATCCCCTGGCCTCGGCCCACGGCTACGCCGAGGAGGGGGTGGCCTCCTGGTACGGACCGAATTTCCACGGCAAGCGCACCTCCAACGGCGAAATCTACGACATGTACGCCATGACCGCCGCCCACAAGATCCTGCCCATGAACACCGTCCTGAAGGTGACCAACATGGAGAACGGCCGGTCCATCGAGGTGCGGGTGAACGACCGGGGCCCCTTTGTGGCCGGGCGGATCATCGACCTGTCCCGGGCGGGCGCCGAGGCGCTGGACATGCACAAAAAGGGCACGGCCCGGGTGCGTGTGGAGACCCTGGGCGACATTCCCGGCGTCGATATGGCCGACCTGTCCTCCATGCGGGGCGTCTTCTATGTCCAGGTGGGGGCTTTCGTGAACCCGGAGAACGCCGAGCGCCTGCTGACGCGCATGCAGCGCATGGGCTACGCCGGTTCCCGGCTGCATTTCCGGGAGGTGGACGGCGAGCGCTACTGGCGGGTGCACGCGGGAACCTTCGGCTCCCTGGGCGAGGCCGAGCGGGCCAGGCGGGACCTGGACGGCCAGTTCAAGGGCGCCTTCGTCATCGCCGAGTGACCCGGCGTCCCGGCGGGACGGAACACGCCGGCCGGAAAGGGGGGGCCGGAAAGGGGCGGACTGAAGGGGGGCGGGCCGAGACGGATCGCATCCCCGCCAGCCTGCCGCCGCTCCATCCTTGACCTGGCCCCGGTTTACGGAACGAGGGGCTGTCAAGAGGCGATAGCCCCCCTGGCCGCCGGACGCCTCTTCCCCACGGGCGTTCGTCCCGGGGGAGAAACAGACGGGCGGGGCGAACGGGCGGGGGAGCCGTTTTCTCGAAGGCGGGTCCGCCGGAAACGGCCGGGAGGCCGCGGACAAACCCGGCTGGTCAGGAGGAACGCCGGGGGAGCGCCGGGAGGGTTCAGGACGGCGCCGGACGCAAGAAAAGACAACGCCCCCTCCCGGGCGCGCTGGATGCGGACAGAGGATCCGCGCCGTCCCGAGGGACGGCGCGGTCATGTGGTCCGGTAACTATTCGTCGGGGTTGAGTTCGGCCCGGAACTTTCTGGACAGGCGAAAGACCACCACTTTCCTGGGGGGCAGGGTGATGCTCTCGTTGGTCTGAGGGTTCCTGCCCTTGCGGGCCTTTTTGTCGTAGGCCTCGAACTTGCCGAAGCCGCTGACCAGAAGGGCCCGGTCTTTTTTGATGGACTGCTTCATGATTTCCAGCAGATCGTCCACCAACGCCTTGACCTCGGCCCGGTTTTTTTCGGTCTTTTCGTAGATGGAGTCGACAATGTCCGCTTTAGTGAGAGTCTTTCCGCTCATGGCGCCCTCCGAAATGGCGTTTCAATCGCGCAGCTGCGTTTTTGCCCGCACGGCCTTGGCCAACGCGGCCATCTCATCCATGTCCTTGTACTTCCCCGGAGGCCACAGCTTGAAGCCATCCCCCGCGAAACGGGGGATGAGGTGAAAATGGGCGTGAGGGACGAGTTGTCCGGCGGCTTCAAAATTGTTCATGTTCACATTGAGACCCGCCGCGCCCGTTTGCTCCATGACGGCCTTGCCCACGGCCTGCATGGCGGCGAGAAGCTCCTGGCCGAGGGCGGGCGGAATTTCCCAAAGATTCGCGAAGTGCGCCTTGGGAATGATCAGGGCGTGACCCTTGTTGACCGGTCCGATATCCAGAAAGGAAAGGACGTCCGCCGTCTCGTAGACTTTGGCGCTCGGGATTTCTCCCTTGACAATCTTGCAGAAAATGCAGTCCTGAGTCATGGCTTGATCGCGCTTTTTTTAGAGTCTGTGAGGATTGCGCCGCTCGCAGCCAGCCTTTCAGGCTGTTTCGGCTTCCCGCTTCCGGGAAGCGCGCGCCTTGGGGCCGAAGCCTGCAACGTCATCATAACCGCTCAATAGCTAAGTAAAAATTTTTTTTCAAGGGGCAAGGGTGAAAAAAATGCGACGGCCTTTCACAGGCGGTCCCAGGGGGGCGTTTTTCACCCGGGAAACAGGCGCGCCATGGCGGTGACGCATTTCCTCCATCCCGCGCCGCCCAGGGCCCAGCGGTCCGTCTGGCCCGTGTTTTTCCCGTTCATGGGCTGTCCCGGCCGCTGCGTTTTTTGCGCCCAGGACAAGCAGACCGGAACGGCCGCCCGCTCCCTGCCTTTCATTTTTGAAAGATTCAAAACGGAAATCGAGGATGCGGCGGCTGGAGGCGGCGGACCGTACGAGATCGGGTTTTACGGGGGCGCCTTCACCGCGTTGCCCGAACCCTGGCCCGAGCGCTTCACCGCCCTTGCCGGCGCGCTCAAGGCCCGGGGCGTCGTGACCAGGGCGCGCTGCTCCACCCGGCCCGATGCGGCGAGCCCGGCCCTGCTGGCCCGGTTGCGCGATCTGGGGCTCGATCTGGTGGAAATCGGCGTCCAGACCTTTGACGCGGACGTGTTGCGCGCAAGCGGCCGTCGGCATGGCCCGGAGGCATCTCTAGAAGCCTGCGAGGCCGTAAAAAGCGCCGGACTTTCCCTGGGCGTGCAGCTGTTGCCCGGCCTGCCCGGGCACGACCCGGCGGGGTTTCTCCGGGACGCCGTCCTGGCGGCGGGCCTTGGGCCGGAATGCGCGCGGCTCTATCCCTGCCTGGTGGTGGAGGGAACCCGCCTGGCCGAAATGTACCGGCGCGGGGAGTACGCGCCCTGGAATCTGGCCGAAACCGTGGACGCCCTGGCCCGGGGCGCCCTGATCTTCTGGCGGGCCGGAGTCCGTCTGGCCCGGATCGGCCTGGCGCCCCAGCCCGAGCTGGACGAGGCCGTACTGGCCGGGCCGAAAAGTCCGGCCCTGGGGACTTCGGTCAGGGCCCGGGCGCTTCATCTGTACATCCGGTCCTTGCTGCAAAGCCGGGGCGGCCTGGCCCGGTCCCTGGCCGGACCCAGAAAGGCCGGCGGCGAATTCTGGGGGCACGGCCGGGAGCTCGCGCCCGAATACGCCGCCCTGGGGCTTTTTCCGAAGACCGTACGCTTCGAGAACCGCCCGGATTTTCGTCTCGAAGCGGAGGATGAAATCCCGGCGTCTTGACAAGGCGCTCGAATACGGGGTTTACGATAGCGTACTGGGCTGGCCTGGTTCGGCCCTCCTGAACCCGTTTTCCGCCGGACGGACATGGTGAAGAAAACCCTTTCCTGGGCCGTGTTGGTCCTTATTCCCTTCCTGAGCCTGGAAGGGGTCTCCTGGGGCGTCCTCACGCTGTTTTACGGGGGATTCGCCATGGTCGAGGCCGAACGCAAGGCCCTGGTCCCGGCCGTGGAGACGGCGCCCAGGGCCATCCGCGCGGGCCTGAGCGGCCAGACCGCCTTCGTCCTGCACCCCTATTTCGGCTTCGTGCACGACCCCACCGGCAGCCAGGTCATCAATTCCCACGGCTTCGTGGGACCGGACCTCATAAGCTCCAAGGATCCCTTGTCCTATAACGTGGTCATCACCGGCGGCTCCGTGGCGGGAAACGTCTACAATTTTTCCTGGCGCCGCCTGCGCGAAGGGCTCAGAGCCATTCCGGCCCTGGCCGGGAAGACCGTCAATCTCTACAACCTGGCCGTGGCGGGCTACAAGCAGCCCCAGCAGCTCATGACTCTGGCCTGGTTCCTGTCCCAGGGCGCCAAGATCGACCTGCTCATCAATATAGACGGCTTCAACGAAATGGTCATGAGCCTGCAGAAAAACGCGGCCGAGGGCGTCTGTCTCGACTACCCCATCCTGTGGAAGGATCTGACCTCGGGCTTCGATTCCCCCGAGCGGCGCAAGAGCCTGGGGCGTCTGACCCTGTACCAGAGCATCCGGGCCTCGATGGCCGGGCTTTTCGGAACGCCTCCCCTTGACCGGCTGAGTCTTTTCGCCCTGTTGTGGCGTCTGGCCGACGAATTGCCCCGGGACGGCGAACGCCGGGCCGTGGCCGCCCTGGAGCGCGGCCAGGCCGACATGCCCTATTTCATGACCGGCCCCATCGAACCGCCGGACCCCAGGGGCAAAAGCGCGGCCCTGGACGCCCTGGCCGCCAACTGGGCCGCCTCCAGCAAGCTCATGTCCGTCATGGTCCAGGAGCGGGGCGGCGCCTACCTGCACGTGTTGCAGCCCAACCAGTACGTGGAGGGCTCCAAGCCCTTCTCCCCGGAAGAGCGGCGCCTGGCCTTCTCGAGCAATCCGCAAACCGTGGCCGCCGCGAGAGAGGGCTATGCCCGGCTGTTCGAGGAAAGCCCCAGGCTGCGGGCCTCGGGCGTGCTTTTCTTCGACGCCTCCCAGGTCTTTGCCAAGGTGGAGAAGCCGCTGTATTTCGACGCCTGCTGCCATTTCAACGAGGAAGGCGCGGACATTTTGTGCGACGCCATCGTGGAATTCATCCAGCGGACCCTTTTTTCCGGCCCCGGCGGACTGGCCCGGACCGGCGGCGCGGCGGCGGACCTCCCCCAAAAGGGGGAAGCTTTTCTGGCGAAAAAGGAATAGGATGGGGCCATGGACATCCTGCGCGTCACCGGACTGACCAAGGTTTTCGACGGCCTGACCGCCGTGGACGGCATCTCCTTTTCGGTCCAAAAGGCGGAGATCTTCGGACTGCTCGGTCCCAACGGCGCGGGCAAGACCTCCACCATCCGCGCCCTTTACGGCTTTTCCCCCATCACCTCGGGCCAGGTGGAAGTCTTCGGCCTGCCCATCGGCGAGCGCTGGCGGGAAATCCGCTCGCGCATCGGGGTCTGCCAGCAGGAGAACACCCTGGATCCCGACCTCACGGTCCTGCAAAACCTTATGGTCTTCGCCTCCTATTTCGATATCCCCAAGGCGGACGCCTTGACCCGGGCCGAGGAGCTTCTCACGTTCTTCGCCCTGGAAGGCCGCAAGCGCTTTCATTACGACGACCTTTCCGGCGGCATGGCCCGGCGGCTCATGCTGGCCCGCTCCATCATCAACCAGCCCGAGCTGCTCATCCTGGACGAGCCCACCACCGGCCTGGATCCCCAGTCCCGCAGCGCCCTGTGGGACCGGCTGGAGGAGCTGCGCGCCAGGGGGCTGACCATCCTCATCACCACCCATTATATGGAAGAGGCCTCGAGACTGTGCGACCGGCTGGTCATCATGGACCACGGCCGCATCCTGGTGGAGGGCGCGCCCGGGGCGCTCATCGCGGAACACGCCGGGCGGCTGGTCATGGAGATCGAACAGCCCGCCCCCGAGCTCATCCGCTTTTTCGCGGACGCCGGGGCGCGCTACGACGACCTGGGACGGCGCCTCATCGTCTATTCCGAAACCGGCGACCGCCTGTTCGAAGAGGCCTGTGAACGGTTCTCGCCCCAAAGCCGGGCCATCCGGCCCGCCGCCCTGGAAGACGTGTTCCTGCGTCTGACGGGCCGGGAGCTTCGCGAATGAGCGCGCCTGTCCTTGGCCAGGGCCGCTTTTCCCGGCGCTTTTTGCGGGTCTGGGCGCGCAATATGCTGGTCTACCGCCGCATCTGGAAGGTCAATTTCCTCGTGCCGCTTCTGGAGCCGGTCTTCTATCTGCTGGCCTTCGGGGTGGGGCTCGGGGCCATGGTGGGCAGGGTGGAATACGCCGGGAGCGAGCTGTCCTACGTCCAGTTCATCGCCCCGGCGCTCATGGCCACGGCGTCCCTGTGGAATTCCTTTTTCGAGACCACCTACGCCTCGTTCGTTAGGATGTATTACCAGAAGACCTTCGACGCCATGCTGGCCACGCCCCTTTCCCTGGAGGAGGTGGTGGCGGCCGAGATCGTCTGGGGCGCCACCAAGGCGTTTTTCGCGGCGGCCATCATGCTGGCCGTGGTGGCCGCCTTCGGCTACGCGAAGAGCTTCCAGGCCCTGTGGATTCTCCCCCTGTCCTTCCTGGGCGGGCTGGCCTTCGGCGCCGTCGGCATGTGGTTCACGGCCAGGACCAAAAGCATCGATCTCTTCAACCTGCCCATCTTCCTCTTCGTCACGCCCATGTTCCTGTTCAGCGGCACCTTTTTTCCGGTGGACGCCCTGCCCTCCTGGGCGGCCTTCGTGGCGGCGGCCTTGCCGCTGTATCATCTCAGCGAACTGTTCCGGGCGGCCTGCCTGGGCGCGTTGTCCTGGTCCGGGCTGTGGCACGTCCTCTACCTCGTCCTGTTCACGGCCGCGTTTTTCCCCCTTTCGGTGCGCGGCATGCGCGCCCGGCTCATCAAATAATAATCCCGCCCGCCCCGTACGTCAGCCTCTCGCGGCGTCTTCGCCGTCCGAGACGCCGCACAATTGGTTGGGGTGGTGGCTTTCGGCGACCAAAGGGCTCTCGCCCCTTGGAATCCCATAACAAGTTTAGTTGGTTAGAGTTAAGGGCTAAAGGCGCTTACTGACTTTCTGGGAATTATGCAGCGGTCTCCGTCCGGTTTTCGCGGCGTCTCCGCCGCCCGGTTTTCGCGGCGTCTTCGCCGTCCGGTTTTCGCGGCGTCTCCGCCGCCCGGTTTTCGCGGCGTCTCCGCCGCCCGGTTTTCGCGGCGTCTCCGCCGCCCGGT
>CALGYO010000190.1 GCA_937934715.1 uncultured Desulfovibrionaceae bacterium | reverse complement strand
GCATACGAGCTGTAGCCGTGACTGGAGTTCAGACGTGTGCTCTTCCGATCTCTCTGGACTCCCCGCCAGGGGGATGATCCCCCTGGCCCCCCATCGGCGCTTCGCGGGGTCTGGCGTCCACCCGGCGGGTGGACGCCAGACCCCGCGAAGCGCCGGTAGAGGTCTTGGAAGGGGGTCCAGGGGAAACCTTCTCATCAAGAAGGTTTCCCCTGGCCGCCGGAGGCATTCTCTTTATTTCGGCGCCATCTCTATGAGATCGCGCATTTTTCTCAGAAATATCTTCACGTCGAACCGGGCGGCCCGGCGCTCGCAGGCTTGGCGCATGGCCAGCGCGGCCTGGGGCGTCAGCGCGTTCACGGCTCGGGCCGCGTCTTCGGGCTTCGGGTCCGGCGGCAGCAGGACGCCCGTTTCGTCGTGGACCACGGTCTCCAGGAGGCCGCCCTCGGCCACGCCGATGACCGGTTTTCCCGCGGCCATGGCCTCCACGGGCGAGATGCCGAAATCCTCGTCGCGCGGGATGTAGATGGCCGCGATGCAGGTTCCGATGAGCCGCGTGAGCGTCTCCCCGTCCACCCAGCCGAGGATGGTCACGTTGGGCAGGGTTTCGGCCCGGGCCTTCACCCGTTCAAGCTCCGAACCGCCCGAGACCACCACGAGCTTTTTCTCGGGCATGGCCGCGAAGGCTTCCACGATCACATCCACCCGCTTGAGTCCGTCCACCCGGGCCGTCGAAAGATAGAAATCCTCCTGCCCGAGGAAGGAAAATTTGCCGGTTTCGCAGGGCGGATGGACGATCTCGGAATCCGCGCCCAGAAAATCCTTGAGCCGCTTTTGCACGTTTACCGAGTTGGCGGCGATCACGTCCATTGCGGCCAGGGCCTTTGTAAAGGCCCGTTCGTAGTACGCCAGGAAGGCCCTGTAGAGGGGCCGTTTCGCGGGACGGACCCGGGAGAGGTAGAAATCGCGCTGATCGTAGAGGATGCGGGGCGGCGTATGGCAATAGTGGATTTTGTAGGCGTCGATGCGCGCCTGGGCCATGAGCGCCAGGGACCCGCTGAACACGGCGGCCCGGGCCCGCGAGGGCGGAAAACCGGCGAAAGCCCGCATGAGCGCCAGGGTCTTGGAAAACTTCGCGGCCAGGGGATGCGCGGCCAGAGCGCCCAGGTCATGGGGGGGCGCGTCGCCGAAATAGCCCGGCTCGAAGGCCCCGGGCGCATACTCGGCGGTCCACAGGTCCGCGCCAAGATCCCGGGCCAGAAGCGTGGCCACCTTTTCGCCCCCGCCCGGAAAGGCGAACGCGTCGTGAAGCGTCAGTATCTCGCGCATATCCCCCTCGAATCGGCAGGGCATACCGTTCATGGGGACGGGCGGCAAGATTTTTCAGACGAAGCGCCGTCACCGGGCGTTTTCGCCCGCGATCTCGCCGATGATCGGCCCGAAATTTCCCCCGGGATGCTCGCGTCCGAGCGCCGGGATGTAGGCGCCGGAAAGGGAGCCGTCCAGGTAAAGGGCGTCCGGGCAGCCCAGAGCGTCGCGGAAAAAGCTGGCGAAATCGTAGAAATTGACGGGCTCGCGGGAAATGGCGAACACGATTTCCCCGCTCGCGCGCACGCCCACCCCGTTTCGGATTTCGCGGTAGGGAGAATCCTGGTAGAACCGCGGATGCATGCGGCCCTTTTCCACAAGCAGCGGGCCGGACTGCGTGGCCAGACGCGGCAGAAGGCCCGCCCGGGCGAAACGCCCGGTCTCCATGATCCCCGCGCCTTGGCCGGTCACGTAAAACACGCCGTTTGGCCGCATGAAGAAATTCCCGCGTCCCTCGCCCCGGTTCAGGGGCGCTATTTCGAAGCCCTCTTCAATATATAAGCCCACGGGCCGATGGTCCGGATGAAACATGCCCGCGTTCATGGCGAAGACCAGTTCGCCACCCCGCGCCTCCACGGCCTCCTTCACCCGGCCGAAGCCGCGAAAGTCCCGTCCCTTCGCGTCCCGTAAAAACAGCCGCAGCCCGGCCGGATCCTTCAGCGCGTAGACGTCGTAGACCGCGCCCAGATGCCCGGCCGTCCGGGCCTCCCCGGCGTATGCGGGTCCCCGGGCCATGCAGGCGAGCCATGCGCACGCGCCAAGAAGGAGAAACGCCCGGCCCGGACGCGATCCCCGCGTTTTTTCCCTTGCTCCGATCATGGCCGTGGTTACACTCCAAAATACGGACAAACGCAAACCAGGGAGGTTCCCATGGCCGATTTCACCGGAACCATCGTCATCCGGGGCGAGGAATGCGACTATGATCCCGTGAACCATGTCGCCAGGGTCATGTGCGAAAACTGCGGCCACATGAACGAGGTGGACATCGAGGTGGAAAACGGCGTTCCCCAGTTCATGGGTTTCGTCTGCGAAAACTGCGGGACCTACAACGCGCCCGGCGAGTAGCGTCGCGTCCTCGAAGAAAGCGCATGCTTTCTTCGAGGAGATGACCTGACGGGGTGTATTGTCCTTCCAAAAACACCCCCGTTTTTCAGGGACGCCGCGCCAGGGGCTCGGGAAGACGAACGCGCCGGCCCTTTCGGGGCGGCCTTGCCCGCGGCGAAGCGCAGCCCTCCTTTCAGGGGGAGGCGCGGGCCCAGGGGACATCCGGTTTCGGACAACCCGGCGGCGCCCCGGCGCGCCTCCGGAACGGACGGCTGACGTCGCGGCCTCGAAGAGCGCGCATGCTTTTCCCAGGACAATAGCTCGATATAAATCCTTTTTCTTATCAATCACGGCGGTCTTTTTAACAACGCCACACGAGCGCGCTGCGACGGAAACGGAACCAGGGGGGCCGTCCGGCCCGCGTGGCGGGTTTTGCGCATGGTCAGGCCCTGCCCGGGGAAAATCGCTTGGAGAAAAGACGGAAAGACCATAGTGTCTTGAAAAAGCCTTTCACCTTTGCCCGGCGCCAACGCGGAACGCGCTCGAGGCGCCAGCGTCGCACCGGCGCCGCATCCGCTTCGCCGCGGGCGGCGAGGCAGCGCGCCCATTGGACGCTGTTACCTGAGCGGCAAACGGCGCGTCAGCGCCGTATCGAAGAGATGAGCCATGCCGAACACGCCCTTCTGCTTTCTGCATATTCCGCGTACGGCCGGAACCACCCTGAACGTCATCTTGAACGGCAATTTTGAGCCGGACGAAACTCTCTCCCTCTATTCGGACAAGGACTTCAAGGAATGCCGGACATTGTCCGAGGACGTCCTTGCGAAGATCAAGCTCATACAAGGACATATCATTCTTCAAAGTTACGATCCGCCCAGGATCTACTCCCGGGACGTACGCGCCTTCACCTTCCTGCGCGAGCCGGTTTCCAGACTCGAGTCGGAATACCATTTCCTTGGAACATGGAAGGACAGCCACATGTTCGCGGTCATCCATGAAAACAAGATGTCCTTTCGCGACTACATAACGAGCGAGAACAAATACGTCGTCTACAAGGGGAAGAATTTCATGACCCGGGCGCTTTCCGGGCATGCCATCACCTCGGACGCGACCGGGGAAAAGGCGCTCAGCGCGGCGAAGCGCAACCTGGAACAGCAGTTCGCGTTTTTCGGCATACAGGAACTGTTCAACGAAAGCCTGGTCATGCTGGCGAAATGGATGGGGTTGAGGAACATCTTGTACGAGAAACGAAACGTGTTGGAGAAAGCGCGCAGGCAGCCCCTTTCCGAGGAGGATCGCGGGATAGCGGCCGCGTACAACAAGCTCGACATCGAACTGTACGCCTTCGCGCTGCCGCTTTTCAAGCAACGCCTCGCGCAAGGCGGCGAAGTCCTCGCCCGGGATATCAAGAGATTCCAGTTTCTCAACCAGAAAATCCAGAACGTGTTCAACGCGATCAATACGCGCGAGGGCGTTTCCGCCAGCGACGGGGTATGGATGCCGAAGTCCTGAAGAGCCGGGCGGCGTCATATCCCGGCGGCTTCATATTCCAGCGGCGTCATGTCCCGGCGGCGTCATGTCCCGGCGGCGTCATGTCCCGGCGGCTTCATATTCCAGCGGCGTCATGTCCCGGCGGCCCCCCTCCTCCCCTCCCATTCGTCCGCGCCCCGTATTCGCCCACGCATCCAGCGTTCGCGCTTCCCCTCCTCGGTAAGCCCTGGTATGCTCCCTTCACGACGCTAATGTCCCTGAGCGCCCTGTTCTCTCCCACCCACGTCCGGTTTTTTCTTTGGGAAAGGAAGGGAAGGGGGTCCAGGG
>CALGYO010000189.1 GCA_937934715.1 uncultured Desulfovibrionaceae bacterium | reverse complement strand
GACCACCGAGATCTACACTCTTTCCCTACACGACGCTCTTCCGATCTGCGGTGGGATTGTTGGGATAGTTCACGAAAATGATCTTGGCCTTGTCCCAGGATTCATCGCTGACCGCGTCCAGATCGGGCAGGAAATCGTTCTCGTCGGTGAGCGGCAGGATTTCCAGGCGCCCGCCCGCGAAGCCGGTGGCCACCGGATAGACCGGATAGTTGGGCGAGCAGCAAAGGGCCAGGTCTCCGGGATTGATGTAGGCTAGGGGGAAGTGCGCGATGCCTTCCTTGGAGCCGATGAGGCTCACCACCTCGGTGGCGGGATCGAGATCCACCCCGAAACGGATCTTGTACCAGTCGGCCACGGCCTTGCGGTAGGAGAGAAGCCCCACGTACGAGGGATACTGATGATTTTCCGGTTTCTTGGCGGATTCGTACAGCGCTTCGATGATGCAATCCGGGGTGGGAATGTCGGGATCGCCGATGCCGAGCGAAATGATATCCACGCCTCTGGCCTTTACCTCGGCTTTTACGCGGTCGATTTCCGCAAAAAGATAGGGCGGCAGCGCGGCCAAACGGTCGGCAAGAGGAAACTGGCTCATGAAACGGGCTCCTTTGGATGGTATTGCGGCGCGACATGGCGTCGTCAACGCGGGGGCGAACGTTTTTCTCGTGCGCGTAGGCGCTCGAATTCATAAAAACAGGCGGCGTCCGTGTCAATAAAAAGGCCCCAAGACCTTCCCGAGGAACAGCCCATCCATCCCTGGGTGGACAACTACCTGGAGCATCTGCTCGCGGGCAGGGGGCTTTCCGACAACAGCCTGGACGCCTATGCCCGGGACCTGACCCTTTTTCTGACCTTTTTGGAGGAACGCGCGGGCGATCTGACCTCGGTCACGGACCAGACGTTTTTTCTGTATATGATGTACATGCGCAAGCGCGGGCTCAGCAACCGATCCATGGCCCGCCATCTTTCCGCCTTGCGCGGCTTTTTCGCCTTCGCCGCGGACGAGGGCCTCATCGAGAAGAGCCCGGCCGAACTGGTGGAAAACCCCAAGCTGCCGCGCGTTCTGCCCGAGGTCTTAAGCCCGGACGAGGTGTCCGCCCTGCTTTCCGCGCCCGACGCTTCGAACAAGCTCGGTTTCCGGGACAAGGTCATGCTGGAGCTGCTCTACGCCGCCGGGCTTCGCGTTTCCGAGCTCATCTCCCTGACCCCGCTCGACTACGACGCCCAGGCGGGCATCTTGAAAGTCTTCGGCAAGGGGTCCAAGGAGCGTCTGGTCCCCATCCATTACCTGGCCCAGGAATACCTCTCGCGCTATTTGCAAAATATCCGGAATGCCTTTAACCCGGTCGAGGAATTCATTTTCCTGAACAGATCGGGCAAAGGGCTGACCCGTCAGGGCGTGTGGAAGCTCATCAAGCGTTACGCCCGGCAGATCGGCGTCTCCCGGGAGATTTCTCCGCACAGCCTGCGCCATTCCTTTGCCACCCACCTGCTCGAGGGCGGCGCCGACCTGCGCACCGTGCAGATTTTACTGGGTCATGCGGATGTGAGCGCCACGGAGATCTACACCCATGTCCAGGCCAAGCGGCTCATGCGCATCCACCGGGAATTCCATCCCCGTTCCCGTTTCACCACCAAATAGCTCAAGCGCCCCTTGAGGAATATGAACCCCGAAGAGACCCCCAAGCCGGCCGCCCCCACCATAATCACCGGCCACAACAACGCGGATTTCGACTGCCTGGCGGCCATGGTGGCGGCCAGCAAGCTCTATCCCGGCGCCACGCTCATCTTTCCCGGCAGCCAGGAAAAGAACATCCGGCATTTCTTCATCCAAAGCGCCACCTATCTCTTCAATTTCAAAAGCTTCAAGGAAATCGACGCCAGAAGCGTGACCAACCTGGTCCTGGTGGACACTCGCCAGAAATCCCGGGTTCCCCACATCCAGCCGGTTTTTGATAACGAGAACCTGGTCATCCACGTCTACGACCACCATCCGGACACGGACGAGGACGTGCCCGCCGATTTCAGCCTGGTCAAACCCTGGGGTTCCACCACCGGCATCCTCGTCCCCCTCATCCGGGACAAGGACATCACCCTCACCCCGGACGAAGCCACCATCCTGGGACTCGGCATCTACGAGGACACCGGCTCCTTCACCTTCAACTCCACCACCGAGCACGACCTTTCGGCCGCCGCCTGGCTTCGGACCCAGGGCATGGACGTCAACGTCATCGCGGACCTCATGACAAGGGAACTGTCCTCCGAACAGATCACCATCATGTCGAGCCTCATCGAGACGGCGGCCACCCATGAGATCAACGGGGTGGAGGTGGTCATCGCCGAGGCCTATTCCGATCAGTACATCGGCGACTTCGCCCTGCTGGTGCACAAATTCCTGGATATGGAGAACATCCGGGTGCTCTTCGCCCTGGGGCTCATGAAGGACCGGGTGCATCTGGTGGCCCGCTCGCGCAGCGCCGATGTGGATGTGGGACGCATCTGCTCGTCGCTTGGGGGCGGCGGCCATCCCTACGCGGCCTCGGCCTCCATCAAAAACCGCACCCTGACCCAGGTGAAGGAAGAGCTTTTCGCCCTGCTCTACTCCCAGATCAATCCGCAGATCCTGGTCAAGCGCATCATGAGCAAGCCCGCCGTGACCGTGGACGACGGCGCCACCATCGCCAAGGCCGGTGAGATCATGAAGCGCTACGGCCTGAAGGCCATGCCCGTGACCATCAAGGGGAGCAAGCGCTGCGCCGGGATCGTGGAGCACGAGATCGTGGACAAGGCGGTCAAGCACGGCCTGGGCGATCTGGAGGTGGGCGAATACATGATCCGGGAGGCGGATACCGTCAGCCCGGAAACCGACCTGTATCCGGTCATGGAGATCATCCTGGGCCGCAGGCAGCGTCTGGTTCCGGTGGTCGAGAACGGCGAGGTGACCGGGGTGATCACCCGCACGGACCTGGTGAACATCCTGGTGCAGGAACCGGCCCGCATCCCGGAATCGCTGCTTCCCGAGCGCAAACGCGCCCGCAACATCTCCACCCTGTTGCGCGAGCGCCTGCCCAAGGCCCTGTTCGATCTTTTGAAAACCGCCGGCAAGCTCGGCGAGGAGGCCGGATCCGAGGTGTTCGTGGTGGGCGGCTTTCTGCGCGACGTCCTCTTGAACCAGCCGAATTTCGACATGGATCTCGTGGTGGAGGGCGACGGCATCGCCTTCGCCGAACGCCTGGCCGGAATACTCGGCGGCCGGGTGAAGTCCCACCAGAAATTCAAGACCGCCGTGGTCATCCTGGAGAACGGCCAGCGGGTGGACGTGGCCACGGCCAGACTCGAATACTACGAGTACCCGGCCGCTCTGCCCACGGTGGAACTGTCTTCCATCAAGATGGATCTCTACCGGCGCGATTTCACCATCAACGCCCTGGCCGCCCACCTCAATCCCGAGAATTTCGGCCAGCTGGTGGATTTTTTCGGCGCCCAGCGCGACATCAAGGACCGGGTCATCCGGGTGCTGCATTCCCTGAGCCTGGTGGAGGACCCCACCCGCATCCTGCGCGCCATCCGCTTCAGCGAGCGCTACAATTTCCGCATCGGCGGCCAGACGGACCGGCTCATCAAGAACGCCGTGCGGCTCAATTTCTTCCACCGCCTGTCCGGCGCCCGGGTCTTTCACGAATTGAAGCTCATCCTGGAGGACAAGAATCCCCTGCCGAGCCTGCGGAAAATGCAGCAATACAAGCTATTGGCCGCCGTCCACCCGCTGCTCAACCTGGACGTGCAGAAGGAAGCCCTGCTCATCGAGACGGACAAGGTGCTCAACTGGTACGGGCTCCTGTACATCGACCCCCAGCCCGAGACCTGGCTGGTCTATTTCCTGGCCCTGTGTTCGGGCTTCGACGACGAGCAGTTCGAGCTTATCGCCAAGAGGTTGAATTTCACCAGGAAAATGGGAAAGGACATCGCCACGTTGCGCCACATGATCCGGGCCACGGCCACCAAGCTTTTCAACTGGGAGTATTGGAAGGAGCCCGTAAGCAAGCTTTTCTTCATCCTGGAGCCGCTGCCCCTGGAGGGCCTGCTCTACCTCATGGCCAGGAATCCCAAGGAAAGCATCCAGAAGCACATCTCCTTCTATCTCACCAAGCTGCGCAACAAGAAGATCGAGATCAGCGGCAAGGATCTGCGCGCCCTCGGGGTGTCGCCCGGCCCCCTGTACACGAGCATCCTGAGCGCGGTCACGGCCGCCATGATCGACGGCCAGGTCTCCTGCCGGGCCGATCAGATCGCCATGGCCAAAGCCCTGGCCGAGGGAAAAAAGCCTCATGATATCGAGCCGAAAGCACGCTGCAATGGCTCAGACTCGACTTTTTGAACCGGCTCGTTTATAGCCCCTTTCACCCGCGGGCGCGTGGTTTGCGCGCCCTTTCGCCATCTGGAGAACCTATGCCCTGCCCCCTTTTCGCCTGCCAAGGTCTCAAGGATCTGGATGTCCTGCTCGCCCGTCTCGCCGGGCGCGACAATCCCGACAGCGTCACCGAAGACCGGGTCAAGGAGATCATCGCCCAGGTCGCCGAAAAAGGCGACCAGGCCCTGGCCGATTTCACCCGCCGCTTCGACTGCCCGGACTTCACGCCCGCGTCCCTGACGGTTCCTCTCGAGGAAATCCGCGCCGCCCGGACCCAGGTCCCAGAGGCGGACATGGATATCATCGCCGAGGCCGCCCGCAACATCCGCGTCTTCCACGAACGCCAGAAAGAGAATTCCTGGTGGACCACAAGCGTGGACGGAACCATCCTCGGCCAGATGGTCCGGCCCGTGGACAGCGCCGGGCTCTACGTGCCGGGCGGCAAGGGCGGCGAGACCCCGCTCATCTCGAGCCTGCTCATGAACGCCATTCCGGCCCAGGTGGCGGGCGTTGCGCGTCTGGCCATGGCTTCGCCCCCGCGCAGGGACGGGACCATCAATCCCTATATCCTGGCGGCGGCCGATCTTCTGGGCGTGACGGAAGTCTACCGCATGGGCAGCGCCTGGGCCGTCGCCGCCCTGGCGCTAGGAACGCCCACAGTGGCTCCGGTCAACGTGGTGGCCGGTCCCGGTAATATTTTCGTGGCCACGGCCAAACGCCTGCTCTCGGGCAAGGTCGGTATCGACATGATCGCGGGACCGAGCGAAATCCTGGTCATCGCGGACGATTCGGCCAACCCGGCACACCTGGCCGCGGACATGCTCTCCCAGGCGGAACACGACCCCCTGGCCGCCGCCATCCTGCTCACCACCAGCGCCGGTCTGGCCGAGCAAACCCTAGCGGCCCTTAACGTCCAAACCGCCGCCCTGCCCCGGGACGAGATCGCCCGCAAGGCCCTGGCCGACTACGGCGCCGTGGCCGTCGTGGGCTCACTTGCCGAGGCCATGGACATCGCGAACCGCATCGCTCCCGAACACCTGGAGCTGGCCGTGCGCGATCCCTTCGCGCTGTTGCCCATGGTGGGCAACGCCGGTGCCGTCTTTCTCGGCCACATGAGCCCCGAGCCCGTGGGGGATTATTTCGCCGGACCAAACCACGTGTTGCCCACCATGGGCGCGGCCCGTTTTTCCTCGGCCCTGTCCGTTGAGACGTTTTGCAAGAAAACCAGCGTCATCGCCGCCTCCAAGAGCTACATCATGGCCCACGGCGCGAAAATCGCCCGGCTCGCCCGGCTGGAGGGCCTGGAAGCCCACGCCCGGTCCGTGGAAAGCCGGTTGGACGCATCCTAAAAAGGAAACCATCATGATCGTCACCTCCAAGACCGAGATCACGGAATACCCGCTCCTGTCCCGGGGCAAGGTCCGCGACATCTACGACGCGTCGCCCGACAGCCTGCTCATCGTGACCACGGACCGGCTTTCGGCCTTTGACGTCATCCTGCCCGACCCCATCCCCTTCAAGGGCGTGATCCTCAACAAGATCACGGCCTTCTGGATGGACATGATGAAGGACCTCGTTCCCAACCACCTGATCGCCCTGGACCCCAAGGACTATCCCGCTCCCCTGGCGGCCCACGCCGATCTTCTGGAAGGCCGTTCGGCCCTGGTGAAAAAAGCCAGGCCCCTGCCCATCGAATGCATCGTGCGCGGCTTCATCACGGGATCGGGCTGGAAGGACTACCTGGCCACGGGCATGGTTTCGGGCCACAAGCTCCCCAAGGGCCTCAAGGAATCCGAGATGCTGCCCGAACCGCTGTTCACGCCGTCCACCAAGGCCGATCTCGGCCTTCACGACGAGAACATCACCGTGGAGAAGGCCATGGAGATGGTGGGCAAGGACGTGGGCGACAAGGTCCAGGAGCTGGCCCTTGCCATCTATTCCCGGGCCAGGGATTACGCCAAAAGCCGGGGCATCATCATCGCGGACACCAAGTTCGAGTTCGGCATCGCCGACGACGGTCTCATCCTGATCGACGAAGTCCTGACCCCGGACTCCTCGCGCTTCTGGCCCATGGAGGGCTACAAACCCGGCCAGGGCCAGCCGAGCTTCGACAAGCAGTATGTCAGGGACTGGCTGACGAGCATCGGCTTCAACAAAAAACCGCCCGCGCCCAACATGCCCCAGGAGGTCATCAACAAGACCAAGGAGAAATATCTGGAGGCCTACCGCCTCCTCACTGGCGAAATCCTGGACATGTAATTATTTTTGAAAACGCCGCATTTTTTCCTTGCCAACCACGAGGTCAGAAGGTAATTACCGGCGTTCGCGGAGAGGTGCCCGAGCGGCCGAAGGGGCACGATTGGAAATCGTGTGTACTTCACGGTACCGAGAGTTCGAATCTCTCCCTCTCCGCCATTTTTTTAAGACAAGGGAGCCGGTCGGCGTAGGCGCCGCCAACCCCGTCAGGCCCGAAAGGGAGCAGCGGTAACGGTAGCCGCGGGCGTCTGGCTCCCTTCAAAGGCGCGAAAGATCAGCTTTCGCGCTTTTTTCATTTCCATCTTGCGCGCGCCCCGATTCCGGCGCGGCCCGCGCGCCCCGATTCCGGCGCGGCCCACGCGCCCCGATTCCGGCGCGGCCACCCGGGCCCGCCGCGCCCGCCCCATGCGTCGCCCCGCGACAGTGACCGTTCGATGCGTACATGCCATATATGGGGCGGCGTCCCGCCGCTCATCGCGCCCGGACGTTTCCCGGCCGCGTTCCCGGCGCCCTTGCCGATGCGGCGAGCGGTCCCTATTTGATACGATCCGGTCCGACGGGGCCGCGCTCGCCGCGCCGCCCCCTTGTACGAGAGCGTCATGAAAAAAAAAGCGTTCCGCAAGTCCGCCAAGGCGCTCCGCGCTCCGGAAGGCTTTTCCGGCTTCAGGCGCGCCTTCCGCGCCTTGGAGTCCTCCAATTTCCGCCTGTTTTTCTTCGGGCAGGGCCTGTCCCTCATCGGCACATGGATGACCCGCGTGGCCACGGGCTGGCTTGTCTACCGCCTGACCAGCTCCCCGCTCCTTCTGGGCGCCGTGGGCTTTTCCAGCCAAATCCCCATTTTCTTCCTCTCGCCTTTCGCCGGGGTCTGGGTGGATCGCATGGACCGGCGGCGCCTGCTCGTCGTCACCCAGGTTCTGGCCATGATCCAGTCCCTGGCGCTGGCCGCCCTGGTCTTTTCCGGCAAGGTCAACATGCCCGCCATCATCGGCCTTTCGCTTTTCCAGGGAGTGATCAACGCCTTCGACATTCCCGGACGCCAGGCTTTCCTGTTGCAGATGATCAAGCGCAAGGATCTGCTCCAAAGCGCCATCGCGCTCAATTCCTCCATGGTCAACGGCGCCCGGCTCATCGGTCCTTCTCTGGCGGGGTTTCTCATCGCGCTCACGGGCGAGGACATGTGCTTCCTGGCGGACGGCCTCAGCTACCTGGCGGTCATCGCCTCCCTGCTGCTTATGCGCCTGGCCCCACGCCGAAAACCGGCAAAGGAAAAAAACGTCCTCAAGGACCTCGCCGAGGGCTGGCGGTACGTGACTGGCTTCGCCCCCATCCGCTCCATCCTGCTGGCGCTGGCGCTCACGAGCCTGGCGGGCATGCCGTACGTGGCGCTTATGCCCGTCATGGCGCGATCCGTGCTGCACGGCGGCCCCAACGCCATGGGGTTTCTCATGAGTTCCGCGGGATTCGGCGCCCTTATCGGCGCCCTGCATCTGGCGGGGCGGGGAAGCGTGATCGGACTCGGCCGGGTCATCGCCGTGCGGGCGGGGCTTTTCGGCGCGGGGCTCATCGCGTTTTCCCTGTCGCGCTGGCTGCCCCTTTCCATGCTCTGCCTCACCGTCGCCGGCTACGGCATGATGCAACTCATGGCCGCCAGCAACACCATCCTGCAGACCATCGCGGACGAGGACAAGCGCGGCCGGGTCATGAGCTATTTCTCCATGTCGCTTCTCGGAACGGCGCCGTTCGGCAGCCTGACCGCCGGGGTCCTGGCGGACCATTTCGGCGCGCCGGAGGTGATCGCCGTGGGAGGCGGCGCCTGCCTGTGCGCGGGCGCCTGGTTCGGGCTGCGCCTTTCCCGCCTGCGCCCCCTGGTCCGGCCCATCTACGAGCGTCTGGGCATTCTTCCCGTCCTGGAGGGAACCCGCGAGGCGGTCATCTTGAAAGACGGCATGGGCCGGTAGCCGGGGCCCGCGTCCCCAGGGGCGCCGCCAAGCGAGCTGGCGCCCGGCCATGCATCCGCCCGCCTTCCTTGCTCTCGCGCCTTCCGTCCGGGCGGACCCGGAAAACAAAAACCGGGACGGCCTTGCGGCCGCCCCGGCGTGATACCGATGATTCCTACCGAAAGAGGCTAGGCGAAAGCCTTCTCGAACGGGGGAACGACCTGTTTCTTGCGGGACAGCACGCCGTCCAGCCACACGGACTCGCCGCCGACCTTGACGCCGAAGGCCTTCTCGACCACGGCCGGATCGTCGGAGACGATCAGCATCTCGGAGCCTTCCTTCATGATATCGGTGAGAAGCAGGAACACGCTGTGGCGGCCCTCAGCCTTGACGTTCTTGCACTCTTCCAGAAGCTGGGCCTTGACGGGCTCCAGAATGGCCAGGTCCACGACTTCCAGCTGGCCGATGCCGACCTTCTTGCCGGACATGTCGAAGTCCTTGTAGTCGCGGAAGACCAGATCGCGAATCGGGGTTCCTTCCACGGCGGACTTCACCTTGAACATTTCCACGCCCAGAGCCATGTAGTCGGTGACGCCCGCGATCTTGGCCAGAGCCTCGACGGCCTTCTTGTCGGCCTCGGTGCAGGTCGGGGACTTGAACATGACGGTGTCGGACAGGATGGCGCACATCAGGATGCCGGCGATGGCTTTGGGAATCTCGATCCCGGCGAAGTCATACATGTTCTTGACCACGGTTCCGGAGCAGCCCACCGGCCAGACCCACATTTCCAGGGGATTGGAGGTGGTGACGTCGCCCAGCTTGTGGTGGTCGACGACGGCCAGCAGTTCGCCCTTGGCCAGGTTGTCGATGGTCTGGGAGATGTCGGTGTGGTCGACCAGAATGATCTTCTTGTCGGTGGCGTCGGCCAGAATCTCAGGCTTAGCCACGCCGAACTGCTTCAGCACGAACTCGGACTCGGGATTGATGGCGCTCTGGGTCACCGGCTTGGCGTCCAGCCCGTCTCTCTTGTTGAAGAAATCGGCGACGGCGATGGCGGAAGCGACGGTATCGGTATCCGGGTTTTTGTGTCCAACGACGTAAACAGCCATGGTACGGTCCTCCTGATGTGTTTTGCGCCCATTGGGCGAAAGGATTCGAATGAATTTGTGAATTCTATCCCAAACTTCTTCCTTTGCCAAGTCAAATCACGCGAATTTTAGCCACGCCAAGGGGCGCGCCTTCAGAAAATCCGCCAGGCGGCGGCCAGCGCGGCGAAGCATCCCAGGGCCGCGTAGGCCGGCCGGTAGCGCAGGGAAAAGACCGCTCCCAGGCTTCCCAGAAGCCAGATATGCCACCAGGAGACGGGATAGCCCGCCGCCAGGGGCAGGAGTCTCGGCGCCAGGTAGGAAGCCAGGACGGCAAGGACCGCGAGCACCAGGCAAAAGACGATGGCGTTGATGACGGTCATGTCCATGATGGAGCGGAAAATGAGGGTCCCCGGCGCCATGACCGCGCCCGCGTCCCCCACCGAGGCGCGAAACCGGTCGAAGACCTTGTCCTCGTATTCGCGCTGGAAGCCTTCCACCCGGGAAAAAAGCCTGGCCAGGGGCGCGCACAGAAAAATGGCGAACAAGGCGCCGGCCGGGGAGTTGAGGCCCAGGCTCTGGACCAGGCTCAGGCTGGCCAGGGTGGGGGCCACGGAATTGGGAGGGATGTAGGCGCCGGCCGGGATGAGATCGAGCCAGAACAGTTCGAAAAACAGCGCCACGGACAAGGCGAGCCCCATGTCCCCGAAAACGGCGCCCCAGATGAAGCCCACGGCCAACGGCCGCTCCAGAATGATGAGATTGAGGGCGAAACGAAAGGAGGAAAACAGCGCGAAAAACACGCCCGCCAGAAGGATGTCCAGAACCGGGGCAAGGGCGGGCGGCATGGGCTACCTCAGGTGGATCGGATCGCTTGGGATACACCGGTAATCGAGCGACACGCCCCGGTCCTCCAAAAAACGCAGGCAGGATTCGTCATCGTCGTTCATGGCCACATGGGGGCAGATCTGGCGCTTCCCCGGAGCGTAATGCAGGTTGCCGATGTTGATGACGGGATAGGACAGGCCCTGTTCAAAGGCCAGCCTGGCGTCCTGGCAGTTGGAAAAGAGAATGATGACGTCCTCGTCCTCCAGCTTGTTCTGGGAAAAGAACAGGGCGGATTTTCCGATGGACAAGAAGACGATTTCCACATCGTCCGGAATGGCCAGGGACATGATCTCCTGGCGGATCATGTCGGCGGACAGCTCGTC
Organism: uncultured Desulfovibrionaceae bacterium; assembly: GCA_937934715.1. Lineage (GTDB taxonomy): Bacteria > Desulfobacterota > Desulfovibrionia > Desulfovibrionales > Desulfovibrionaceae > CALGYO01. The sequence goes on along the minus strand of CALGYO010000189.1, from coordinate 245 downwards.
GTTGACCACGGCGATCATGCGGGCGCGGGTGAAGGGCAGCCAGGTTTCGATGATCTGGCCGTGAACAAGGCGGTTGTCGATCCGAACCCAGCGCATGCGTCTATCCCTCGGCGACTTTTTTTCGCAAGACCTCGCCCGCGGCCACGATGCCCTGGACGCCGGCCTGTTTGGCGTCCGCCGTCAGATTTTCCAGGGGGGAGATCGGAAGAGCGTCGTGTAGGGAAAGAGTGTAGATCTCGGTGGTC
>CALGYO010000188.1 GCA_937934715.1 uncultured Desulfovibrionaceae bacterium | reverse complement strand
GGGGGGAGAGCGGGAACCCTCTTCCTTAAAGAGGGTTCCCGCTCTCCCCCCTGGCCGCCGGAGGCGATTCCCTAATTATTCAGCAACAGGTCGATTTCGGGGACGACGCTTAATGCCACGGGGTAGGCTTTCGCCACGCATTCCTTGTAGGACATGGTTCCCGACGTGGCGGTTCCGTCCCAGACGCAGTAGTTGTAGGTTCTGTTGGGGATGCCGCTGTTGGGATAGCCGAGGACCGTATCCGCGACGATGGTGAATTTCGTGCTGGCCACGGGATCGGTGGTGATGCAGTCGTAATAGGAGCCGTAGGTTCCGCTTGTGTTGTTCACCACGCATTTTCCCTGTCCGGAGTCATAGGCCCACTTCTGGCTTTTCTGGATGGGATCGCCTCCGTTGGGACACAGTTCCAGGGTGATGTTGAGGAGCTTGGACGGATCCGTCGAGAGGTCGTTTTGCCAGCCGCACTGTTCGTCGCCCTGGTCGTCGTCGTACTGCCAGGCGTAGCCTTGGTAGCCCATCTCCTTCAGCCGTTTGACGTAGTTCGTGTACTGGATGGCCTTGGTCTTGTAGTTGCCGCCCACGCCCTTGGAGCACTGGGCGCCCCGGCAGCCCGGGCAGGTGCAGGAGCAGGAGGTGTCGGCGTCCGTACAATTGTTCTGGCCGCAGAGGTTGGCGCAGCAATACCAGTCGAAGGTGTTGGCCTCGCCGGGCGAGTTCGTGACCAGAGGCGTCGGGTTCCCCGGATTGCCGAGATTGGGGAAGGAATACCACTGGCAGGGGGAGACGCAGCTTGTGTAGATGGCGTTATTGTTGGCATCCGTTCCTTCGGCCGCCATGCTGATGCCCGAGGCGTAGGCGGGGTTGGTCAGGATGCCGTAGGTGGTGGCGTAGGCGGTCTTGTCGGCCTTGGTCATGGCCAGGGTCTGGGGCGCGTCGCCGTAGTAGCCGTATTCCATGGCGCAACTGGCCATGTCGAGCATGCTGGCGTCCACAGAGGGTTGGCTGTCGTGCAGAGGCGAGCAGCTGAAGATGGTGGAATCGTAGTTGCTTACGGTGTACGTCATGGGAAGGGTGAACCCGGCGACCGCGGAAATGTCGTAATTGTCCGCGGCGGACAGGAGCGTCCCGGAGGGATTGGCGGCGCATCTGGGGTCGGGGACATAGCCTGGAATCGAACTGTCGTAGACCAGGCCATAGCCGCAGCCCGCCGTGAATTCCGCGGCGGTGTGAACGATGCTGGGGCTGAAGTTGATGGCGCAGTCGTTGGTGGCGCCGTCATAGCCGCTCGGGCAATCGTAGGCGAAGACCATGCTGCCGCTGGCGGCGCCGGCGATGGGAACGGGGAAGTCCGCCGTGGCGCCGCTGGCGATGGGCGTATAGTAGAAATCCACCCCGGCCTGCAGCGTGTCGGTGTAGGTTCCGAAGGCGTCGCACCATTGTCCGGCAGCGACGCTGCCCGTGACCCCCGCCTTGAAAAAAAGCACCACGTTCTTATCGCAGCTGTTTTTCACGTGGTAGCGATAGGGGGAGCCGGCGGGGACCGTGCAGGGCGGCGTGGGCGGCGTTGTATCGGCCCAGGCCGGGGCGGCCAGGCAGGCAAGGAGCAACAAGAGCGGGAAAAGGCCGTTGGGGGGCGATGCGAAACGGAAGAAACCGCTGGCGCGCAATGAGAGTGGCATTGGGGTCATGACGATGCCCTCCGCGAGGGAAATATGTTGGTCGTTTCCCGGATATCAATGAAATGGAGGCGGAAGTCAAAAGCTCTTTGCAGTGACGGCAAAGACGCCTCGGCGGCCCCCAAGGGCCGCAGGCGCGCGGCTTGCGGGCGGGACGTCATCGGCGGGGGAGGGCGACGGGGCGGGGAGCCGGGAGAGGACGCCGGAAGAGGGCGCTCTTCGGAGGGCGGCGCGGGCAAAGAAGACCAGACAATTTTGTCATATAAAGCATAAATCAACGACAATATTGTTACGGAAATGTTACAATTTGATGACAAATGAAGCCTGAGCCCGGCCGGATATCCGCTTCACAAGAAATATAAAAGTCTGTGTTTCAAGTGGTTTGCCTGCGTATCTCCTCTGTATTCCCCCTGAAAAGGGCGCAATTGTCCCTGTCTGGCATGGCCCTCGCTATGCCGCCTGTTTGATTGGAAAATCAAATGCCGGACTCCCGCAGGCCCCTGACCTGGTCCATGTCTCGCCAGCGAGGCCGGATCGGTCGAGGACGTCGCGGCGCTTCCGGCCCCGGCCAGGAACCCGCAACCTTAATCCCGGAAGAGGCGGACCCATGAAAAAGCATCCCTTGCTCCTCGTCGCCGCTGCGTTTCTCGTCTTCGCCGCAGCCCTGTCCCCGGCGCTCGCCGCCGAACTGCTCGTCTACACCGCGCTGGAGGACGACCAGATCCCCGTGTACATCAAAAGCTTCAAAGAGCAGCATCCGGACATCGACGTGAAATTCGTCCGCGACTCCACCGGCGTGGTCATCGCCAAACTCCTGGCCGAAAAGGACAATCCCCAGGCGGATCTCGTCTGGGGCACCTCGGGCATCGGGCTGATCGAGCTCGAGTCCGTGGGCCTGCTCGAGCCCTACGCCCCCAAGGGCGTGGACAAGGTCCTGCCCATGTTCAAGGACTCCAAGAATCCCCCCTCCTGGGTGGCCAACAACGTCTTCGAGACCGGGCTTTGCGTCAACGAGCTTGAGCTCAAGGACAAGAATCTGCCCATGCCCACGTCCTACGCCGACCTGATCAAGCCCGAATACAAGGGCCAGCTGGTCATGCCCAATCCCGCCTCCTCCGGCACCGGCTACCTGACCGTGGCCGGCATCCTGCAGCTTTTCGGCGAGGAGAAGGGCTGGGAGTACCTGGACGCCCTGGACAAGAACATGGCCATGTACACCCACTCCGGCTCCAAGCCCTGCAAGATGGCCGGCATGGGCGAATTCCCCATCGGCATCTCCTTCGGCTACCGGGGCGTCATGCAAAAGCGCAAGGGCGAGCCCGTGACCACCGTGTTCCCCAAGGAAGGCTCGGGCTGGGACTGCGAAGCCAACGCGCTCATCAGGAAAAAGGACATGAAGCCCGAGGCCAAGGTCTTCCTGGACTGGGCCATCTCCACTCCGGCCATGCAGGAGTACGCCAAAAACTACGCCATCCTGTCCGAAAAGGACGTGCCCGGCTTCACCGTGCCCGAGGGCTATCCGGCCGACCCCGTCGCCCAGCTGGTCAAGATCGACCTGGCCTGGGCCTCCAAGATCCGTCCCGGCGTTCTGGCCGAATGGGAAAAGCGCTACGGCGCCAAGAGCGAACCCAAGAAATAACGAAATCGTAAAAGCGGGCGCGGGCTCATCCCGCGTCCGCTCCCGCCAACATTTCCCATCGCACAGGAGAACCGCCTCATGACCTCAGGCCGCGAAGCTCAAAATGCGCACCTCTCCGTGTGGGGCGTCTGCAAGAATTTCGGCGATTTCACCGCGCTCGACGACGTCAGCTTCAACGCGGCCAAGGGCGAAATGCTCTGTCTGCTCGGGCCCAGCGGCTGCGGCAAGACCACGGCCCTGCGCATCGTGGCGGGCCTGGAATTCCAGGATGCGGGCCGCGTGTTCATAAACGGCGACGACGTGTCCATGCGTCCGGTTTCCAAGCGCAATATCGGCATCGTGTTCCAGTCCTACGCCCTGTTTCCCAATCTGACCGCCGCCCAGAACGTGGCTTACGGCCTGGTCAGCTCCGGGCGCGGCCGGGCCAGAAGCCGCGAACGCGCCAACGAACTTCTGGCCCTGGTGGGCCTGCCGGGCATCGGCGGCAAATATCCGGCCCAGCTTTCCGGCGGCCAGCAGCAGCGGGTGGCCCTGGCCCGGGCCATGGCCCTTTCCCCGGAAATCCTTCTTCTGGACGAGCCCCTGTCCGCCCTGGACGCGCAGGTGCGCATCCATCTGCGCTCGGAGATCAAAAAGCTCCAGCGGGAGCTCGGGGTGACCACCATCATGGTCACCCACGATCAGGAGGAGGGGCTGACCATGGCGGACCGCATTCTGCTCATGCGCGACGGCAAGGTCATCCAGGACGCGCCGCCCGACAAGCTCTACGATCAGCCCGCCACCCCGTTCGCGGCCTCCTTTCTGGGGTCCATGAATTTCCTGCCCGCCCTGGATGTGGGCGATCCCAAACGGGTGGGCTTCGGCCGGGTGTCCCTGGCCGTGCTCAAATCCGCCTGGAAGAAGGGCGATCCCGGAACCTGCCAGCTGGCCATCCGTCCGGAGGACGTGGTGATCCGGGCGCCCGGCGCCCAGGACGTCACCTATGCGGGCAACGTCCTGGAGGCCCGGGTGGCTTCCCTGGAATTTCGCGGTCCCCTCTACCGGCTGACCCTGCGCCTTGTGGACGGGCCGGACGACTGCCCGCCGCTCATCGCCGACGTGTCGGCGCGGCTGGCCGGGCGGCTGGACCTGAGCGACGGCGCCGCCGTCCAGGCGATCTTTCCCGTGGAGCTGCTCCACGTCTACGCGGGAGGGCTCTGATCATGCCGGAAATCGTCCTGGAAGAACGAGAAGGCCTCCTGTCGCGTCTAAGCGGCGCCCTGTCCGAGCTCATGGCCGAGCGCTGGATGAAGGGCGCGTTCATCGGCCTCATCGGCGTCTACCTCACGGTCCTGGTGGCCCTGCCGCTGTACGGACTCTTGTCCAAAAGCCTGTATGACAAAACCGGGGCGTTCATCGGGCTGGCCAACTTCACCCGGTTTTTCTCCGAGGCCGCGCTTTTTTCGTCCCTGAGCCACAGCTTTTTCGTTTCCATGACCGCCACGGCCTTCGCCCTGCCTCTGGGCTTCGCCTTCGCCTACTGCCTGACCCGGACCAGCGTGCCGGGCAAGAAGGTTTTCCGGGCCATGGCCATGGCGCCGCTTCTGGCCCCCACCCTCATGCACGGGCTCGTGCTCATCTATCTTTTCGGCAAGAAAGGCCTGGTCACCAAGGGCTTTTTCGGAGCGGCGCAGGCGCTTTTCGGCGTTTCCGGCTTCGACATCGGCCTCTACGGCGCCACGGGCATCATCATCGCCGAGGCGCTGTACGCTTTTCCGCCGGTGTTTTTGATCCTGTCCGTGGCGCTTTCCATGACGGACGCCAGGCTCTACGAGGCGGCCGAGGCGCTTGGGGCCTCGAAATTCCGCATCTTCCGCACCATCACCCTGCCCGGAGTCAAATTCGGTCTGGTCAGCGCCTTTTTCGTCAGCTTCATCTCGAGCTTCACGGACTTCGGCGCGCCCAAGGTGGTGGGCGGCTCCTACAACGTCCTGGCCACGGACATCTACAAGCACGTCATCGGCCAGCAGAATTTTTCCATGGGCGCGGCGGTGAGCGTCATCCTGCTCATCCCCACCGCCCTGGCCTTTCTGGCCAACCACATCATCCAGCGCAGGCAGAGCGCGGGCGTGGCCGCCAAGGCCGTGCCGTACTCCCCGGGAATCAATCCCGCCCGCGACCGGCTGGCCTTTCTGTTTTGCGCCTTCATTTCGTTACTCTTCCTGGTCTATCTGGGCGTGGGCCTGTACGCCTCCCTGGTGGACGTGTGGCCCTACAAGCTGCAATTGGGTTTTCGCCACTACGATTTCAACGCCACCGGCGGCGGAGGCTACGCCGCCTATTTCAACAGCCTGCGCATGGCGTTCTATTCCGCCGTGGCCGGTTGCGTCATGGCCTTCGGCGCGGCCTATGTCCTGGAGAAGTTCAAGGAGTTTCCCCGGCTTCGCCAGTTCTGCTCCCAGCTGTCGCTTTTGCCCATGGCCCTGCCTGGCCTGGTCATCGGCCTGGCCTACATCTTTTTCTTCAACGCCCCGGGCTTTTCCATCGAGGCCATTGGGCTGTACATCCCCAACCCGCTCAATGGGCTCTACGGGACCATGGCCCTTTTGGTTCTCAGCAATCTCATCTATTTTCACACCGTGAGCTTTCTGACGGCCGGGACCGCGCTCAAACAGCTGGACAACGAGTTCGAGTCCGTGTCGGAATCCTTGTCCGCGCCTTTTACGCGGCTCTTGACCCGGGTCACGGCGCCCGTGTGCCTGCCCGCCATTTTGGAGATCGGTTATTATTTCTTCGTGCGCTCCATGACCACCCTGTCCGCGGTCATCTTTCTCTATTCCGCGGACCTGCCCATCGCGGCCGTGGCCGTAGCCAACATGGACGACGCCGGGGATACCGCTCCGGCCATCGCCATGTGCATGCTCATCGTGGTCACCAACCTCGTCGCCCGGCTGCTGTACGGCTTCGCCACCTCCGGGCTGCAGAAGCGCACCCGGGCCTGGACCAGACGCTGATCCGGCCGCGCGGGAAGCGCGCGGGTACAGACGCCCGGCCGCGCGGACCGTATCGCGCGTTGGACAGGCCGTCCCCGAAGACGTTAGGAGTCCGGTCGCCCGCTGACGGGCGTTCAGGAACAGGGAACACAAGGAAGTCGCGGATGCGCGGAAATAACGGCAGGGCGGCCCGGACCGTCCGGCGAATCGGGGCGCGCCCGTGACGCCGCTGGCCATGGGTCTGGCCCTGGTTTCAGCCCTGCTGCACGTGGCCTGGAACCTCCTGGCCAAGAGCAACAAGGACAAGGAGGCCTTCGCCTGGCTGACCAATGTGGGCGGCGGCCTTTTCCTTTTGGGGCTCTTTGTGATCTTCCGGCTCGTCTCCCCGTCGCCCATCGTCCCCGAAGTCTGGCTGTGGGCCGCCATCTCCGGGATTTTCCAGACCCTGTACGTGGTCTTTTTATTCGCGGCCTACGCCGTGGCTGATCTGTCCGTGGTCTATCCGGTCAACCGGGGGCTGGCGCCCATTCTGGTCATGTCCCTGGCCTGGTTCCTGCTGGGCGACGGGGTGACGCCGCTTCAGGGCGCCGGGGTGACGGCGGCGGCCCTGGGAGCGGCCGCGGTGGGGCTGACCAATCGCGGGGCGAGCGGGGATGGGGCGAAAGCCTTCAGCTGGCGGGGCCTGCCCCTGTGCGTTCTGACCGCCGCCGCCACGGCGGGCTACATCATGACCGACCGCAAGGCCATGAGCCTGCCCCAGGCGCCAAGCGCCGTCGATTACCTTTTCATCAGCTATATCTTTCTGACGGCCGGGCTGACCGCCTACCTCTTGTGGCGCAGGCCCAGGCTGCGGGGAGTCTGGGCGGCCTTTCGGGCCGATCCCAAAAGCGTGGTTCTGGTTTCGGTCTTCACGCCGCTGTCCTATCTGTGCATCGTGGCGGCCCTGGCCTTTTCCAACGTCACGGTCATTTCGGCCTGGCGCAACGTGGGCATCGTGATGAGCGTGCTGGCCGGGGGGCGGTTCCTGCGCGAGGCGGCGGGCTGGGCGCGTCTGACCGGCGCGGCCTGCGTCTTCGCCGGGCTCATGGTCCTGGCCCTGGCCAAACCGTAGCCCGAAAGAGCGTCCATTCTGGAAACCGGGAAGAAGGTCTGGAAGGTCCTTGGGAAACCTCTCCTCAAGAGGTTTCCCAAGCCGCCGGAGGCATGCCTTGACGCCCAGGCGATTCTTTAAAAATCCAGCCCCAGCGCCGCCATCTTGCCGCGATAGTCCTCCTCCCGCAGCCGCGCGCCCTCGTCCATGATGGTTCTGAATTCCCCGGCCGAATACTTGTGCTTCAGCTTGTACATGTTGGCCGCCATGTTGGCCGAGCCCGCCCGGCTTTTGTGCAGCCCCAGGCCCGAGGTCTTCATGTGGGCGACTTTCAGATGGCCCTGGTAGACCGGCGCCTTGCCGGAAAGGACCAGGCGCAGGTCGTGGTCCAGGTCGTCGAACTGGGTGGGCGAATAGCGGATGTCGAACTCTCCGCATTCCTCGAGAACGTCCGTGCGGAAGAGATGACAGCAGCCCGTGACCGAGGCGGCCGGACGCAGGTAGGAGAACTGGCCGAAATCAAAGGCGCACATGGCCGCCTGGCTCATGGAAAAGACCGTCTCCCCTTCGCGGGGGGGCAGAAGGCTCAGGTCCGCCTGCTGCATGTTGGCCGGATTGGCGTAATCCACGGTCCGGCAGCCCCAGACCCCGGCTTGGGGAGAGGCCGCGACCGCCGCGCCGAAGGCGTCGAGCCAGCCCGGAGGCGGCGCGGCGTCGTCGTCCAGATAGGCCGCGAACGCGCAGTCCTCGACCTCGGGCAGATGCATGAGCCAGTTGCGCGCGGGCGCCGCGCCCACGTTGACCGGCAGATATATCCCCGCGAAACGGTCCCCGAAACGCTCGGCGAAGCCGCGTACGATCTCCTCGGTTCCGTCTTTCGAGCCGTTGGACAGGACGCGTACGATGACGTCCGCCGGGGATTCGGCGAATCCGGCGAAAAGGTTTTCCAGGGTGAGCGCCAGCTTGTCCGCGCTGTTGTAGGAATAAAGCAGCACGGCGGTTTTGCCCGGCAACGGGGCGCGCTTGCGGTCGACGCCCCGGGTCAGGTCATAGAGGCGCAGGGCGTCGTTGACCAGAGAGGGGGCGTTCATGACGGCCCGGCGCATGCATTCGAGCCCGCGCTCGGCCTGTCCGGCCCGAAAGAGCGCTTCCCCGGCCCGGCCCAGGCGCAGGTTGGGCAGGACCGCGTCCAGCGCCAGATAGGCCTTGGCCGCGTCCTCGTATTCCCCGGCCAAAAAAAGGGCGTCCCCGCGCAGGGCATTGAGCGCCGGGGCCAGTCCCGGAACCCGGGCCAGGCTTTCGGCCACTCCGGAGGCCCGGGAGAAATCCGAGTTGGCCAGGGCGTGATAAAAGAGATTCCAGGCCAGAAAGCCGTTGCCCGGCGCGATGCGGCGCTCGTTTTCCAGCCAGTCGCGAAGCGCCGGATAGTCCCCGGCCTCCTCCAGGCGGGCGAGCTTCGGCGGAACGGAATAGCCCGGACGCACGGCGCACAGGTTGGCGGCCATGACCGCGCATTTGGCCGCTTCCCGGGAAAGCCCGGGCAGGCGGCGATCGAATTCGGCCAGATCCGCCGCCGTGGTCCCGTCCAGGGGGTCGCAAAGCCAGGCGGCGGCGAAGAGCTCCCGGGCAAGATCCAGCAGGGGCGCGGCGTTTTGCGGATCGGCGCTGGCGCAGGAAAGAGCCGCGCGGGCCGCATCGGCCAGATGGTTCTTGCCCGTGGCGGCGGCCAGAAGATGGCGGCGCAGGGACTCGGGAAGCGCGGAAAGAGGAAGGGGGGTCATGAGCCCTCTCGTGTTGGGGTCAATCGTCATGGCCGGGGACGAGGCGGGGCAGGATTTCCCCGGCCTTGCCCGTGATGGCGAAATCGAGAAGCGCATCGTCCACGGCCCGCTCCAGGTTGATCTCCGCCGTGACCGCGCCGCCTTCCCGGGCGGCCAGGATGAGGGACGCGGCGGGCTGTACGGCGGCCGAGGTCCCCACGGAAAGAAACACCTGACAGTTGAAGGCGGCGCGCACGGCGCTCTCCCAGATTTCCGGGCGCAGCGGTTCGCCGAACCAGACCACCCCGGGCCGCAGGAGGCCGCCGCAATCCGGGCAGCGGGGAAGGGGGTCGATGTCCGGGTCCCGGCTTTTCTCCTCGTGTCCGCAATGGACGCACCGGGAGACGAACAGGTCGCCGTGCAGGGCGATGATGTTTTGGCTTCCGGCCAGATCGTGCAGCCCGTCCACATTCTGGGTGATCAGGGTGAACTGCGGGATGCGCCGCTCCATGGCCGCCAGGGCCGCATGCGCCGTACCCGGCGCGGCCGCGAGAACCCGCTCCCTGCGCCAGCGGTAGAAGGCCCAGACGGTTTCGGGATCCCGGGCGAAGGCGTCGGGCGTGGCCAGATCGAGGGGATTGTGGTTTTTCCAGATGCCCGCGTCGTCCCGGAAGGTGGGGATGCCGCTTTCGGCGGACGCCCCGGCCCCGGTCAGTACGCACACGTTTCGCGCCTGAGCCAGCGTTCTCCGCAGGGCGTTTATGTCGTTACGCACGCAGCCTCCCTGTTTTGATCCAGAATGTGTACGCGCCATGAACGCTAGGCGTTCTACCACGTCCCGTCCCCATCGCAAAGCCTCATGAGCAAGGGGTCGTATTGCCATTTACAGGTAATCTGGTTACGTGTTTTCCTCCCTTCCGGGAGGAGAATCAGGACGGCGTCATGCGGGAAAAACACTACGTCAGGACGTTCGCCGCCGCCTTGCGCGGCCTTCGCAAGCGCGAGGGGCTCACGCAGAAGGAACTGGCCGCGAGAACAGGGGTTTCGCTGGAGCATCTCAACAAGCTCGAGCGGGCCGTGGCCGCGCCGTCCCTGGCCGTGCTGGGCGCCCTGGCCGAAGCCCTGGGCGTTCCCGTGGCCGCGCTGTTCGAGGAGGACGGCTCCGCCGGGGGGGCGGGCGCCGGGAACGCGCGCCTTCGGGAGACCATCCGGCGGCTTCGGGCGGAAAACCGCCGCCTGTCCAAACCGGCGGGCAAAACCCCGGCCGCCGCGCCGTCCCCTCCGGCCGACGGCGGGCGCTTCAGGCTCATCGCGGAAAGCGCGGAAGACGTCTTCTGGACCACGGACCCCGACCTCGTGGTCACCTACATCAGCCCGTCCTGCCTGACCGTCTACGGCTACGCCCCCGAGGAACTGATCGGCCAGAGCCTCATCCTGCGCCTTGCGCCCCAGTCCAAGCAGGCCTTGATGGAGGCCAGAAAACGCAGGCAGGAGGCCGAAAGCCGGGGAGACGCGCTCTTCGCCAACAGGATTGAGCTGGAATTTTTCAAGAAAAACGGGGAGGCGGTCTGGACCGAGACCATCAGCCGGGCGATTCTGGACGAGAACGGCGTCAAGACCGGCTATGTGGGCTATTCCCGGGACGTGAGCGAGCGGCGGCGCTTCGAATCCAGGCTGCGCCGGTATGAGCAGGCCGTGGCCGCCACCTCGGACTGGGTGGCCGTGGTGGACGAGAATTACCGCTTTGTCATGACCAACGAGGCCTACGCCCAGGGCGTGGGCCTCGGCGGCGAGGACCTCGTGGGCCGGACCGTGGAGAGCGTTCTCGGACGGGAACGTTTCGAGAACCTGGTCAGGCCCGCCATGGAACGATGTCTGGCCGGGGAATTCATCTCCTACGAGGACTGGTACGCCTTTCCGGGCCGGAAACGGTTTTTCGGCAACGTGCGCTACTCCCCCTGGAGGGACGAAAACACCGGGGCCCGGTATGTGGCGGCGTCCTT
>CALGYO010000187.1 GCA_937934715.1 uncultured Desulfovibrionaceae bacterium | reverse complement strand
CCTAATCGACGCCCGCCAGGGGCGGCGGTGTCAGGTGATAACCATCACTGTACAGGAAGAGGACGGGACGGCAGTCCGTTGACCGCCGGAAACCGTTATTTCAACCGCATTCGGCGGCGCTCTTTCTTCTGGAAAAGCGCAGAGGATGCTGTTGCATTCATCGGATCTGAACGCATATCGCGAGAGCGAGTATGCAAGAATCAGGGAAGCTTGAGCTGTAGAAGCGCTTGTATCCCGGTACTGTTCGCAGTGGCTGCGGTAGTTGCGCTGTTAAATATCAAATCAGTATGTATACTTGTTGCAGGTTGAACGATCCCACCCCAATTTCTTGGCCTGTTCGCAATATATACGTTCGATTGATGGTTTATTGACATTTGAATCCGTGTGGGGAAGCGCTTTTGGCCAAAGCTGGGGGTTTGGACCTATATATCCGTCTATAGAGTAGCAATTGTCAGATGTTGTTTGCGAGCCTATTGTAATAGTGGAGGAATTTTGTCTTGGTATCACATAGTCTGAAGTGCTCGAATCGAGCCGGTTGTTGATATACATCTTTATGCCGTCCGGGCTGTATGTGATCGCGATGTTATACCAAGTGTAGAGACTCAAATCAGAGCTGCTTGTAAGCCAAGCCCATTCCGTGTTGGACTTGATCAATGCAAAAAAAGGTTTTCTGTTTCCATTACGTATCCGTATGCCATCAAAAGTGGCGTTGTTTTCGGTAAACTGGAATGTCCAGACTTCATCGTCAAAAATGCCGTATGGAGGGTTGGAGTGCGAACTGTCTCCCTTGTGCATGATGCCTGACCAGTCTCTGTATCTATCAAGTCTAATCCAGACGGAAATTGTTCCGGATGGCGTCCAGTTTAGTATTTCTCCTTGTGTTAGGGAGAATGAGTCACATCCGCCGTCGATTCGTAACACATTCCCAAGATACCAGTCGCGCACGACTCTTGCGCCATTGACGAATTCCCCTTCCACCCTGTTCCAAACGTCAAACATCGTTTTGCTGGATGGAGTCGAGTCCGGCCATTCAAACCTGAACGTGCCCTGGTCGCTGTCCTTTGGATTGTATTGAAACGTCTCGGTTCTGGTAAACCTTGCCTGCAAGTCATCGTCGCCGGTGTCTCCAGTGATTGTCGCCTGGAAATTGTTGGCGCTGATGGAATTTATTGCAATAGAGAACGTGCCGGTATTGCCGAGGGAATAGGCGTCGGAACCTGAGGGGCGTGACGGGTTCAGGTCGGCGATAAGCTCATCCAGCGTTTTGTTGTCTTGTTCAAACTTGTATTTCTCGCCTTGAACATACAAAACGCCGGAGCTGGCCAAGTAACGCGCCTGGTTAGCTTTGTTGAACTCTACTTCATTCAATGCGGAAGATGCTGAGATCTTGTACAGTCCTGAAGATATGGCTGAAATGACCACCAGACCTGCGATGGCGGCAAGCAGAATTGCGCCACGGTCCAGGCGGGGTCTCTTTGGATTATTGCTCATTTATCGTATGTTGATTGCGGTTGTAAATGTCTGGTTTGGGGCATTTGTGAATGTAAACCCTAATGATATGGTTAGAAGTCTCAACGTGTCATCGTAGGAACAGGAAAAAGAGGAGACATCTTGCGCAATGATCGATCCATTCAAGGTTAAATTCGAGTCCGATAAAGTAAAGGAGGAGTTCGTTGAACTGGAATTGGTATAACTCAAGGTGTTCGATGAGCATGTCGGGATGGTGGACGGCTTTGAATTTGTCAGCTCAAGTATGATCTTCAGAATTGCGAATTCAGCTTTCTGCGTTTTATAATAGTTTTGCTCGGAAGCGACGTATCCAGCGACCACGTCGGTGTAGCTGCTGAAGACAAAAGCGCCGAGAAGACCGACAATAACAAGCGCCACGATGAGTTCTATCAGCGTGAAGCCGCAATGGATGACGCATCTATTGTTGGATGGTGAAAATATGTGAAATGCTCTCATTTGTGGCGTTGTTTGTTATGGTTACAAGGAGCGTATTCGTTAAATTCCCGATAGCGTAAGGGTATGTCACCGTCGGCGTACAGTTGGAACAATATGTTCCGTAATTCGTCGAGAAATTGTTGATCCGAGTTTGAAGGGCGGTCAATGCGGCGGAATCCTTCAGGTTGCAGCATGCATTATTCTCATAGTCCGCGACTATCTTGGCAATGGCGGCGTTTACGTTGGAGCTGTTTTGTAGTCGATTGATGACGGTCATGTTTTCAAACGCGCCGGTTTTGTAAAACGGGAGTATCATCGTTGCGAGCAACGATAACAAGACGACAGTGATAACTACTTCAATTAACGTAAAGGCTCTATTATTCTTGTCTGGCATTATTCAAAATAGCCTGTGACGCTGTTGACTGTGAAAGGGAACGTGCCGGTTATGTTTCGAGGAACGCCAAGTGCACTGAAGCCCATTCCAATGGTCGCATTATAGTCACTCAGTTCCACCGTTCTGATCACGTCGCTCGACCTGCATATCGTGATAGTATTGTTGTTTACCTGAATATTCCAGTTGGCGGAATCAATGTCGGACATCGCTCTTATTTGTGCTTGTCTGGTGCAGCTCTTTAATACGGCTAAGTCCGCATGGCTAATAGCGTTGGCATCTTGATAACTTGTGGCGGCCAATACGGATAGGGTGGCAATAAGGACGAGCATGAGGATAAGCTCTATCATGGTGAATCCGGAGTACGCTTTGGGTGTCGCTTGCATAGTCATTTCCATTGCCGTGCAGCATGATTTATTTAGAGGATCGGTGAAGTCCCTCGTTGCCGGGCATGTGGAACGCACATGGAGGCAAGTTCTTACGCAAAGCTGAGCGCCGGTGATGGTGATTCTGTATTATTGAATGCTGTGGATGCATATTTCTTGCTTTACATTGGCAGTATTTCTTGGCGTTATATTCATGGCGTATTGTGCTGGCGTACTTCAATAAAAGTGGAAACTTTGAGTACGGCGCGCGACATCTAACACTGGATGCGTTTGTTCCATAAATGCGCTGCTCGTACTCATTCGCGCCGGGCAGGACATCATCCGCCTTTGATATAGGATATATAACTAATGCATTACAAAGGAATATCATGTCAACTATCTTCTGCAATTCCCACCAAGTAGGTTCAAATCCTTGGGGTGGATTTCTATTTCGGATCAAGCCGCTTGCGACATGGCGGATTCGGAGAAAACTGAATTGAATACATGCCTTCTGGCGGATTGCGGCATTATGGCATCCGGCTGCCAAGGCGCTATTGCCTCTGGGATCCCCTCTTTGCTTCAGGCGGCTGCGTTTCTTCCATGGCGCTACCCGGCGTCGTCGGCCTTGGCGGCCTTTATGGGAAGCTTGATGATGAAGCAGGTGGATTCGCCCGGGGTGGACCGGACCTCCAGAACGCCCTTGTGCAGCTCGGTTATGATGAAATAGGAGATGGACAACCCCAGCCCCGTGCCCTGCTTGCTCTGTTTCGTGCTGAAAAAGGCATGGAAGATCTGATTGCGGACATCTTCCTCCATGCCGGGGCCGTTGTCCTCTATTTCCAGGACAACGAAGTCCTCTTTTACGGCAAGCCGCAGGATGAAGCGCGCGGATTCGTCCACATAGGCCTTTTCCGCCATGGCCTCCACGCCGTTGCGGAGAATGTTGAAAAGAACCTGCTGGATTTGATTTCCATCGCACAAAACGCTCGGGACGCCGTCCTGATACTCGCGCACAATATCGATGCGCATGAGCCCGGTCCTTTTCAACTCGTATTCGCTGGCCGCAAGCTCCAGCGCGCTGTCGAGCAGCGCCGCAAGGTCGGCGGGCATCATTTCCTGGGCGCTTTTCCGGCTGAAGCCGAGTGTGTTCTTCACGATTTTCGCGGCGCGCCCGCAGGAGCCGATGATGTCCCTGAGCATGGCGGGTATCTCGCGCGCCTTGGCGTAAGCCCGGATGGCGTCGAGGGTCAGGCCGCAATTTTCCGCGGCGGAAACGTTTTTGGGCAAATCGCCGAGCAGGCGCCTTTCGATGTTTTGTCCGTTGTTGAGAATGACCGCCAGAGGCGTATTGATTTCATGGGCCATACCTGCGGCAAGGCCTCCAAGGGAAAGCATTTTCTCTGATTGTATGATGGTCTCCTGGATGCGCGTCTCATCCGTCACATCGTCGAGACGGATGACGATGCCGCCCTGCTCGCTGGATTTCAGCGGGAACACCGTGATATTTTCATAGCGTTTTTCCTTGTTGTCGAAATGGACCCTATGGGTTTTGGTCTGGATTTTTTGACTTTGCATGGAAAGCTTGCACAGTTCCATGTCGTTGGAAAGACGCGGGAAGGCTTTTTCCAGCGGCATGCCCTTGGCTTGTTCCGAGCCGATTCCCGTCGCTTTCTCGGCTTTCAGATTCCACAGGGTGACGTTGAAGGCGGAATCGATTCCAATAAGGACGGACGGCATGGAATCGATGATGCTTGAAAGGTAGATCTGCAGTTCCCTGATGCGCGCCTCCCTCTCCTTGCGGTTGCTGATGTCCACATGCGTGCCCGCCATGCGCAAGGGGATGCCCTCGGGCGTACGCTCGACGACCTTGCCTCTCGCCATGACCCAGACCCATTTGCCGGTTTTTGAGCGCATCCTGAATTCGAGTTCGAAGCCCTCTTCAATGTCGAGATGGCGAAGGACCTCGGGTTCGGCGATGGGAACGTCGGAAGGATGGAGCAGGTCGCGCCATGTGGCGTAGGTGGGGGGGAATTCCTTGGCGTCGTATCCGAGCATGGTGAACCAGTGCGGGCTGTAGAAAATTTCCCCGGTACGGATGTTCCAATCCCATATTCCATCTTTTGTGGCGTCTATGGCGAACTTGAGACGTTGCTCGTTGGCGGCGAGCTTCTCGTTGAGGGCCGTCTGGGAGAGAACGTAGAAGGAGAACATCCACCATATGGGCAAGGACGATCCGATATAGTTCTCGAATGTTTCGAACTGGCTCGAGATGCCAAGCCATTCCACGAGAAGGAAAAAGAGGTAGCACGCCTGGAAGATCAGCAGGAAGACAATGATCAGGATGCTTTTTTTGCGGGCTGCTCTCGACAGGGCGAGCAGGCAGGCGACCATCGCGGCCATGGTCGCGTTCAGTGAGAGAAGATCCAGGAATGCTATGATGTTAATGTGCATGCACGCTTCTCTTGAATGTGATGACGCACCAAATGAGGAGCGCGATGCTTCCAGCGGCATATGTCGCGTGTTCAATGAGGTTGAATACGTTCGGGAAGATGGCCGATTCCACGACGGTTGCGACCCAGCCGACCAGGAACAAGCCGTAGGAGGCGACAAGCAGCCTCGAATTCGGAAGCAGGGTGAACATCCTGCGGTCGATGATGATGAAAAGAAAAACGCCGAGGCCGCTTATGAGAGTGATCAATTCAACATCTTCAAACATAAATAGGGTCCTGATCGTGGTTGAGGGAAATCCGATTAACGTCACTATAGCCTGAGAATCGGCCAAAATGTCAAGTTCGGCGCCGTTGCGTCCCGTGGTTCCGGCACGTTCGATCGAGCGGAAAAACGAAGGGCGGCCCCTCGCGGAACCGCCCTTCATCTTTTCCTCTTCGAGAGGAGCCTACGCCCCCTGCTCACCCGCCCCGCGCTTTCCGCGCAGTCTCGCCAGGAGGCCCTTCCGCGTTCCCTTGTTCGCCCGGCGGGCTTCGAAGCCGTCCTTCAGGGAACACATGGCCGGGACCACCACCAGCGTGAGAAGCGTGGCCACGCCCAGGCCGAAGATGACCGCCACCGCCATGGGGCCCCACCACTGGGACGACTCGCCGCCGATGTCCCACTGGAATTTCAGGAAATCGAAGGACACCCCGGTGGCCATGGGCAAAAGCCCCAGAAGGGTGGTGATGGCCGTCAAGAGCACCGGCCGGAACCGCGTCAGGCCCGCCTGGATGAGCGCGTCCTCGGTGGAGAGCCCTTCGCGCTTTAATTGCTCGAAATAGTCGATGAGCACGATGGCGTTGTTGACCACAACGCCCGCCAGACTGACCACCCCCACGCCCGTCATGATCACCCCGAAGGCCAT
Organism: uncultured Desulfovibrionaceae bacterium; assembly: GCA_937934715.1. Classification (GTDB taxonomy): domain Bacteria; phylum Desulfobacterota; class Desulfovibrionia; order Desulfovibrionales; family Desulfovibrionaceae; genus CALGYO01. Next base: position 12,660 of record CALGYO010000187.1, on the reverse strand, counting down.
GTTCGTGACCAGAAGTCCGAAAAAGACGCCGATGAGCGACAGGGCCACCGAGGTCAGGATGATGAACGGGGTGGCCACGGAGTCGAACTGGGTGACCAGCACCAGGAAGATGATGAAGATGGCCGCCACGAACGCGTTGATCAGAAACGCCTGGGCCTTGTTCTGTTCCTCGCGCTCGCCCGCGAACTCGTAGGAATAGCCGCGCGGCATGGGCAGGTCCGCAAGCCGGGTCTGGATGTCCGCGATGACCTCCTCGGCGAGCCTGCCGGACACGTCCGCCGAGACCGTGACCACCCGTTTCTGGTCCTTGCGGCTGATGCCGCCGAGCCCGCTGGTCACGGAAATCTCGCACAGGCTCGTCAGCGGCACGGGCTGGCCGTCCTTGCCGGACACGGTGATGCGCTTCAAGTCCTCCACGGACTGGCGGCTTTTCTCCGGCAATTTGGCCACGATGTCGTACTCGTCCTTGCCCTCGCGGTAGACGCCCACCTTGGCCCCGTTCACCGCCGCCTTGACCGTGTAGGCGATGGCGTAGGCCGAAAGGCCCATGAGCGCGGCCTTCTCCTTGTCCACGTTCACCCGGATTTCCGGCTTGGCCTGGACGTAGTCGTCCTTCAGGTCCACCAGGCCCGGCACGTCCTTGATGCGTTTTTTGATCTCATGGGCGAGCTCGCCGAGCGCGTCCATCTCCTTGCCCTGGATCTCGATGGTGACCGGGTCCCCGGCGGGCGGTCCCATCTTCTCTTTTTCCACCCGCACTTCCGCGCCCTTGATGGACGATTGCAGGCGCTTGCGGATTTCCACCAGCATCTCGCTGGAGGGCCGCGAGCGGTCGTGCAGCTCCACGAAATCCAGGTTCACCTGGCTGTAGTGCGTGCCCACCTGGTCCGAGCGGCCGGATTCGCCGGGGTTGGCGATATAGTATTTGATGTCCGGATAGTCCTTGACGATGTCCTCGACCTGCTTGACCAGTGCGTCCGAGGCGTCGAGGTTCGTGCCCACGGGCGCCTTGACGTTCACATCCGCGCGCTTGGGCTCGATGTCCGGCATGAATTCCACGCCCTTGCCGAACATGCCGAAGGCCATGATGGAGGCGATGAGCATGACGAAGGAGAAGAGCAGCGTCAGGGCGCGATGCGCAAGCGCCCATTTGAGAAGGGGCAGATACATGTCCTTGAGCCGGTCCAGCAGGCGGTCGGCCAGGGAGGGCTTGCCGCCGGCGGCCAGGGACTTGGGGATGGTCTGGTATTTGGCCGAGACCACGGGGTTGACCACCAGCGCCACGAAGAGCGAGGCGAAAAGGGCGATGATGACGGTCTTGGGCAGGTAGGACATGAACTGGCCCATGATGCCCGGCCAGAAGATCATGGGCAGAAAGGCGCCCACCGTGGTCAGGGTGGAGGCGATGACCGGCCAGGCCACCTCGTCCGTGGCCACCCGGGCCGCGGCCTCCCGGGACTTGCCCTCCTGCATGTGGCGGTAGATGTTCTCCACCACCACGATGCCGTTGTCCACGAGCATCCCGAGCGCCAGCATGAGGGAAAAGAGCACCACCATGTTGAGGGTGATGGAAAGCGGTCCCAGCAGGGCGAAGGTGATGAGCATGGACAGCGGGATGGAGATGGAGACGAAGACCGCCGAGCGGCCGCCGATGAAGACGAAGACCACGGCCAGAACCAGGACAAGGCCGGTGATGATGTTGTTTTCCAGGTCCGCCACCATGCGCCGGATGTCGTCGGACTTGTCCGAGGTGAGCGTGATGTTAAGCGTGGGCGGCAGCTCCTCCTTCATCTGGGAGACGATCTCGCGCACCGCGTCGTTGATGTAGATGATGTTCTCGCCCGAGCGTTTCTTGACCTGGATGGTCACGCTCTGCTGGCCGTTCATGCGGCTTATGGAGTCCGGGTCCTTGTAGTGGTCGCGGATTGTGGCTACGTCGCGCAGGTACACGGGCTTGCCGTCGCGCTCATAGACCACGATCTTGTCGATCTCGTCGGGGCTGGCGAAATCCTCGGGCGTGCGTACCAGGTACTTGGCCTTGCCGATGTCCATGGAGCCGCCGGGCATGTTCACGTTGCCCGAGCGCACGGCTTCCAGGAGTTCGGAGAAGGGGATGTTGTAGAAGGCCACACGGTCCATGTCGAATTCGATGTGGATTTCCCGCTCCAGGCCGCCCACGATGACCGCGTCGAGCACGCCCGGGATGGACTCGATCTTGTCCTCGAAGCGCTCGGCGAAGACCTTCAGGCGCTTCAGGGAAAAGGGGCCCGACAGCACCACGTTCAGGATGGGCTGCTCGGACAGGTTCACCTCGGTGATGACCGGATCGTCGGGCAGGTCCGCGGGCAGGTCGGGCTTGGCCTGGTCCACCTTGTCGCGCACTTTCTGCAACGCGTCGTCGATGTCCACGTCCGGCAGGAATTCGATCTTGATGATGGACACGCCGTCGTCGGAAATGGAGGTGATCTCCTCGGTGTCCGAAAGCCCCTTGAGCTTGCGCTCGAGCGGGATGGTCACCAGGGTTTCCATGTCCTGCGGGGCCACGCCCTCGTAGTTGGTGGTCACGAAGATGTAGGGCACGGTGATGTCCGGCTCGTCCTCCCTGGGCAGGGAGGCGTACCCGGCCGCGCCCGCGACCACGATGAAGACGAGCAGGACGAGCACGGTGGACGGCCGCGCCAGGGCCAGCTTGTTGATGATCATTGGATGTCCACCTTCATGCCGTCTTCCACCTGGTCGTAGCCCGAGACGATGAGCTTGTCCCCGGCGGCGAGGCCTTCGACGATCTGGACCCGGTCCTTTTCCATGGCCCCCGGCTTCACGGTGCGCGCCCGGGCGAACCCGTCCTCGGCCACGTAGACCACCCGTTCGCCGCCCTTGTCCTGGATGACGTAGATGGGCACGGCGAGGGCGTCGGGGATTTCCCGGCGCAGCAGGGCGGCCCGGGCCAGCATGCCCGGACGGATGGCCCCGTCGGCGTTGTCCACGATGACGCGCGCCTTGAAGGTCCGGGTGGCGGGGTCGGCCTTGACGGCCACGAAATCCACGGTTCCCGTCCATTCCCGGTCCGGGTAGGCGTCCACGATGATGCGGGCCTTGTCGCCGGGCTTCACGAAGCGCACGTCCATTTCCGGCACGTTCAGATTGATGCGAAGGGTCTTGGCGTTGACGATGTCCGCCACCGGGGATCCGGCCTGGATGTATTCGCCCTGGTCCACGAAGACGTCGTTGACCACGCCCGCCACAGGGGAGCGTACGAAGGCCTGTTCGTATTCCGAGCGGGTCTTGCGCAACTCGGCCTCGTCCGTGTCCACCCCGGCGGTCATCTGGTCCAGCTCCTCCTTGGCCACTACCCCGCGATCATAAAGTTTTTCCCGGCGGCCCAGTTGTCTGGAGGCCAGGGCGTGGGCGGTCTCGGCCTTGTCCCATTCCGCCTTGAGCACGCTTTCGTCGATCTTGGCGATGAGCTGGTCCCTGGTGGTCAGGTCGCCCTCGCGTATGCCCAGCCATTCGACCTTGCCGGAGCGTTCGGCGCTCACGGTCACGTCGTCCTCGGGCTCGGTTTCTCCCGGAAGCGTCAGGACGTCGCGCAGGAGAGCGGGGGTCACGGGCTGGGTAAGGACGCGCAGGGTCTTCGCGGGCGCCGCGGGAACGGCGGCTCCGGGAGCGGGCGCCTGGCCGGCGGAGGTTTCGGCCTTGGAGGGGCCGTCGCCGCACGAGGCGAGGCAAATGCACAGAAGAGCGAGGCAGCATCTCGTGAAGGAGGTCATGTTCATTTCAGGGTCCCCCGTATGGCGCGCAGGCCGCCCAGGGAAAAGGCGGCGATGTGATCGGCTATGCGCAGCAGTTCTTCTTTTTGCTCCAGCGCGGCGTCTTTTTCGTGAAGATAGATGAGAAAATACGTGATGGCCTGGGAACGGACGCTGACGCTGCAGTCGAAAATGATTCGCTTCGGACAGTCCTCACCGAGAAATTCCAGGAGAATGGGCTCAAGCGCGGTCACCTCGCGCATGAGGCAATCGTGCAGGACGTCTGGGGGAGGATCGTCCTTGGCGAATTCCCGCAGAATGAGTTTGCCGCGCCTGATTTTTGCAGAAGGTTCGATATCCCCGAAATAGAACATGCGCAAGAGATGAAAACGCACGTAGAGCCGCAGCTTGTCCTCGGTGGCGAGATCGCCCGCGTCCTGGGGAATCTCGGGCGGGTATTTTTCCAGTCCTTCCCGCCACCATTCGCTCAGCACCGCGGCGAAAAGTCCGGCCTTGTCCTGAAAATAATAATTCACCGAGGCCACGTTGGTTCCGGCCTTGCGGCAGATTTCCCGGATGGTGGCCTTCTCGAAACCGGCTTCGGTGAAGACGGCTCCGGCCGCCTGCAAGAGCCGCGCTTTCGCGTCCAGTCTGGCCTGTTTCGGCATGGGATCCTCTTGAAACATGGATTGAAACAGTGTTTGAATCGGTGTTTTGACGCCGATGCGGGAGAATGTCAAGAACCGGCGCGGAGGGAACGGCGGACGTGAAGGCCGGTCCTTGAGAAGGAATTCGCGAAGGCTTCTTGTCACGAGGCTGAAAAAAAACTATACCCGGATACTGAGTCCTCTCAGGGCGTCAGACTCCATTTTCCGGGCAAAGGAGGCCACATTGAAGCTTTCGGCCGCCGCCGTTTCCGCCATCGTCGCATTGCTCCTTTTCACGCCGCCGGGACCTGCCCTGGGCGGCGAGAAGGGGCCTGGAGGTCTGACGTACATGACCGAGGAATATCCGCCCTACAATTTCGAGGAAAATGGGGAGCAAAAGGGCGTTTCCATTGAACTCCTGCGCGATATCTGGGCGCGCATGGGCGAAAAGCCCGCCCGGGTGAATTTCATGCCCTGGGCCCGGGCCTATCGGGACATCCGTGAAAAAGACGGTCAGGTCCTTTTCAGCATGGCGCGCACCCCCGAGCGGGAAAATCTCTTCCAATGGGCCTGTCCCATCACCTCGGCCCGTTTCACGCTCTTCGCCCGGACGGACAGCGGCATCGTCATCCGGTCCAGGGAGGAGATCGGCCAGTACGCGGTGGGCGTCATCCGGGACGACATCACGGAGATTCTGGTGCGCACATACGGCGGCGGAGCCAGAATCGAGGCCGTGGGCGAGATGGACCTCAACATGAAAAAGCTCGACGCCGGGCGGGTGGATCTCGTGGCCTACAGCGAGGAGGCCTTCCCGGAATATCTACGCGCCAACGGGTTGCCCGAGGACCGGTACCGGGCCGTTTTCCCGCTGGATGAAATCCCCGTCTGCTTCGCCTTCAGCAAGGACGTGGATCCGCATTTCGTCGCCCGCTTCCGCGCGGCGCTCAAGGCCCTTTCGGATTCGGGACGGGTGCGGGAGCTGCTGGACCGGTACGATCACTGAATCCCGTCCTCGAGACGGGCGTCCCCGGCGGCGTCCGCTTTTCGAGGAGAAGGGATGAAGAGGATGCTCTTTCCCGAAAATACGGCGGCGTTGTTCAAGGGCCGCCATGCGCATCCCGCCGTGCGTCGAGGGCCTGATTGACGAAGCGGTACAGCGGCGCCGCGCTTTCGAAATCCCCGGCGAGCATGTCCGGAAGATCCTTCGAAAACAGTCTTTCGTCCGGAGACGATTCCCGAACAAGATAGAATGATTTGCGGATGAGCCAGTCCTCCAGCCCCTTCGGGGCGTCGGGAACCCGCGGCCGCGCATAGCGTTCTCCCCCGAGCCGGAACGTCCCGGCCTTCGCCAGGTCGTCCGCGATGCGGCGAAAGGCGTCCGGGGCGTCGAGGACGGCCTGGCGAAAGGCCCGCATGGCGTCAGGCGGGGCCATGTAGAACCCCATGCCGTGGCGCCAGCCCTCGAGGGTGATTTCAAAGAAAAAGGCGGGACGGTCCGTCCACTGTTTCCCGGGCCGCTTGAACACGATCCAGGCCGAGGTCCGGTAGGGCGATTTGTCCCTGGAAAACCGGACGTCCCGATGGATGCGCGAGATGGCCCGGCCCACGCGGGGAGATGGATCGAAGAACGGATCGATGGCCGTCATGCGCGGGGTCAGGGCGGCGACAAGCCCGGCCAGGGGGGCGACCACCTGGGCCCTGTAGCGCTCCTTGTTTTCCTCGAACCAGGTCTTGGCGTTGTTCTGTCCCAAGGCGGTCAGGAACGCGAGGGCGTCCCGGGGAATTCCCGGAAATGGCGAAAGGGCGTCTGGGGACATAAGCCGTCTTCCCTGTGGTTGCGCGGTTTGGAGTATCGAAAACGTTGAAGCCGGGGGGATTCGGCGGCGCGGCGGCGCGGCCGGGGCTTAACGCGAGGCGTCGGCGCCGGGCTGGGACTCCCGCATGAAGCTGTTCAGGGCTTCGGCGTGCACGCCCGCGAAATCGGAGCCCGCGAGGCTCTGCTCGGCCTGCTCGCCCAGAAAATCCACCAGGACCATGCCCGCGAATTTGCCGTCCCGGTAGACCTCGACCCGGTAGACGCCGCCGTCCTTGTCAACGGAAAAGCGTTCCAGGAGGTCCTTGCGGCCGATGTCGACGTCCGCCTCGTCGACCGCATCCCCCCTGGAGAATCCGATCACGTTGACCCGGCACTCCGGACCGGGATGCACGGAAAAGGCGTCCTTCACCCGGACGATCCGTCCGAAGGGCACGTTTTGTCCGCGCCCGTCGATGCGCATGGTCACGCCGCGAAGGCTCTCGTCGAAGTCGAAGTATTGCGGTTCCAGGGTGGTCACGTTGCGGTTGCCGTAGTAGACGCTCAGGTTCTTGTCCGCGCCCACCACGGCCATGAGCGGATTGCCGGGCACGTAGTCCAGGCCGCCGGTCTTCTTGACCGGGAAATAGCCGAGCTTGGCGCGGGCGTTGCGCAGGTCGAGAAAAATCTTGTTGCCGAAAAAGGACATGGCCACGTTGCTGTCCATGGCTTCGCGCACGCCGTCGGCCGCCAGCTCGAAATTGCGCTTGTAGCCGATGCCCATGGCCCGCATGAAGGATTCCAGGGCGTTCAGATGGTAATAGGCCCGCAGATGGGCCGGGAAATTCTTGCTGGCCTCCACCCCGAAGGCGGGCTTGCCCTGGTTGATGGCGAAGAACGTCAGGGTCTTGGCCATCTCCTCGTCGCCTTCCCGGGTGCGGGTGTTTTTCACGTGGTAGGCGTGCCCCGGCTCGTAGAGATGGCCGTTGACCTCGGCCACGACCTTGGCGGCCAGGTCTTCGAGGGCGCCGTAATGGGGAACGTTGATGGAATCCTGGTCGATGATCACGCTCTGCCCCCAGCGCTGGGGATTCTCCCATTGGCTTATGTGCTGGGGCCGGTAGAATCCGGAGCCGTCGTGCAGGTTGAGGACCAGGTCCACCTGCTCGTCCAGGATGATGCGCTTGATCTTCTCAATGGTCTTGTATTCCGGGTCCGAGGCGTCGATGGCCGCGAACTTGCGGTTCATGTCGCCGTAGAGGCCGCGCGAGCATTTGATGATGCTGGGGAAATTGAGGTTGGGCACCACCCAGACTGAGCCCTTGGTGATGGTGTAGTTGGACACGATGAGCGAGGCCGCGTTGAAGCCGCCGGGCTCGTCGCCCTGGATGCCGCCCACCACGAGCATGGTGGGGCCGGGCCTGCCGGATTCCAGCTTGTGCAGGGTGAAGTCCAGCCCCGAATGCGCGAAAACGGGCGCAGCGGTCAGCAAAAAGAGGATCAGGAGGGAAAACGTCGTTCTCATGGGCCTTCCGGTGCCGCGGCGCCGTTTGCCGCGCCGCGTATTTCACCCGTATTGCCTTATTCTTGAAACGTTGTCACCAGGGGAAGAGCGCGTGGGACCGGGAGCGCCGGGGCTTCGTCCCCGCGCGGTTTCCTCGAACGCCCATAGCGCCCTGTACCATGCAAGAAGCATGAATCCAGTGCGCTATCCCGATACATCGAATGGACGCATCGTAAAGACGCGGCGCTAGCGCGGCTTCGCGGCGCCGAGCGTCTGCATGTACCGGACCATGGCCAGGGCGCGCAGCCGCTTCATGTCCACGGGCGTTTCCTCCACGCCTTCGCGGCGCTCGCGGTTGATCTCCTGGACGTAGCTTACGCCGATGAAGGCCTTGCGGACCCGGCTGGCCCCGAGAATGCGCCGCATGTCCAGGAAGTCCGCCGTTTCCATGATCCGGCGCGTCTCCTTGTCCAGATCGGCCATGCGCTCGGGCATGGGGGTTTTGGTCATGATCGCCCCATGGGCCAGGAAGAGCTCCTTCTTCGCGGACAGGGCGGCGGGGGAGGGGGCGAAGGCCGCGTCCAGGTCTTCCCGGGAAAAGGGGGAACGGTCCGCCTTGAGGCTGGCGCACAGGCCGCACATCAGGCAGGCCGCGTCCCTGGCCCGGGGCTCGCGATCGCGCTCGAACCAGTCGTCCAGGTTGGCGGCGCGGGTGATCATTTCCTTGTCGCCCGGGGCGTTTTCCGTAAATGGCGCGGTCTTGACCCCGGCGCCGTAGACCTCGGCCATTTCGGCCCAGGCGGCCAGCGCCAAAACGCCTTTGGAATCGGTCCTGCGCCGGGCGGAAAGGGCCAGCAGGCTCTTGACCAGATCCGTCAGGACCGCGCCGCCGGGTTCGCCGCTTTCGAACATGACGTATTCGTTGAAGGCCCCGGAAAAAGAGATGTTGAAGGGCGTGTACAGGCGGGCCGCGCCGGCGTCCTCCTTGGGGATGAGGTAGTCCGCCGCGTCCTGGCCGTCGGCCGGAAGCCAGAACATGGCCCCGGCGATGGTCATCATTTCGCCCATGATGCGGAAATAGTCCTCCTCCGAGCCGCCGAGGCCCCCGAAACCCAGGGAATACCCGGTCTCGGCGAAGCTCCTGGAATAGACCATGGCCCTGGTGACGTCGGCCCGCAGGACGTCGCGCAAGCCGCCCAGGATCAATACCCTGGCCGCCTGTCCCGAGCCGGGGACGAAGCGGTAGGCGCCGAGGGCGTCCCGGGCCGTTTCCAGATGGTCCCAGTTGTCCATGGCGTATTTTTCGCGCAGGGCCTTGCGGCAGGCGGCCATGGCCTCGGCCTGCGTGTCGAACAGGGACAGGGCGGCGAGCAGGCCGGTGAGCTTCAGGACGTCGGTCACGTAGGGGCCCGCGCCGCAAAGGGCCAGCATGCCGCCGCGCGCGGTAAGGAGCCGATGGGCCCGGAGAAAAATCCGCACCCCGGCGCTGCTCAAATACCCCGCGCCCGACAGTTCGAACACGGCGCAGGCGGTTTCGACCGGCAGGTTGGCGTCGAAATAGCCTTGCGCCTCCTGGGCGCCCAGGGTGTCCAGGCGGCCGGAAAAGGAGAAAACCGCCACGTCGTCGATAACGGTAAGGGATGCGTCCATGGGGCCTCGCTTGCGCTTGTCGTTTGACCGGCGTCCCTACGTAGCATCCCGGGAAGGACCGGGCAATCCTCGTCGCGCGGCGGGGACTTCGATCGGGCGGCGAAGCCCTGGGCGCGCGGCGTCCGGGGATCCCGTTCCGCCTTCCGGGGCGAACCTGTCGGGCCTGCCAGGCCTGGCAGGCCTGGCAGGCCGGGTAAGCCGGGGGCGGCCTTGGCCGCCGTTTGCGGTCCGGCCCAGGTTGCCGGAAGCGATCCTTTGGGATACGTCGGCTTTTCACGAGATTTTCGTGATCCGTCGTCTATTTCCGGAGGTTGCGTGCCGTCCTTATCCGCCCCGTCCGTTCCGCCCGGCCAATCCGGCCCGGCCCGCTCATCCGGTCAATCATCCGGCCCGGCCTGCCAATCCGGCCAATCCGGCCAGCCCGGCCAGCCCGGCCCCGGCGAGGAGCTTTCCCTGTTTGCGGGCAGGCCCTGGACCGCCTTGCTCGTGGTTTCCACGGGCGCCTTCATGTCCACCCTGGACGGCAACATCGTCAGCGTGGCCCTGCCCGTGGTGGCCGGGCATTTCCACGCCTCCCTGCCCTACGCCCAATGGATCGTCTCGGCCTATCTTCTGGTCATCTGCTGCGCGTTGCCTCTTTTCGGCCGCCTGGGCGACGCCAAGGGCAAGCGGCCCGTGTACCGGGCGGGATTTCTGCTTTTCGGCGCGGCCTCAGCGCTGTGCGGGCTGGCCGGGTCCATGGAAACGCTCATCGCCGCCCGGGTTCTTCAGGGCGTGGGCGGGGCCATGCTCATGGCCAACGGGCCGGGCATCATCGTGCTGGCTTTTCCCGGAACCAGCCGGGGCAGGGCGTTCGGGGTCATGGGCTCGGCGGTGGCGCTGGGGTCCCTGGCCGGACCGGCCCTTGGGGGCGTGTTGCTGGGCGCGTTCGGCTGGAGCTCCATTTTCTACATCAACATCCCGGTGGCCCTGGCCGGGGCGGTCTGCGTGCATATGTTGCTGCCGCGCGGCGAGCCGGCCGGGAAGGCGGGCTTCGACGCCGCCGGGATGCTCCTTTTTTCCGTGGGCGTGACGGCGCTGCTCATGACCTTGAGCCACGGCAGGGACTGGCCGGTCCGGGGGCTTGTGGCCGGGGCGGTTTTCGCCTTCATGGTCCTCGGCCTGTTCGTGCGGGTGGAGCGCCGGGCGAAGCGGCCCATGGTGGACATGGGGCTTTTGTCCCACTGGCCGTTTCTCGCGGGCAACCTCGGTTCGTTTTTGTGCTTCGCCGCGCTTTTCACCAACGCCATCCTGATGCCTTTCTACCTGCACGACGTGAAGGGGCTTTCGCCCATGCTCATGGGCGGGGTATTGGCGCTCTTGCCCCTGGTCATGGCCGTAGTTTCGCCGTTTTCCGGGCTCATGTCCGAACGGATCAGCCAGTCCGCGCTGACCGGGGCGGGGCTTCTGATCGTGGCGGCCGGGCTCGTGAACCAGGGGCTTTTGGACCAGGCTTCGCCGCTTTGGCGGGCCTGTCTGGGGCAGATGGCCGTGGGGCTTGGGGTGAGCGCCTTTGTTCCGCCCAACAACGCGAGCACCCTTTCGAGCGCACCGGCGGGAAAAAGCGGTCTGGCCGGGAGCATCCTGGCGCTTATCCGCAACATCGGCATGGTCACGGGGGTGGCGGTGGCCACCGGCGTGTTCGAGACGGCCCGGCTTTCGTATCTTCGGGCATTCGCCTCGCCCACGGCCGCCGAGATCACGGCCGGATTCCTGTCCGGCTTTCGCTGCGCGCTCTTCACCGGCGCGGCGCTGGCGGCCATCGGCGCGGGCGTTTCCTTTTTCCGCAAGGCGGGCGTCCGGCCGAAATCCCCCGCTTCCTCGCAACCGCCTCTGTAACGGGGAGCGCCCACAGGGGCGTAAGCCTCCTGGACCGCCACGGCCACTCCCCGGACACGGCCGCATAATCATGATGGGTCGGGCCCGGCGCCGAAGCGTCAGGTCCGCCTCGCCTTCTTGGCGCCGCTAGTCCAGCCTGTACGAATACGAAACGTTGAAGCTGATGTGGTCGAAATCCTCGTCCGCGCCGATGACTCCCTGGAACTCGCACAGGTCGGCGTTGCGGTTGTAGCTGACGCGCATGGCGACGGAGCCCGTCTTCTTGCCGTCCTTGGACAGCTCCGCAATGAGCTTGGCGCCCCGGTATTGTCCGGGCGCGACCTGGGTCAGCTTGAGCGTCCCCTGAATGAAATGCTCGCCGTTCTCCTCCCATATCCGGCCGTCGAGGACGAACTGATCGTTCGACAAGGCGATGCTTTTGGCCGCGACGCCCGGCGGCGGGGTCAGGGGCGCGTTCTGGACGCAGGCCATGAGCGACAGGGAGAGGCCCAGAGCGAGAAAGAGAGGGATGCGGATGCGCGGCATACTGTACATGGCGGTCCTCCTGCGTCGTTGGCGATCCTTCGCGCCGTTCGCAAAGGGTTGGCATAGACAATAAGCGCGCCGGAGCCGTCTGTCATCAGGCCGGGGCCTCCCTCATCGCCCGGGCTCTTCGAAAACCATCCGGCCGATGTCGGCGATGGCGCGGTATTGCGCTTCCTGGCTGGCGAACATGCGGTCGAACTCGTCGGCCAGCTGGAACACCGCCTCCGGGTCGCGCACGGCGACGCGGGATTCGTAGTTGGCGGAAAAACCCGCCCGGGTGAAATTGACGGAGCCCAGAAAGGCGATCTCCTCGTCGATGACGTAGAGCTTGGCGTGCAGGAGAAAGCGCCCGGGCCCCCGGCCGTCGGTGTTGGGCGAAACGACGCAAGCCATGGGGATGCGCGGCTCGTAGGAGTAGGAAGAGACGCGCAGGCGCCGGAGCAGGAAAAAAACGAGCAGGGCGGGCGGGGCGGCCATCCAGGCCAGGCGCAGCTCCTCCGGGCCGCGCCAGGAGCCGTACCCCCAGGCGGCCAGGGAGGCGGCCAGGACGGCCAGGGCCAAAAACGAGCCCAGGGCGCGGAAAGCCCGGGCGACGGGCCGGGCGCGCCGCTTCTGGACGATCAGGCGCCTGGCGCTGGCCTCGCCGCGTTCCTCGAATTCGCTGGAGGTCAGAAGACGCACGGAAAGGCCCTCGGCCGCCTTGGCCAAAAGGACATCCACCAGGGCCGCGCCCAGGTAGGGCGACATGACCCGGATGGATCCCTTGGCGTTTTTCAAGGCCGCGAGGATGGGCTTCCCGGCGTCTTTGCCGAGATAAACGTCGGTTCCCCAACAGGGGATGGTCGGCAAGGGAGCTCCTTTATTACTGAGAGCGCAAAATGTTTAACATTTTGTTGCTCGAAGTTATAAAAACGG
>CALGYO010000186.1 GCA_937934715.1 uncultured Desulfovibrionaceae bacterium | reverse complement strand
CTGGGCTACACCATGGTCTACGGGATCATCCAGCTCATCAACTTCGCCCACGGCGAGATCTTCGCCGCGGGCGGCTACATGGGCGTGATCCTCTTGAGCTTCCTGGCGGCCAACGGCCTGACCCAGAGCCATCCCTTCCTGGCGCTCACCCTGGCCTCGGTTCTGACCATGGGCTATTGCGCCATGCTGGCCATGGCCCTGGAAAAGGTGGCCTACAAGCCCTTGCGCCATTCCACCAGGCTGTCCGTGCTGCTCTCGGCGCTCGGCATGTCCATCTTCCTGCAAAACGGACTCATGCTCACCCAGGGCGTCTACGACAAGGCCTACCCCATGGAGCTGGTCCAGGGCGGGTTCGACTGGGGCACCATCCGGGTGAGCTACATGCAGATCGGCATCCTCGGCGGCACGTCGGCCCTGCTCATCCTCTTGAATTTCCTGGTCTTCAAAACCCGCATCGGCAAGGCCATGCGCGCCACGGCCCAGGACAAGGTCATGTCCGCCCTGGTCGGCATCCATTCCGACAAGGTGATCAGCACCACCTTCGCCATCGGCGCGGCCCTGGCCGCGGCCGCCGGCATCATGGTCGGCATGTACTACGGCTCGGTGCGCTACGACATGGGCTTCGTGCCCGGCATCAAGGCCTTCGCCGCCGCCGTGCTCGGCGGCATCGGCAACATCACCGGGGCCATGCTCGGCGGGCTCATCATCGGCATGGTGGAGATCATGGCCGCCGCCTACGTCCCCTTCGGCGGAGAGTACAAGGACGTGTTCGCCTTCGTCATCCTCATTTCCGTCCTGTATTTCATGCCCACAGGCATCATGGGAGAGAACGTCGATGACACGAGGGTCTAGAACCTGGATGTATTTCGCCCTGGCCCTGGCGTGGTTTTTCGTCCTCTTGTGGCCGCTCCTGGACATCTACCCCGACGGGACCCTGGGCTTTGCGAAAACCTTCGGCGTGTGGCTTCGCGTCAGCATCGCGGCGGTCATCTGCTTCATCCTCTACCGCCTGGGCAAGACCGGCTATCTGGACTTTGTTCTGAAGCCCCTCGGACGGCTGCGCGACGGCGTGGGCGGCGTCTACGCCAAGGCCCCCAAATGGATGTTCCTGGTTCCCCTGGCCGCATTCGCCCTGTGCTACCCGCTTTTCACCGAGCGCTACGCCCAGGACGTGGCCGTGAACGTGCTGGTCTACATCTGCCTGGGGCTCGGGCTCAACGTGGTGGTGGGGCTGTGCGGCCTTTTGGACCTCGGCTACATCGCCTTCTACGGCGTGGGCGCCTACACCTACGCGCTCCTGTCCGTGCATTACGGCGTCCCCTTCTGGGTGTGCCTGCCCATCTGCGCCGGGCTCGCCTCCATCGCCGGGGCGCTCATCGGCTACCCCACCCTGCGCATGCGCGGGGACTATCTGGCCATCGTCACCCTGGGCTTCGGCGAGATCGTGCGCATCGTGCTCAACAACTGGATGTCCCTGACCAACGGCCCCAACGGCATCCTGGGCATCAAGGCCCCGGGAATCTACCTTCCGGAATTCGTGGACGGCGCCTTCACCTTCGAGCATATCTACATGAAAAAACTCGATATGCTCTATTATGTCATTCTGGTCCTGGCCGTGTTCACCGTCATCGCCGTGCGCCGGCTCAATTTCTCCCGGGTGGGCCGGGCCTGGGAGGCCATCCGCGAGGACGAGACCGCCGCCGAGCTCATGGGCGTGAACACCTTCGTCTACAAGCTTCTGGCCTACGCCATGGGCGCCTTGTTCGGCGGTCTGGCCGGGGCCTTTTTCGCGGCCCGGATGCGCTTCGTCAGCCCCGAGAGCTTCACCTTCCTGGAGTCGGCCATGGTGCTGGCCATGGTGGTTCTGGGCGGCATGGGCTCCATTCCGGGCGTGATCCTCGGCGCGCTGGCCCTGGTGGCCCTGCCCGAGGTCTTCCGCGATTTTGAACTCTACCGCATGCTGGCCTTCGGCGGCGTCATGGCGGTCATGATGATCGTGCGCCCGGCCGGGCTGTGGCCCGCCGCCCGCATGGGCAAACGTTCGGAGGATGAGGCCTGATATGGCGCAGCCGCTGCTTGAACTCGACAACGTCAGCGCCCACTACGGACGCATCCAGGCCCTTCGCGACGTTTCGCTCACCGTGAACGAGGGAGAGATCGTCTCCATCATCGGGGCCAACGGCGCGGGCAAATCCACCACGCTCATGACCATCTGCGGCATCGTCCGGGCTTCGGCCGGAGACGTGCGCTACCAGGGACGCTCCATCCGGGACGTCAGCCCGGACAAGCTGCCGAGCCTGGGGTTGTGCCAGGTCCCCGAGGGACGGCGCATCTTCCCGCGCCTGACCGTGACCGAGAACCTCGACATGGGCGCCTTTTTGCGCACGGACAAGGACGGGATCAAGAAGGACGAAAGCATGGTCTTTCGCCTGTTCCCGGTGCTGTACGAGCGCAGGAACCAGGCCGGGGGTACGCTTTCGGGCGGCGAGCAGCAGATGCTGGCCATCGCCCGGGCGCTAATGAGCCGGCCGAGGATGCTCCTTCTGGACGAGCCCTCCCTTGGCCTGTCCCCGCTTTTCGCCCAGCACATCTTCCGGATCGTCAAGGACGTGAACGAGGAGCAGGGCATGACCATCCTTCTGGTGGAACAAAACGCCAATATCGCGCTGAAGCTGGCGGACCGGGGCTACGTGCTGGAGACGGGCAGGGTGGTCCTGGAGGACAGCGCCAAGGCCCTGCGCGAAAACGACGCCATCAAGAAAGCCTACCTCGGCGAATAGACCGCCGCGCCGGGCGCGTCCCGCAAGCTCGTTTGCGGGACGCGCCTTTTTTTCACCGCCGTCCTCCAGACCGGAAGCGCGTCATTCAAGCAGGAGGACCGCCACTCCCGGCGAGACGGCCGCCCTCACCTCCCAATTGCACACGGTCGAGCGCGATTGGACGTTGCCCGCCGCGTCCACGCCCCGGACCTCGAGGGTATGATCGCCAAGGGACAGTCCGCTCAAGGTAAGGGGCCGGGTCGCCAGGACGGCTTCCGACCAGGCGCCGCCATCCAGGCTATAGACGTACCGGACCACGCCGATTCCGCTGATCGTGATTTCGGCTGTTCTTGACGTGGAGACCTCGGGCGGCGCTCCCGTCAGGGTTACGTTGTCCGGGGCGTCAAGGTCCACGGTCCAGGTGACGGATGTCGGAACCTGTTGCCAGTTTCCCTCCGCATCCCGTCCCTTGACCTGGACCGTATGCTCGCCCTCTAAGAGATTCACCAGGCTGATGGGCTCGGTCACGGGCGCTTCCGCGCTCCAGGCGCCCCCGTCCAGGGAAGAGACGTAATGGGTCACGTACGTTCCGGAAACGGTCAGGATGGCCGAAGTCGTTGCGGTGGGCGAAAAGGGAACGCCGGTGATCGTGACCGCGCCCCCGGTCGGGTCCACCCGCCAGGAGAACGCCGTGGCCGCGCTTTCGGACTGCCACGTTCCCGAAGCGGTCCGGCCGATGGCCTCGATGATGTGCGCGCCTTCCGTCAGGCCGGTCAGGGCGATACGCTGGCTGGTGACGGTTTCCTCGCCCCAGGCGCCGTAGTCCAGGCGGTATTTGTAGTGGGTCACGTCGCCGCCCACCAGGATGTTCGCGGTGGTCAGCGAGGTGACGGGATCTGGGACGAAGAGCAGGACGGCCTGGGGCGTCGCGTCGAAGGACAGGACCCGGGCCGGGGTTGCGGCGTCGTCGAAGGATCCGGCGCCCAGCTGGCCGTAGTTGCCGTATCCGCTGGCCCGTATCCCGTCGCCGGTCCGGGCGGCCAGCATGTGTAAGGATCCGGCCGCAAGGGCGCTCCAGCCCGAGGCCGGATCGATCATGACCGGCGACTCGCGTTGGGTCATTGTGCCGTCTCCCAGCTGGCCATACCGATTGTCTCCCCAGGTCCACAGCGAGCCGTCCGTGGCGACCGCCATGCTGAAGGTTCCCCCGCCCGCCACGAAAGACCAGGTCAGGTCCTGGCGGATGCGGAGCGGCAGGGTCGAGGATAGGGTCGCTCCATCGCCCAGTTGGCCCCATGCGTTCAGGCCCCAGGCGTACAGCTCGCCTCCTGTGGTTACGCCCAGGCCGTGTCCCGCTCCCGCCGTCGTGAACGTCCAGTCGTCGCGGTCGCCGATGCGCACGGGACGGGTTCTTCGTTCAAGGGTCCCGTCGCCGAGCTGGCCGAAGGAGTTGTCGCCCCAGGCCCACAGGGCGCCGCCGCCCTCGAGGACGCCCCCGGTCCGTATTCCGTAGCTTTGCGAAAGCCCCGCCGAGACCATGTGCCAGTCGCCCGCCGAGCCGACCTGGAGCAGGACCGCGCTTTCGTCCATGGAGCCGTCGCCGAGCTGCCCGGCAAGACCGCTTCCCCAGGCCCAGAGCGTGCCGTCCTTCTTGATGCCCAGGCTGTGCCCTCCGCCCGCCGCCACGTACGCCCAATTGGTGGAGAGGCCGATCCTGACGGGCTCGTTTTTGTCGACGTTCGTTCCGTCGCCCAACTGGCCGCTGGCGTTGTCGCCCCAGGCCCACAGGGATCCGTCCGTCTTGATGGCCAGGCTGTGGCGGCCGTTCGCGGCCACGCTGGCCCAGTTCGCGTCCGTCCCAACCTGGATCGGGAAGGCGCTGTCCGCGTTGGTCCCCACGCCGAGCTGGCCCTTTGCGTTCGCGCCCCAGGCCCATAGGGTCCCATCGTCGGCGATGGCCAGGGAATGATCGTATCCGGCGGCCATCTTGAGACCGGCCCGCACCGGATAGTCTCCGGGCTCCACGGTCCAGGTGATCGTGTTGGGCGTGGCCTGGACGTTTCCCTGGTCATCGGCGCCCCGTATCTCCAGAACGTGGGTCACGGGCGCCAGATCGTGCAGGATGAGGGGCGCGGAGACGGCGGCCAGGGCGGACCATTCGCCTCCGTCCAGCCGGTACTGGTATTTCGCGACGCCATCGCCGCCGATGGTGATGGAGGCCGACATGGCCGTGGTGTCGTCGTCCGGCGCATTGGTTATGGTCACGGATTCCGGCGCCGCGTTGCTGGCGTTTCCGGAAACCGGGGAGGCCTCCAGCGTCCGTACCGGGTCGAGATCGCCGTTTTGACCGGCTCGGGCGGCCAGGGGCGCGATGAGCGCCTGGCAAAGGCACAACGCGGCGCAGAGCGCGATGGTTCGGAGTATGGTTCGTTTCATGTGGGGCTCCTTCTTGGGGGGGAGAAAATGGCTGGTTGGACCGGGGTTCCTGAAGGGATGTCCGCCGGGGCGGGACGCTTGCGAACAGGAGCGTTCGTTCGGGCCGGAAAGTCCGCCTGGAACGAACGGCTGGAAACGCGCGCAAAGCGGGACGGTCGCGAAGCGATGACGTGAGGGCGGCTGACCATGGTTCGCTCATTTCCTGTTGCGATTCCGGCCTCATTTTCTGTGTCTGAAAACCCCAGAAAATAGGCGCTGAAAGCCCAAGAAATACAGAAAATATACAATAAATTCGATATGATATCTAAAGAGATACGTAGATGGAAACGAGGGCGCCGTCAATGCGAACGCCAGGTCAACCGCAATGAACCGGAGCGGGCGGGGCCGCAGGGGGATGGACCGGAGCGGGCGGGGCCGCAGGGGGATGGACCGGAGCGGGCGGGGCCGCAGGG
>CALGYO010000185.1 GCA_937934715.1 uncultured Desulfovibrionaceae bacterium | reverse complement strand
GACCTGGCCTTCATGGGCACCATCGTGAGCTCCGGCGCGGGCACCGGGGTGGTGTACGCGACCGGGGCGGACGCCGAATTCGGCCGCATCGCAGCGGGTTTGGAGGAACGTCCGCCCGAGACCGGGTTCCAGGTCGGGTTGCGCCAATTCTCCTATCTGCTGCTGCGGGTCGCAATCGCGCTGATGGTCGTCATCCTGGCCAGCAACCTGATGGCCATGCTCATCCAGACGCTTTCGGCGAAGCTCGGGCTGGCCACGGGAAAAAACCTGGCCGAACACTGCCGCGAGCGCTTTTCCCCCCCGGTGGTCTGGGGCATGTGGGCGCTCATGGAGCTGGTGGCCATGGCCACGGATCTGGCCGAATTTTTGGGCGCGGCCCTGGGCTTCCAGCTGCTCCTGGGCGCGCCGCTTCTTTTCGGCGCCCTCCTGACCGCCGCGGCCACGCTTTTCATCCTGGCCCTGGAACGCAACGGTTTTCGCCCGCTGGAGGCCGTGATCACGGGCATGGTGGGAATCGTGGCCCTGTGCTACCTGGTGGAAACCCTTCTGGACAGGCCGGATATGGGGCTTTTGTTGCAAGGCGCCTTCATTCCCCGGTTCGCCGGTCCCGAGAGTCTGGTTCTGGCCTCGGGCATTCTAGGCGCCACGGTCATGCCCCACGCCATCTTTCTGCACTCGGCCCTGACCCAGGGGCGCATCGTGGCGCGCGGCGCCAGGCAGCGCAAAATGCTCTACCGCTACGAGATCGTCGACGTGGTCATCGCCATGGGCGTGGCCAGCTTCGTGAACGCGGCCATGCTGATCATGGCCGCCTCGACCTTCCACGGGTCGGGACACGAGAACATCGGCTCCATCGAGGAGGCCTACGTGACCCTGGAACCCCTTCTGGGAGCGGCGTCCCGGTGGTTTTTCGGCTTGTCGCTTCTGGTGGCGGGGCTCTCCTCGTCCACGGTGGGAACCAGCGCGGGGCAGGTGATCATGCAGGGCTTCCTGCGGCGGCATATCCCGGCCTGGCTGCGCCGGCTGGCGACCATGGCGCCCTCGGTCGCGGTCATCGGGGCGGGGCTCGATCCCACCCGCACCCTGGTCCTGAGCCAGGTGGTCCTCAGCTTCGGCCTGCCCTTCGCCATCGTTCCGCTGACGCTTTTCACGGGGCGGCGCGACATCATGGGCGATCTGGTCAACGCCCGGATCACCACGGCGCTGGCCTGGGGCGTGTCCGCCATTATCGTGGCGCTCAACGTCTACCTTCTCTACGGCGTGTTTTTTGCGGGGTAGGTCCATGTTCACGCACCTTCTCGTTCCCCTGGATGGTTCGGGCCTGGCCGAGGCGGCGCTGCCCGCGGCGGCCTTCATCGCCGAACGCATGGGCGCCCGGGTGACGCTGCTCCACGTGCTCGAAAAGAACCCGCCCGCCACGGCGCACGGCCAGCCCCATCTGCAAAACGCGGCCGATGCCAGGGCCTATCTCGAGGACGTGGCAGGACGGGCTTTCCCCCCCGGCGTTCCGGTCGCCATCCATATCCACGAGGAGGCGGTGGGCGACGTGGCCAAGGGCATCGTGGCCCACGCCGGGGAGTTCGACCACGACCTGATCGTCCTGTGCTCCCACGGCCGGGGCCGGGCCTTGCATCTGGCGCTCGGGAGCATCGCCCAGAAAACGGCCTCCCTGGGCGACATTCCGACCCTGCTCGTCCATCCCGGCGAAGCGGGCGAGGCCCTTCCCTTTGTCTGCGACATCATCCTCATGCCCCTGGACGACGATCCGGAGCATGACCGCGTCAAGCCCCTGGCGGCGGACATGGCCAAGGCCTGCGGCGCCGCCCTGCGCGTGGTCATGGTCGCGCCCCGCTACGGCAATCTCTCCGGGCGGCGGGCCGTGACCAGCCGGTTTCTGCCCGGCGCGACCTCGCGGCTTCTGGACATGGCGGCGGACGCGACCGTGGAACGGCTGCAAGCGGAGATCGAGGCCCTGCGCCGGGAGGGGATCGACGCCTCGGGGGCCGTGTTGCGCGCCGATCCGACCCAGGGCATCCTGGCGGCGGCCCGGGAATGGGGCGCCGATCTGGCGGTCCTGGCCACCCACGGCGCGTTGGGCGTGGCCGCCCTCATGGAGGGCAGCGTGGCCCACAAGGTGTGCAGTTTGTGCGGACTGCCCGTATTGCTGGTTCCGGCGAAAGCCGCCGGGGAACGTTCGTCCTGAAGCGCGAAAGCCGGAAGCGCATGGCGGGAGAGGGGCCTTTTTCGCCGCATGCGAACCGGCTGGTCCGCGATCGCGCGAAACCATTCATTCCTCGGGGACGCCCCTTCCCGCGACGGAACAACCAAGGAGCCTTATGAGAGTCCTTCCAGCGTTTCTCACGGTTGTCTTGTGCGCGATCATCCTTTCGGCGGCCCAGGGCGCGAACGCCCAGGGGGCGGCGCCGGACGCGGCCACAGCCAGCGACGCCGCGGCCAAGGCCATCCTGGACCGCTTCACCCCGCTCTTCGCCAAGTACTCCAAGATTTCCCTGGGACCGGAGGAAGGCTGGGTGGACGCGGTGGATTACGCCATCGAAAACAAGATGATCTCCAAGGAGCTGACGGACCTGTTCCTGAAGGACCGGGCCTGCCAGGAAAAGCTCCAAAGCGAATGCAACCTGGACTTCGACTTCCTCTACAACGCCCAGGACGTCTGCTGCCCCCTGACCATATCGGGCGTGGCGCAAAAGGACGGGAAGTACCAGCTGCGCGCGTCCAACGGATTCGAGGGCGAACCTCCCTACGTCTTCGTCGTCATCAAGGAGAACGGCGCCTACGTCATCGACGACGCCATCTATTCGTACGAGGGGGATTCCTACTCCCTGAAGGAACTGCTGCGCCAGCCCCCGCCCGAGGACGCCGGCTGAGGCGCGCCTTGGCAGGCCGTCGCCATATTCCCTCTGGAGTCGTTGCTGCGAAACAATGTGGCAAATCAAGGCAGGAAGAGCTTTCGATGCGCTTATGCAAGGCCCAAACCCTCACGTACGCCATGTACGCTTCGGCCTTGACGTTTTCTTGCGCCTACCCAGAGAAAATTTTCAACAGCCTGTTGAGAGATGCCTTTTCAGCAGGCGGTTAGGCCTGCGCCTGATACGCGTACCTGGATGGCCGCCCGGCCCGGACCCGCTGTCCGGACCGGGCGGTTCGCTTGTCAGGAGGCCAGGTTTTGAAGCGCCGCCTTGACCGTGTCCGCAAAGGGCGTGGTCGGGCGGCCGATGAGGCCGCTTAACGCCTTGCCGTCGTCGAAGAGGCCGCCCTTGGCCGCGCCCGCGTCCGAGTCGGCCAGAAGACCGGCGATGGGCCCGGGCAGCCCGGCCTTGGCCAGGGCCGCCTTGTAATCGTCCCGGGGGAGATCGCGGTAAACGATCGCCTTGCCCGACTGGCGCGCGATTTCGGCGGCGAATTCGGACAGGGAGTAGGACGCGTCTCCCGCCAGCTCAAAGACGCGGCCCTCCTGCCCCTCGCGGGTCAGGACCTCGGCGGCGGCCTGGGCGTAGTCCGCCCGGGCGGCGGAGGAGATGCGGCCCTCGCCCGCGCAGCCGTACATGGCGCCGTTGGCCAGGATGGCCGGAATGCCCGCCGCGTAGTTCTCCGTATACCAGCCGTTGCGCAACAGAACGAAGGGCAGGCCCGAGGCCTTGATGGCGGCCTCGGTTCCACGGTGCTCCTCGCCGAGTCCCAGGGGCGTGTCGCTGGCGCGCAGGATGCTCGTATAGGCGATGAGGGAGACCCCGGCCGCCTTGGCCGCGCCGATCACAGCCTCGTGCTGGGGCAGGCGGCGGCCCACTTCGCTCGAGGAAATAAGCAGCAGCTTGTCCACCCCCTCGAAGGCTTCCGCCAGGGTTTCCGGCTTGTCGTAGTCCGCCCGGCGGACCGCGACCCCGCGTCCGGCGAGATCCTTGACCTTGCCGGGATCGCGCACGGCCGCCGCGATGCGCGCGGACGGAACCTTCTTCAGAAGGGCTTCGATGACGAGACGGCCCAGTTGGCCGGAAGCTCCGGTGATCATGATCATGGCTTGCTCCTTTTCCAGAAATGGTTTTTCAGACAAGATAACCCCTGGACTAACTTTTGGTAAGTACGTACCTGAAGGTTAGCGTCGAATACGGAGGGAGTTCATGGAAACGCGAGGAGAAGGGACGCCTGGATTGTCCGAAAAATTACGCCGGGGCGACGTGTTCGCGGAACAGTGTCCGTCCCGGGACATCCTCAATCATCTGACCAGCCGGTGGGGCGTGCTGGCGCTCATGGCTCTTCTCGACGGAACGCGCCGGTTCAGCGAACTGCGGCGCAAGGTGGGCGGGGTGAGCGAGAAGATGTTGGCCCAAACCCTGAAGCGCCTGGAAAAGGACGGGTTCGTCCAAAGAACGGACTACGGCGTGGTCCCCCCCCGGGTGGAGTACGCCCTGACCCCGATGGGCCGGGAGGCGGCCCGCCACGTGGCCGCCCTGGCCGACTGGATCGAGCGCAATCTGCCCCGAATCATGGGCGCCCGGCCCGGGGCGGAGGATTGCGCCGGAAGGGCTGGGGGCTAGGCCGCGCGTTTTCTTGACGGACGGCCGGGAATCCCTATGAAAAGGAAAGGCCCTTCGAAAGACGGAACGCGAAGAGCCTGGAGGATGGGTCATGGCCAACGGTTGGGCTGGAGACGGGGCGGAGCAGGAGCAGATGCTCCACAGCATCGAGGACGAGGTCGCCCGCGTTCGCGCCTTGCTGCCGCGCGGCGAGAGTTCGCCGGTATGCGAGGAATGCGGCGAGGAGATCCCCGCCGCCCGGCGCAAGGCCCTTCCCGGGGTGCGGCTTTGCGTGGAATGCCAGAACGAACGGGACCGGGAACAGGCCGCCGCGGGCCCCTACAACCGCAAGGGCAACAAGGACAGCCAGTTGCGCTGAACCCCGAACCCGCCTTTTCCGGCAGGCTTGCGTCCGTCACGCCCTGCCTTTTCATGATGCCCTTCGTTTCGCGGGGAAAAGCCGTGGTTGCCGAGGCCAGGGGGCTCGGGCTATGAGGCTTTCGACACGCCGGAACGCGCCGGGGACCGGAAACAAGGGCCAGGCGCCGGGCGCATGACGGCCAAGGGGCGCCCCATGCGCGGCAACCACGCCCTGAAGACGCTGTTCATGGAACAAGAACTACGCACCGCCTGTACCAGGCATTGCGGCGACGGCTGCGGCCTGATCGCCACTGTGGACGAGAACGGTCTGCGCGCCCTGCGGGGCGATCCCGGCCATCCCTTCACGCGCGGGGTCATGTGCGCCAAGACCTCCCGGTTCGCCCGGCGCCTGTACGACCCGAAGCGCATCCTCACGCCCTTGATCCGCCAGGGAGACGGCTTTCGGGAAGCGGACTGGGACGAGGCCCTGGAGCTGATCGCGGGCAGGATTGACGGCCTTCGCGCCGAGCCCGGACGCATGCTCCACCTCATGGGTTCGGCCTCCTTCGGGCTGCTGTTCCGGGCGAGCCGGCGGCTTTTCCGCCAGCTGGGCGCCTCGGGCTTCAGCGGCGGCCTGTGCCTGTCCGCGGGCATGGCGGCCATCAAGCGCGATTTCGGCGCCGCCCGCGAGGCGCCGCTTGCCACGATCGCCCGGGCCCGCCGCATCGTGAACTGGGGACGAAACGCCGTCCGCCATTCCTCCCATCTGTCCCGCCTCATCGCCGAGGCCCGGGAAAACGGCGCGCGAACCCTGTCCATCCACCCCGGGGACCAGGGCTACGCGTCCATTTCCGACGAACAGATCGTCATCCGGCCCGGAACGGACCGGTTCCTGGCCGCCGCCGTCCTGCGCATTCTGCTGGACCGGGGGGCCGTCAGCCAGGCCGCCCTTTCCCGGTGTTTCGAGGGGGCCGCGTTTCTGGACATGCTTTCCGGCCTGCGCCTGGACGATCTTCTGGCCGCCTGCGGGCTGGGCCGGGAGCAAGCGGAACTGGCCGCAGGCTGGTACGGCGGCGAAGCGCCCGTGGCCACCCTGATCGGCCGGGGGGTGCAGCGCTACCTGTCCGGCGGCGAGAACGTCCGCTATATCGACGCCCTGGCCATGCTGTCCGGACAGATCGGGCGCGAGGGCGGCGGGGTCTATTTTCGCCAGGGAGACCTGGGCGGGGCGGCCTGGGACTGGACCGAGGCTCAGCCCGGGTTTTCGCGGCTCTTGCGCATGGCGGATCTGGCCCGCGAAATGGATCGGGCCGATCCGCCCGTGGACCTGGTCTGGATCGAGGGGGTGAACGCGGTGACCCAGTGCCCGGACAGCCGGGCCATGGCAAAGGCCTTTTCCGAACGCTTTACCGTGGTCGTGGAGCCCTTCATGACCGACGCCGCCCGGTGCGCCACGGTGATCTTGCCTCCGGCGCTCATGCTCGAATGCGAGGACGTCCTTCGAAGCGATTTTCATGAATACGTCCAGCACGCGGCGCGGGTTGTGCCGCCCCGGGGCCTGGCGCGCTCCAATTTCGAGATCGCGGCCGCCCTGGGGGCCCGTCTCGATCCGCCCGTGGTCTTTCCCGATGCGGGAACCGTGATGGATCAGGCCCTTTCCCGGGGGAAGCTGAAGGCGTCGTTTACGGAGCTCGCGGAAAAGGGGCGGATGGGGGTCGAGGTTCCGGCCTCGCCCTGGCGGGACGGCGTCTTTGCCCACCCGGACGGCCTGTACCGGCTGCCCGGGGCCCTTCATGACGAATCCGCGCCGCCGTCCGGATATCCCTTCCGGCTGCTCACGCCCGTATGCGGGAAATACCTGCTCTCGCAGATTCCCGAAGAGGAGCAGGAGGGGCCGCAACGCGTGTTCGTCGCCCCGGACTCGGCGGCGCTCGCCGGGCTGGACCCCGGCAGGCCCGTCCGCCTGGTCACGCCCCTTGGCGGGATGCCGGTGGAAGTCATACCGCGTCCGGGAACGCAGCCGGAGACCATCGTGGCCGAACGCGGCGGCTGGATGAGCAAGGGCCGCTGCGTCAACGCCCTGATCGAGGCGCGCGAGACGGATATGGGCGGCCAGGTCGCCTATTACGCCCAGTACGCCAGGCTGGAGAACGCCTAAAGGCGAATCGGCTCCGGGAGTCCGTTCGCGGCCCGGACGTTCAGCCGGTCCGCTGCTTCCCGGGCCGCTCTCCTGGCGGGTCCGGCGTCTTTCCGTTTCATCCGCCATGGTTCCAAAAAAGGACGGACCAGACGGCGCATTTCTGACGTCCAGGCTCAGGCCTTGAGAATCGTTTCCATGTAGGCGGCCGCGAAGCCGATGAAGGTCCGCGCCCGCAGGGAGAGCCTGCGCAGGGGCGGGTGGACGATGTGCGCGGGCAGATCCGCCGCGTCCCAGTCCGGCAATACCCGGACCAGGCGGCCCGTGACGATATCCTCCATGATAAGCCAGCGCGGCAACGCGGCGACGCCGAGCCCCATGCGCGCGGCCTCGCGCAGACTGGTGACGCCCTCGGCGATGAAAACGGGGGAAAGGGGCAGGACGCATCCGGCGCCGTCCGGGCCGAAGAGCGCGACTTCCCTGGCGCCGCCGAACCGGGGGCTTGCCAGGGCGAGCCAGGGCCAGGATCGCAGATCGTCCGGGCGGGATGCTGGTTCCCGGCTCTGGACGAAGCCCGGGGAGGCGGCCAGAAAACGCCGTATGGGGCCTAATGACCGCGCGACCACGCTTTCGTCCGTCAGCGCTCCCGCGACAACGCCCACGTCGCAGCCTTCTTCGATCATATGGGCGGGCCGGTTGGAATAAGCCAGCTCCATGGTCACGCCGGGGTGTTTTTCAAGAAAGCTGGCCGCCAGGCGGCTGACCACGCTTTGGCCGAAATCGATGGTGGCGAACAGGCGAATTTCGCCCGCCAGAGCCGAGCGGTCGCTTTGCAGGCGCTGCTCCGACTCCTGGGCCAGGTTGAGGAGGCCGCGCGCTTCCTCCAGGACTTTTCGTCCGGCCTCCGTCAGGCTCATGCCGTGGGCGTCGCGCCGCAGCAACTCCGCGCCGCAACGCGCCTCCAGGGTCTTGAGGCGTCTGCTCAGGGTCGGCTGGGTCAGCCGCATGGCGCGGGCGGCGGCGGACAGGCTTCCGCTTTCCACGATGCCGGTAAAGCTGCGCAGCAGGGCGAGGTCGTCGAAGATGGCCATACGCAGTCCGTATACTCATTATTCATATCATGCGTCTACCGTTTGATCGCGATTGGGGAGAGGATGGGGCCGTCGGGAAGCAACCCCAACCAACAGGAGGCGGATATGACCGCAGGAAGCGCATTGGAAGGAAAAGCCGCCATCGTCACGGGCGCGTCCCGGGGCATCGGCGCGGCCGTGGCCAGGCGTCTGGCCGGGGACGGGGCCGCCGTGGCGGTCAACTACGCCGGAAGGACGGCGGAGGCTGAAGCCGTGGTCGCGGCTATTGCGGACAAGGGCGGCCGGGCGGCGGCCTTTCAGGCGGACGTCTCGGATTCGGCCCAGGCGGCGGCCATGTTCGATCAGGCCATGACCCTGTTCGGCGGGGTCGACGTGATCGTCAATTGCGCGGGCGTGATGCAGCCCGGTCTGGTTCCCCTGGCCGAAACGGACGACGCCCTGTTTGAACGGCTGATGGCCGTGAACGTCAAGGGGACGTTCAACATCATGCGGCTGGCCGCCCGGAAGCTGCGCGGGGGCGGGCGCATCGTGAATGTCTCCAGCAGCGTCATAGGGCTGGCCCTGCCGGGCTATTCCATCTACGCCGCCAGCAAGGCCGCCGTGGAGACCATGACCAACATCTTCGCCAAGGAGCTGCGGGGGCGCGGCGTCACGGTCAACGCCGTGGCTCCGGGGCCCACCGCGACGGAACTGTTCTTGAAGGATAAGACCAGGGAGCAGGTCGAGCATCTGGCCAAGCTGCCGCCGCTGGAGCGGCTGGCGACGCCAGAGGACATCGCAGGCGTCGTCGCCTTTCTAGCCGGTCCGGACGGGGCCTGGGTGAACGGCCAGACCCTGCGCGCCAACGGCGGCATGGTCTGACGCGGCGCCCTTGTAGCGCCATGCGCCCCATTTTCGAGAAGTGGGCATGCGCAATGCGTCATCCTCCAGCGCGCGGAGGCGCGTTTCAAGGGCGCGACGCGGGAGATGTATGGAAAGGCGCGGCGCCGGGGGGGATCCCCCTCCCGGCGCCGTTTCGCAGGGGGCGCAGTCGTGATGCGCGCTGCAAAAGGCCCTGCCTTGCGCCGCGCCGCCCCGCATCCTGGCCGGATATCGCGAAAGCTCTTACGTTGCGGCAATCCATTCTTTACTCTGGCATGCCATCGTAGGCCGGGATATGTTGCGTCCGCAGGCCCGGGTACGCGTTGACGTCCTCTTATGATGAGAAAGGGACCGCGCGCTCCGGGAACGCGCAAGAGTCGCGGGCGGTCGTGAACCATATTCCAAGGGGGCGGGGCATGCGGGCATTGACGAATGAGGAGCGCAAGGGCGTGGAGGATGGGGCGCGCGAGGGGTTCGACGCGTACGTCGCGGCGGTAAACGCCCTGGACGCCGATGCCTGGGCGTCGTTTTACAGCGGCGCGTCGCCGGTCACGGCCGTGGCGGGCGCGGATGTCTACGGTGACAAGGCGTCATGGGCGAAGGCGGTGGGCGGCTACTTCGCCCAACGCGTCTCGCAACGGCTGATCCCCAAAACCGTGCGCGTCAGGGCGCTTGCGGACGGCCTGGCGCTTCTGATCAGCGAGCAGGCGGCCGCCATGACGCTACGCGACGGAACCGCCGTTTCGGCGCTGCACGTCTATACCATGCTCTGGAAAAAAGAGCCTGACGGCTGGCGCATCATCCATTCCCACGAGTCCTGGGTGGACGAGTAGGGGGGCTGCCGGCTGGCGCAGCATGCGTTCGCTCGTGTTCTGGATGACGGGCGGCGTGGGCTGGGCTGACGGCTGGGGCGTCATGCGTTCGCTCGTGTTCTGGATGACGGGCGGCGTGGGGGCTGGACTGACGGTTGCCGCATCATGCGTTTGCGCGTGCTCTGGATGACGGGCGGCGGGGGGCGCTTCCCAGGGAAAATCCGGGAGGACTTCCGCAACGGAAGATCCCTGCGCCTCTTCAACGGGAAGAGGAAGAGATTTTTCATGCGTACCGTAACGAACGGCGTTCACGCATCAACCTTTTCGCCTGGGAACACGAGCCATGCGTAAAAGCGGCGACTCTTTGGCAACCGCGTTTCGGAATGTCGACAGGGACTCGGACATTGGAAAGCTGGCGGCGTGTCTTCAATGCATGGACGATCTGTCTTCATTTCGCGCCTATAAGGCCCGGTCATTCGAAATGCTGCGCCTCAAGCCCGGCGATGTCGCCGTCGATTTGGGCTGCGGCCTTGGCTTTGATGCGCAAAAGCTGGCGGACGCGGTTTCGCCGGGCGGTCTGGCCATCGGAATCGACAACAGCGGAAAATTGCTGGAAGCGGCGAAGCGCGCCCATTGCGAAAAGGCCGGGCTCGAATTCAGACAATGCGATATGCATCAATTGCGTCTGGAATCCGGTTGTGTCGACGCGATCCGCGTTGATCGGGCGTTGCAACACGTCGAAAATCCGCAAACAGTCATTTCGGAGATGGCCAGGGTGTTGAAACCCGGGGGCTGGCTTGTCTGCGCGGAACCGGACTGGTTCACGTTCGTGATCGACTTCGACGAGGTCGAGATAACGGAAATGGTCTCTGAAAAATGGAGAAGCGGCTTCAGAAACCCAAGGATCGGCCGGCAGCTTCTTGGAAGAATCCGGAATGCGGGTCTTCAACACGCGCAGGTCGAAGGCTTCATCCTTCTTGCGGACGGTTTGGAGCGGATGGATAGCGTGTACGATGTCCTTGAAACCGCAAGGATACTCGGACAAGAGAACGATGCGCTTTCCAAGCGATTGAACAACTGGAGAAACGAGCTCATCGCATGCGATAAAACCATGGGCGTCACGGCATCCGTGACATTGTTTCTCGCTTGCGGCCAAAAACAGTGACGCGCCCCTTGCTGCAAACGCTCCAAAGGTGGGCAGGGGAGAGTCCCATGAGAAAATCCCAGGAGGGAGCCCCAGGGAGCGAAATAGGGGGATGCCTGGAGCTGAGAGACTTGGCCGTTCGAAAGAACAGGCTTAGTGAAGAATTTTGTTTTCAGTGTCAGAATCGGCAAGCTCAGTGCTTTTAAAAAGCATTTGATGACATTATGCAGCTCTCCTCGACAAATAAGCAGAATCAAAAACTGCCAATGTTTTTTCGCTCAATCTTCAAAAATGAACTCCTTTTAACGAACAAAGCTCCATGCCAAGTTGACAGCTAGGAGATTTAAACTATCTTCCTCAAGAAAATTCGAAGAACAAACACAAGGAGACCCAAGCCTATCGCATCGAAATTTGACGCGATGAAACTTCGCACCATGATCACCGAAGGG
>CALGYO010000184.1 GCA_937934715.1 uncultured Desulfovibrionaceae bacterium | reverse complement strand
CCATGGGGGCCATGGTCTTGTCCGCCACGCGCCACAGCGTGCCCGGCCCCTTGCGCCCGTCCAGACGCTGGAAGATTTCCAGGTTGCGCTCGGTGACCTCGTCCAGGAGCAGATGCCGCCCGAGGTTCAGGGGCCTAAACTCGGAAAGGTGGGAGAGGTCCTGTTTCTGCGTCTGGATGAGATAGCTTAAAAGCGCGCCCATGGCCCGGACCAGCTGGGGCTTGTCGCCCACGTCCAGGGCGTCCAGGGAGGCCACGCCCTGGGCCTTCAGGATGCGCTCGCGTCCGGCGCTCAGGTCGAAATAGGGGCTGACGGGATAGTGGCTGGGACGTACGCCCACATGATCCAGGCGTCTGGGCGGATCGTAGCCGTCGGGCAAGAGGATCTCCCGGGGGGCGATCTTCTCGGCCCACTGCCAGAGCCTGGCTTCGTCCTTGGCGAAAAGCCCGGACCATTCCCCGGTGGAAAAATCGAGCCAGGCGAGTCCCCCGGCCCGGTCCTGACCATCCCAATAGAGAGCGGCCAGGTAGTTGTGTTCCTTGGCCCTGAGGTTGGAATCCTCCACCGCCGTGCCCGGGGTGAGAACCCGGGTGACCCCGCGTTTGACCAGCCCCTTGGCCTGTTTGGGGTCTTCCAGCTGGTCGCAGATGGCCACCTTGAAGCCCTTGTCCAGAAGCTGGCTCAGGTAGGCTTCGGCGGCGTGGTGGGGCACGCCGCACATGGGCACGGGAGCGTCGGAATGGGGATTGCGCGAGGTCAGGGCGATTTGCAGTTCCCGGGCCGCGATCTCGGCGTCCTCGAAGAACATCTCGTAGAAATCGCCCATGCGATAGAACAGCAGCGCGTCAGGGTGTTCACCCTTGACGCGCAGATACTGCTCCAACATGGGAGTGAGTTTGATGTCGCCTTGCGCCACCGGAATCCAGTCTCGGCTTCCTGAACAATACGAAGGTATTAGTTCAGGAAAAGGTAATCATTCAAAAACGTTGCTCTCCAAAAACAAATGGCGGGAAACGAAGCGCTAGTTTTTCTCCTCTCCGGCGGTCTCGCTGGTCCCTGCGGCTTCGCCGGATTCCGGGGTCTCCGTGACGTCGGAGGCGGGGCCCATGGGATAGGCGGAAAGGGCGCTGGCGGACTCGCGCTGCTTGTCCAGGGAGGCGACCTTGGCCGAAAGCTCCTTGACCTTGCCGTTTAAGCGCATGCGTTCGGCGATGAAATACAAGGTGGCGAACAGGCCGCCCACCACGAAGGAAATCAGGAGGACTACGTAGAACGGGGTGGGCGTGCTGGAAACGGCCCAGGAGAAGACTTCCATCTTCAAAACGAGGGGAGTGGCCAGCATTTCGGTGTTTTGGACGAAAAACAGCATGCAGAAAAAGAAGAACAGGATCAGAAACAATACTTTGACAACGCGCATGGACCCCTCCTTTATGCGGCGACGGCCGCGTTGAACTCGGTGAAAAACGGCTTGAGCCTATCGTAGGTGGACGCGATCAATTCCGGCGCCACCCTGGTTTCGGAAAAAACGGCCATGAACGAACAGTCCCCGTTCCAGCGCGGCACGAGCTGGATGTGCAGATGCGCCGCGATGCCCGCCCCGGCGGCCTCGCCCAGGTTGATCCCCACGTTGACCCCCTGGGGATTGAACGCCTTGCGCATGACCGAAACGCAAAACTGCACGGCCCGCATGGCTTCGGCGGCTTCCTCAGGGTCGAGGTCGGTCACGCAGCTGACGTGCCGGTAGGGCGAGACCATCAGGTGACCGCTATTGTACGGGAATTTGTTCATGATGACAAAACAGTGTTTGCCCCTGGCCAGGATGAGCCGTTCCCGGTCCTCTTCCGTGGATTCCGGGATGCAGAATACGCAGGCGTCCGGTTTGGGGCCGAGAATATAATCCATGCGCCAGGGCGCCCACAAGACTTCCATAAAACAGCCGTCCGTTCGTAACGTTTGCCGCTAAAGGTTCAATTCGTCCAAAATCCGCACGGCCTCGCGAGCGGAGGCCGCGGCCACGACGCCCGGCAGGGCGCTCCACTGGCCGATGGCGATGACGCGTTTGCCGGTCTTTTGCGCCATGGCGATCTCGGACAGGGTTCCGGAGCCGCCTTCCACGGCGATCACTACGGCGCCGTTGCCCACGACCAGGGCGTTTCGCATGATCCCGAGATTCGTGGCGATGGGTACGGCCACGAATTCGTTGGCCGCCTCGGCGTCTGCGCCGGGCAATATGCCGATGGTCAGCCCGCCTTCTTCCCGCGCGCCCTGGCAGACGGCCCGCATGACGCCGCCCAGTCCGCCGCAAACCACTTCGCAGCCGCGCTTGGCCAAAAGCCGGCCCAGCTCCCGGGCGATTTCCGAAGTCTCCGGTCCGCAGGCGCCCGCGCCCACGACGGAAACGCGCAAGGTTTGACGGCGGTTCATGGTCCGAAAGGTAGTACACGGGTCCGCCCGCGAGGGCAAGGGAGGGCTTGCCCGCAAGGCGCGGCGCCACGGCTTTTCCCGAATAGCCGAACCGCCGTCGCGCGGCTTTCGCCCCTCTTGAAGACGCGGCCCGAAGCGGCTAGGTTCCGCCCATGCCGTTTCCCTTCAATCCATCCGAGTATCCGGCCTCCCCGGGCGTCTATCTCATGAAAAACGCCAAGGGGCGCATCATCTACGTGGGCAAGGCCAAAAGCCTGCGCTCCAGATTGTCCTCGTATTTTAGGACCGAGGCCGGGCACAGCCCCAAGACCAGGGCCATGGTCGCGCGCATCGCGAACATCGAAACGCTGCTCACCGCCACGGAGAAGGAGGCCTTGCTCCTCGAGTCGAGCCTCATCAAAAAGCACCGGCCGCGCTACAACATCGTCTTGCGCGACGACAAGCAGTACATCCTTTTCAAGCTGGACAAGCGCCACCCCTATCCCAGGCTGCGCTTCACCCGGCGGGTGGAGCGCGACGGGGCGGCCTATTTCGGCCCCTTCACCTCGGCCTCGGCCGCCCGGGCCACCTGGCGGGAGCTCAACCGGATGTTCGCCCTGCGCAAATGCTCGGACCGGGCATTGGAGAACCGGACGCGTCCCTGCCTCTATCATCATTTGAACCAATGCCCGGCCCCGTGCGTGTTTGCCGTTCCCCGTGAGGAATACATGGAGACCGTGCGGCGGGTGGAGGATTTTCTTTCGGGCCGATCCTCGGAGGCTCTGAAAAACGTGGAGCGGGAGATGCTGGCCGCTTCCGACGCCCTGGAATTCGAGCGGGCGGCCAAGCTGCGCGATCTTCTGCGGGCCATGAAAAAGACCGTGGAGGGCCAGGCTGTGGCCTTGCCCGGGTTCAAGGATCTGGACGCGGTGGGGATGCGCGCGGGCGAAAACGGTTTCGCCTTGTGCGCGCTGTTCGTGCGCCAGGGCAGGGTGCTCGACGCGAAGTCCTTCGTGTTCGCGGAATTCGACGAGACCGACGCCCGGGAAGCCACGCTCACCCTTTTGACCCAGTTCTACAGGCCGGACAGTTTCATCCCCCCGAAGATCCTGCTCGACCCCGGACTGCTCGAAGCGCCCACCGAACCGCCCGCTGAAACGGCGAACAAGCCCGGCGAGCCTGACGAGCCTGACGAAGCGGGCGCGGAAGGCGGGGAGGGCAGGGATGGCGCGGGGCTTGCGCCCCTGGTCGAAGTCCTGGCGGAACGGCGCGGCGGACCGGTGAAGGTCGCCGGCCCCCGGGGGCCGTTCGAACGCCGGTTGCTGGACATGGCCGCCCTCAACGCCGGACGGGCCATGGACGAGACCAGGACCAGGATCGAGAAGGCGCCCCTTCGGCTCATGGAGAAGCTGCGCCTGTCCAGGGAGCCCGAGCGCATCGAGGTGGTGGACGTTTCCCATCTGGGCGGCCGGGACACCCGGGTGGGGCAGGTGGTCTTCGAGGGCGAGCGGCCCAGAAAGGACGCCTACCGCGTCTACGCCATGCCGGAGCTGGAAGGCTCGGGCGACGACTATCTGGCCCTGGCCACCTGGGCGAAGAGGCGTCTGACTTCGGGCCCGCCCTGGCCCGATCTCGTGCTCATCGACGGCGGCAAGGGCCAATTGGCGGCGGTGGAGCGGACCCTGGCCGAAGCCGGGCAGGGCGGGCTTTTCGAACTGGCCTCCATCGCCAAGGCCGGACGCAGCAAAAACGCCGTGGGTGACATGGTCTTTCGTCCGGGCCGGAAAAACCCCATGTCCCTCGCCCAGGGCGGACGGGAGCTGCTCTTTTTGCAGCGTCTTCGCGATGCGGCCCACGATTTCGTCATCGGCCGTCAGCGCCGGGCCAGGAAGAAGACCGGCCTTCGCAGCGCGGTCGCGGAGCTGCCCGGCGTCGGCCCCAAGACGGCCAAGGCCCTTTGGGAACGCTTCGGGTCGGTGGACGCCATGCTGGAAGCCACGCAGGCCGATCTGGCCGGGCTTCCCGGGTTCGGCCCGAAAAAGGCCGCCGCCGTGTGCGCCGCCCTGGCCCGCCTGCAAGCCGGGCGCGAGGAGGCGGCCCCAGGGGACGCCGGGACCGCGAGATGAGATTGTCCGGCTCTTTTCACGCCAAGGATATTGATTTCTTGCAAAGACCCATGCACAATCCCCCCCTTTGAAAAGGACGAGGAGAGGCATGGGCGAACTGGAAAATTTGCGAAACATCGTGGCCGGACTTGATCCGGAGCACGTATACCGCACTATTTACGATGCGGACTTGAACGTCCTCGTCCCGGGCAAGGAAGAGATCGACGAGGATACCCTGCGGGTTTTCCGGCGGATCGATTTCACCGGCAAGACCGTGGTCGATCTGGGGTGCAATTTCGGTTTTTTCACCTTCGAAGCCAGGCGTCAGGGCGCCGCAAGAGTTCTGGGCGTGGACCGGGAGGAGCGGGTTCTTGAGGGCTGCCGGGTCCTGGGACGCCATTTCGGCCTTCCCGGCGTCGATTTCGCGGCCTACGACCTCGAGGAGGCCTCCTGCGCCCTGTTGACCGAGAAATTCGACATGGCCCTGCTGGTGGAATTCATCGGCAAGGGCATCGTCAACGCGGGCAAGGTGGACGCTGCCCTGGGCTTTTTGGAATGCCTGTCGGACAAGGAGCTCATCGTGTCGGTCCAGAAGGCCTACTGGATCAATAAAGAGCTGCAGACCACCCCCGAAGCCCTGGCCAGCATCTACCCCGAACGCTATATCCAAAACGGCGACTTTCTCCTTCTCGAATACGTACGCGACTTTTTCGTACCGAAGTGGACCATGCGGCTTTTATCAGACGCCTCGCCCGGCTACGAAAAACCCCGGAAGTTTCTCCAGTTCGTCAGATCCTGACCTCTTCCTGAACGCCCTCGTCCTGGAGCGCCAGCCTTCCAGGTCTCCCTATCCCGCCGTTTTCAAGCGAACCGGCTTGCGGACGCGCCGACGCTACGTCCCCGTATTGACGAGAACGCAACGCCCAGCGATCCCCCGGTCCGTCGCGCCGAGGCCTTTTCGTCCCCAAGCGGGGCGCGGCGAGCGGTCCGTCAACGGTTCTCAGACCGCCCACCATTCCGTCTGTTCGGGCGTGAAGCTCGCGTCCAGCTTGGCGCTGATCACGATGCACAACTCCCCGTCCCTGGGTTCGATCCTGACGTTCTTTTCCGGATCAAGCCCGGCCCGCTCAGCCTCGTCCTTCCATCGTTCCACATTGGCGCTCAAAATTTCCTGAAATTCAGGGTTGTCGTTTTGAATGACCGAAAAACTCATGACCGCCACCCAATCCTGCTTGGTTTCCTTGCTCATCGCATCTCCCCCCTTTGTATTACATGCGCAGCCTACGCGCGTTGATCCGTTTGACCGCGCCCTGTTGCTCGCGGACGATGGCCGTAACGAAGCGTGAAGAGCCATAATACCGCGATATGCCGGTTTGGCAAAGCCTTACGCGAGCGTCAGTCCGGGATCGGGCAAGCATGGAACCAAGCTATGGGAAAGGGGACTCTCGCCGGCCCGTCCGTATGCCCCGGGGTTTCATCAAGCGGGCGCAGGCTGGGCGGGGCGGCCTGGTTCATCCCCGCTCTTATCCATATAATGCGTAAATGCCATGACGCGAGGCGCTCTCGGGCACATCGCTTTACAATAGCGGGAAATTCATCGAGGCAAGGCTCCTCGTCCCGGTTTCCGAATGAATTTTGGAGAAGCCAGAAGAAACGGGCCGTTTCGAATGCGGCGTAAAACGGCCCATATATCGTCTTTGGCTGGGATACGTACGGCCCGGAAACGTCGTATTTTCTGATTAAATTTAATTATATTAGTATATTGTCTTAGGGGTGTGCGTGGGCAAAGATGAAAAGGGAAGCCAACCGGGCCGTCGTGGACCGTCCCAGAAGGGGGTGCGGATCGCAATTGGAGAAGTTCTGAATGATTTCATGTTTAGCTAATAAAAACAGCATATTGACTAGTAAAGCCGAGAGTTATGAGGAGGACTGTCTTGAAAAAAAACGTTTCGGGCTGAAAAAATGATTGACGCGGACAGAGGGGTTCTATAGACACCTCCTTCTGCCTGACGGGGAAAACGCTTCGCCGGGCGGGACGAGAAAAAAAAGAAATTTTTCTTGTTGACAGGGCCGCCGCGGATGGATAAATTGAACATCCGCTCAATGAAAAAGCGGCGGGATCTTTGACAATTAAATAGCGAGTCGGGTGATTCAAATGCATCGC
>CALGYO010000183.1 GCA_937934715.1 uncultured Desulfovibrionaceae bacterium | reverse complement strand
TCGCCTTCGACGACCATGTCCACGACGCCAACACCAAGGGCCGCAAATCGCCCACCCACCTCATCATGGACGCCTGGATCAAGGGCATCCGCGAACTCACGGTGGTGTATTACAACTACGTGCGGCCCGAGGTGGCCGCCGAGCTGCTCGAAGCCGCCGCCATCATGGAGGTGGAGGTCAAGATCGGGGTGGAGCTGTGCGCCGTGCGCGGGGACCGCTTCGTCAAGTTCGTGTGGACGCCGCGCGGGCTGGCCGACCCCAAGGATTTTCTCGATTTCCTGCGCAAGCCCGGGGTGGCCGAATTCATGGAGCTCGGGCGCCAGGTCTCCCGGTACCGCCGCAAATACGTCATGGACGTGCTGGCGGCCTTCAACGGCATCCATCGCCAGACCATGGAGCGGGAGCTTGGGGTGAGCGTTCCGGAAATCGGCGAAGAGGAGTTTCTGGCCTTTGTGGGCGCGGGGCAGCCCTCGCTGTTGCACATGGGCCGGCTCATCCACAACCTGACCGAGCCGCTCATCCGCAACCGTCTGGAATATCTGGATGCGCAAAGTCCGGAGGCTCAGGGCGTCCGGGCGCTTCTGGCCGAACTCGACGCGGAATTCTTCATCGCCCGCTACCTGTCTCCCGAGAAGAATCCCCATATCCACGACCCGGAAATCCCGCGCAAGGACGGCTACATGCCGCCGCTTCTGTCCCTCAGCCCGCGCGAGCTGACCGAGCGCATAAGCCGCCTGCATTTCAAGAACTGGATCACCCTGAATCTCGAGGACGTCTCCGTGGAGGAGGCCATCTGCCTGCTTTTCGAATGCCGGGGCGCCATCACCCATCTCGAGGTCTTCAATCTCAAGGGCTTCGAGGAGGGGCGTCTGGCCGATCTGACGGACATCCTCGAACTGCGTTCGGTCATCAACTCCGGCAACGCCGTGCTGCTCAAGAAATGCATCCGCCGCCACCTGGACCGGCTGGAGGCGGCCAAGGCGGCCATGACCGGGGACGCCGGGCGCCCCGAGCCAGCGGCGGACAAGGAATGCGCTTCCATGGAGTGCGGCGAGGAGGGGGAAGACGCTACGGGACCAGCTCCGTGCATGCACTGCGACCTGGGGGAGGTCCTGGAGGAGATTTCCATCTTCCAGGGCTTCTACAAGGACAGGCCGCTGGGGGCGCGCATCGGCACGGATTCCACGGGCGGATCGCGGCGCAGGCACGGCATGGGCCTGGTGGTGGACGACTCCCTGCCTTACCGGTCCAAAAAACGGCTGCGCCAGGCGCTCAGCCCCAAGAACAGCCTGCCGCTTTTTATGGAGATCCTGCCCGGGGCCACCTATTCGCTTCCCGAGGCGTCCCGGGGGCGGCCCGCGTCCAGCATGTGCGCTTTTCTGCGCAATTTCGCCCCGTTCAGGCATCTGGGCTATCTGCGCAAGGATTTCTGGGTGAATGCCTCGGTATCGGCCACGGCCAAGGGCAAGGGCAACGTCCATGCCCTGGGCGGCTTCGCGCCCGGCGGCGAGAACGAGCCGGACAATCCGGCGGGCGCGTCCTCCGAGGGGTTTTCCTGGCGCTACATGAACAGCCGCCTGAAAAACAGCCTGAAGATCCTCTTCGGCTTCATCCCGGCCGCTCTGTCCTTCGCGCTCACCAAGGACTGGTGGCTTCTGGCCTGGTTCGGGCCGGTCATCTGGTTCGGCATAACCGGCGTGCGCAACGTCATCCAGTCGGTTCTGGGCAGCGGCGGCCTCAAGCGCTCGCCGCTTCTCAAGTGGAACGATTTCGTAAGCTGGAGCAGGCTTTGCGATTCGCTCTTCTACACGGGCTTTTCCGTGCCGCTTCTGGATTATTTCTGCAAATCCCTGCTGCTCGACAAGGGCTTCGGCATAAACACCGCCACCAACGCGACCCTGCTCTACGCGGTCATGGCCCTGGTCAACGGCCTGTACATCTCCACCCACAACGCCCTGCGCGGCCTGCCGCGAGAGGCCATCGTGGGCAATTTCTTCCGCAGCATCCTGTCCATCCCGCTGGCCCTGGCCTTCAACTGGGCCGTGGGGGAGACGCTCTGGCTGTACGGCGTGGCGGGCGGCGCCCTGGCCATCGACGACATCCTGCAAAAATGGGCGGCCATCATCTCCAAGTTCGCCTCGGACTGCGTGGCCGGGATCATCGAAGGCCTGGCGGACAAGGCCAAGTTCGTGAGCCTGCGCCTGCGCGACGTGAAGGACAAGCTGGCCCAGCTCTACAGCGCCTACGCCACCCTGGAGCTGCTCTATCCCCAGGACGACGCGGCCGATCTTCTGGCCTCGCCCAAGGCGTTCATCGAGACCATCGCGGCGGAGAAGATGGACCTGGAACAGATCGTCATCGTCAACGCACTGGATTTCCTGTATTTTTGGATGCTTCAGCCGCGCGGCCGCACGGTCATGGAGCAGGCCATGCGCCAGATGAGCCAGGACGAGCGCAGGGCTTTCCTCTTGTCCCAGTACGTGTTGCAGCGGGAAAAGGAGATCAGCCTTTTATTCATCGACGGCCTGGTGGGCCGCAATTTCGCCCCGGGCCTGGCCTTCTACCTGGACAACGCCAAGGAATACCTGGACGAGATCCAGGATGTTTCCAGCCGCATCAATTGATTCGGGAAGCGGCCTCGCAAACAAAACGGGGTCCCGCCGGTTGGCGGGACCCCGTTTTCATTCGTATCGTTAAAAACCTTGCCTAGAGCTTTTTCATCTTGGCGTACCAGGAGCTGGAATTCTCCAGCAGTTCGTTGATGCGCCCCACCATCTTGTGCGGGTCGGAAAGGTAGCCGTCCAGGAGCAGGGCGGATTCGAAGAGCTGTTCCACCGCGGTGGCGATGAAGGGATCGTCCGCGTCGTTCTCGTAGATGCGGATGAGGTTCCGGGTGAGCGGATGGTCCTTGTTGATCTCCAGCACCTTCTTCGGAATGGACTCGTCCTTGGTGATCATGCGCATGATCTTCTGCATGCTGGAGGTGACGTGCCCATCGGGGCTGGCCAGGCAGGAGGGGCTTTTGCGCAGCCTGTCCGAAAGCTTCACGTCCTCCACCTGATCCCCCAGGATGGCCTTGGCCTTTTCCACCAGACCCTTGAGGGCGTCCTCCTCCTCGTCCTTGAGCGGCTCGGGCTTGTCGGTCCGGGGCGCGCTCTCGAAATCCTTGAGATCGTCCGGACCGGCCAGTTCGCAGGATTTCAGGTTCTTTTCCTTGTACGCGCGCAGGGAATCCATGATGAACTCATCCACCGGCTCGTACAGGTAGAGCGCCTCCAGCCCCTTGTCCCGGAACAGCTCCAGGTGGGGGTTGAGATCCAGGGCCTGGCGGCTGGGGCCGGACAGATAGAAGATGTCCTTCTGGTCGGTCTTGGAGCGCGAGATGTAGTCGTCAAGCGAGGTCAGCTTGCCGGAACCGGCCTCCATGGCCGAGGAATCGAAGCGTATGAGCCCGGCGAAGGCCTCGCGGTTCATGAAATCGTTGTACCCGAGCTTGAAGATGCGGTTGTGGGCCTTCCAGAAGGTCGCGTACTTGTCCGGATCGTTCTTGGCCATCTCGTCCAGGCGTTTCAGGATCTGCTTGACCAGGGCGTTCTGGATGGTGCGCAGCACCCGGTTTTCCTGGAGCGTCTCGCGGGAGAGGTTGAGGGGCAGATCCTCGGTGTCCACCACCCCGCGCACGAAGCCCAGGTATTCGGGGATGAGGTCCTTGTTCTGGCGCTGGATCATGACCCGGCGCACGTAGAGGTCGAGCCCACGCTGATCCTCGCGGTAGCCGAACATGTCCTGGCTGTTCTTGGGAATGAACAGAAGCGCGGTGAACTGCACCGGCGCGTCCACGGAAATGTGGATGGTCTCGAGCGGCTCCTCCGAGTCGAAGGTCAGGAATTCATAGAATTCCTTGTACTGCTCGGGCTTGACCGAGACCTTGGGCTCGCGCCAGAGGGCCGGGATGGTGTTGACCTTTTCCTCGCCCACGAAAATGGGGAAGGAGATGAAATTGGAGTGCTTCTTGATGATGGATGTCACCTGGGCCGCATCGGCGAAGTCCTTGGACTCCTCCTTCAAAAAGGCCTCGATGACCGTGCCGCGCTTGGCGTCGGCCGGGCCTTCCTCGATCTCGAAGCTGCCCGAGCCGTCCGAGGTCCAGACCATGGCGGGCTCGCCGGGCTTGAAGGACCTGGTGGTGATGCGCACCTTTTCGGCGGCCATGAAGACCGAATAGAAGCCCACGCCGAATTTGCCGATGATGCCGCCCGCGTCCTTGGCCTGGGCGGCGTTCCTGATGAACTCGGCGGAGCCGGATTTGGCGATGGTGCCGATGTGGTCGATGAGTTCGGCCTTGGTCATGCCCACGCCCGTGTCGGAGATGGTCAGGACCTTCTTGTCCGCGTCCGCGTTGATGCGGATTTCAAGGGGCAGTTCGGGGTCGGCGACCTCGGTTCCCCGGCTGGTCTCGAAGCGCAGCTTGTCCAGGGCGTCCGAGGCGTTGGAAATGAGTTCGCGCAGGAAGATCTCGCGGTTGGTATAGATGGAGTGGGTGATTATTTCCAGAAGCTGCTTGATCTCGGCTTTGAATTCGTAGGCGTCGCGGGTTTTGGCTTCCTCGGCCATGGCATCCTCCTTGTCTGCGTGAAATGATTCGGCGTAGTCGTCGCGCCCGGACCCCGGGCGCCGGCGTTATCCTCAGGAAAAAGCGCCTCGCCCGGCGCATCCGCCGGAAACGGCGCCCGGGCCGCTTCCGGTCAGGGGAGCGGCGGCCGGGGCGGAGACGGCGCGCTTTGCGCCGGTCTTCCCGCATTTGGGGCAGGCCGGGGCGGGGTCGTTAACGCGCATGAGTTCTTCGAAACGGTTCCCGCAATGGGGACAGGCGTATTCGTACAGGGGCATAGTGGTCTCTCCTTGGCGCAAAATCCGTCGAAAAGATAAACAGGGTCGCCGGACTGTCAAGGGAGCGGGAGTATTTGGGGGATGGGCGACGGGAAAAGGAAAAACCTCGCGAAGGCGTCCGGTTCATCGCTATAAACCGTTTACCCCCTCTCGTAACGGCGGCGAAATCCTATTTTCGAGGTGTTGACAATCGATTCGGCCGGATTATTACCATCACAAAGAAAATCTTTTCGGAGGTGATGGCCATGGTAATCGACTTGAGTCCATTTTATGGCTCCACGACCCCGTTCGACCGCCTGCTCGAGTCGTTGTGGACGCCGCTGTCGATCAGCCAACGGGGCATTTCCTATCCACCGCTCAATATCAGCGAGGATGACGATCACATCTACGTGCGTTGCGAAATCCCCGGCATGAACATCGACGACCTGGATCTGACGCTGACGGATTCGAGCCTGGTGATCAAGGGCGAAAGAAAAAGCGTGAAGGGAAAATACTATCGCCAGGAACGCCCCACGGGATCGTTCCAGCGCATGGTGAACATCAGGACGCCCATCGACCGCGACAACGTCACGGCCAGGATGAAGGACGGCGTGCTTGAGGTGACCATTCCCAAGTCCGAGGACAACAAGCCCAAGAAGATCAGCATCGAAGCCAGTTGACGGCTCGTTTGGAGGATACCGACATGAGCGAGACGGCTGTGAAACGCGACGAGAGAAAGCTGCCCAGGGTCAAGCCGGCCACCGACGTGATCGAAAAGGAGGACGGCTATTATATTTATATGGATATGCCCGGCGTGGCCAAGGAGGACCTGGTCATCGACCTCAACGAGGACGACATCCGGGTGTCGGGCAAGGCGGAATACGAAGCCCCGGCCGGACGCAAGATCGGCCATGTGGAGTTCGGCAACGGGGAGTATTTCCGCAGCTTCACCGTATCGCACCAGGTGGACAAGGACCGCATCAAGGCCTCGCTGGTAAACGGCGTGCTGGAACTGCATCTTCCCAAGGCGGAAAAAAGCCAGCCGCGTAAGATAACGATTCAACAAGGATAATT
This sequence comes from uncultured Desulfovibrionaceae bacterium, assembly GCA_937934715.1. Taxonomy (GTDB): domain Bacteria; phylum Desulfobacterota; class Desulfovibrionia; order Desulfovibrionales; family Desulfovibrionaceae; genus CALGYO01. The sequence continues at coordinate 6,393 of CALGYO010000183.1, read as the reverse complement.
CCCGGCTCAGACGGTGGGGCCGCCCGGTTGCTGGAGCCGGGCGGCCTTTTTTTTCGGCGCCTTTCCGCTTGCGGCTTTTCGCCGTTGCTTCCCCCCGCACGCGTGCGGCCGTACATGAACGCTCCCGCGTTTCGCTCCGGCTTCGTCCATCAGTAGGGACGTTGTGAAAAGATGGACGAGCTCTTCGCAGGACTGTACAATTCGTAAATGAAGGACGGCCCCATGCTACTCTCTTTAGTATTTCCCTTGGGGGAAAGGGAAATGCAATCAAATAATAAATAAATTATATCAGAGTGTTGAGTTATGACGGGGCGCGGATGCCCACGAGGCGGGCCGTTTCTCAGGCGTCAAAGCGCTGCAGGCGGACGGATTTTTCAGCTCGCCGTTACGCAGATTTTTCTGAAAGCGTTGACAATTCCAGAAAAGAACAGCATGTATCTGGCTTCGCGCAACGAAGTATTACTGATTGAGAGGAGTAAAAAATGGAAGAACATCTGAAGAGCGCCCTTGAAATTGTGAAAGCGCAGGCTTCCGTCAGGAATATGACTGATGAGGAAATCACCTCCATGGTGAAACGGCTTGCTTCGGGGATCAAGGACATCAGCGAAGGCGTGGCTGCGGCCGATGCGTTCCAGGGCCCCTCCATGGATCCGAAAAAGGCCATCAAGGAAAAGTCGGTTACCTGCCTTGAATGCGGCAAATCCTTCAAGGTCATCACCAAAAAGCACCTTGCTTCCCATGGCCTGACCCCTGAGGAATACAAGGAAAAGTACGGCTTCAAGAAAAACACGCCCCTTGTGTGCAAATCCCTGCAGCGGGATCGCCGCAAGAAGATGAAGGATATGCGCTTGTGGGAAAAGAAAACCAAGAAAAGCGCAGAGTAAAAAAAACGTGAGGAGATTGTACGTATGCCCAAGACCGATTTGATCGAAAAAATCCGCGACAAGGCCGGTTTCGACACCAAAGCCGCCGCCGGGAAAGCCCTGGAAGCCGTTCTGGAAAGCATCCGCGAAGCCCTGGTCGACGGGGAATCCGTCACCCTGACCGGCTTCGGTTCCTTCAAGGTCTCCGAGCGCGCCGCCCGTACCGGCCGCAACCCCCAGACCGGCGAGGAAATCAGCATCCCCGCTTCCAAGGCCGTCAAGTTCACCGTGGGCAAGATGCTCAAAGACTCCGTGAAGTAGTCCGCGCCAGCGTTTGGAAAAAGCCGCAGCGTTCGTTGCGGCTTTTTTTTTCCCCGACGGCCTTTTTCCGGGCATGGCCTTTGCCCTGGTCTTGAGATACAAAACATCCCGCCGTGATGCGATGTCAGGGCGTTTCGCAACAGTTCGCGGCAAATGGGGAGCGCATGAAGGATTATGAAGTCCGGCGCATGTTCGAGGACATCGCCTTTTCCTACGATTTTCAAAACAGCTTCCTCTCCCTGCGCATCGACGTGGCCTGGCGAAGAAAACTGGCTGATATGCTCGACCTGCCGCCGGGCGCCCTGGTCCTGGACGCGGCCACGGGCACCGGGGAGATCGCCCTGGAAATCCTGAAGCGGGGCAGGGCGGCCAAGGCGAGGGGGGTGGATTTCTCCCCGGCCATGCTCCAAAAGGCTCGCGAAAAAGCCGCCCGCCATCCCTGCGGCAAGGACTACGCCATAAGCGTGGGCGACTGCCGCCGCCTGCCCGCGAAAAACGCCTGCGCCGACGCCGTGACCATCGCTTTCGGCATCCGCAACATCGAGGAAAAGGATCAGGTCCTGTCCGAATTCTTCCGCGTCCTGAAACCCGGCGGCAAGGTTTTCGTCATGGAGTTCGGCTATCCCACGACCCCGGCGCTCGGCCCCCTCTACCGCTTCTATTTCAACAAGATCCTGCCGCCCGTGGGCAATTTCTTGTCAAAGACCGACTACGCCTATTCCTATCTGGCCGAATCGGTGAACGCCTTCCCCCCGGATGACGCGTTCCTGGCGCTCATGCGCCAGGCGGGTTTCACAAACCTCGGCGTTCGCAAACTCACCCTCGGGGTGGCCAAGATATTCCACGGAACCAAGGCGGCCTGAGGGCTTTTTCCCTTGACGCCCGGCGGGGGCGAGGTACAACCCATACTGGCGCAAGGCGTAACGCGCCCAGGATGAACGCATGATAGTCAATTGGCCGGAAAGAATCTGGTGCAACAGTTATCTCCGCCGCCTGGTGCAGGCCAAGGAAACTCGGACGTTCAAAGCCATGCGCCCCATGAAGCCCGGGGCCGTCTGGGTGGAGATCGGCTGTGGCAACGGAGCGGGCGCGGCCTACGTGGCCCGCATGTTCCAGGCGCGTTCCGTGGCCGCCTTCGACCTTGACCCGGCCATGATCGCCCTGGCCAAAAAACGGCTGCCCGCCTCCTTGCGGGGCGTGGTGTCCTTCCTTCTGGCCGACTGTCAGCATATCCCCATGGAAACGGCCTGCGCGGACGCGGTGGTCAACTACGGCATCATCCACCACCTGGAGGACTGGGACGCGGGCATCCGCGAGGTGGGACGGATTCTGCGCCCCGGCGGCGCCTTCTATTTCGAGGAAATCTTTCCGCCGCTCTACGCCAATTTCCTCATGCGCCGCATTGTGGCCCATCCCACGAAAAACCGTTTTCACGGACCGCAGTTCAAGAAATCCCTGGCGGACGCCGGGCTTATGTTGGAACCTGGCTTTCACGAGTCGCGCTTCGGCATCGTGGGGGTCGCGGTGAAAAGAGAGAACCAGCGCCTGTAGCGCCGCAAAGGAGCCTTCAATGGATCTTTTGGCCGACCACGTCTTCCTCTCCCGGCTGCAATTCGCCATGACCACCATGTTCCACATCACGTGGCCCCTGGCGTCCATCGGCCTGTCGGTGTTTCTGGTCTATCTGGAAATCATGTGGCTGCGCACGAAAAACCTGGACTACTACCGGCATTTCCGGTTCTGGACCAAGCTCTTCCTGCTCAATTTCGCCATCGGCGTGGTCAGCGGCATCCCGCTGGAATTCGAGTTCGGCACGAACTTCGGCCCCTTTTCCCGCAGCGTGGGCAATTTCTTCGGCCAGGTCCTCAGCTTCGAGGGAACCACCGCCTTCATGCTCGAATCCGCCTTCCTGTGGATCATGGCCTTCGGCTGGAAACGCGTCTCCCCGGCCATGCACTTCTTCTCGACCCTGATGGTGGCCCTCGGAACCAGCCTTTCGGCCTTCTGGATCATGGCCGCCAACTCCTGGATGCAGTCGCCCTCCGGCGGGCATATGGAAAACGGCCAGTTCGTCGTGGACAGCTTCCTGGGCGCGCTGTTCAGCCCAGACCTGCCCCTGGGGTTTTCCCACATGTATCTGGCGTGCCTGGAAACCACGCTCTTCGCGGTGGGGGCCATCAGCGCCTGGTACATCCTGAAGGGCCGCCACGTGGACTTTTTCCTGCGCTCCTTCAAGGCGGCCTTCCTCGCCGCCATCGTGATCGCGCCGCTGCAGGCCTTCATCGGCGACTCCTCGGGCATCGAGATCGGCAAGCTCCAGCCCGCCAAGGTGGCGGCCATCGAATCCCACTGGGAAACCAACAAGCCCGGCGAATCCGCCGCCTGGAACATGATCGCCTGGCCTGATCCGGAAAACGAGAACAACGTCTTCCAGATTCAGATTCCCTATGTGCTGAGCCTGCTCATCACCCACCGCATCGACGGAATCGTCCCGGGTCTCAAGGATTTTCCCAAGGAAGACCGTCCGCCCATCGTCATCCCCTTCTACGCTTTCCGGCTCATGGTGGGCATCGGCTTCTCCATGATCGGACTCATGGCCTGGACGGTCTGGACCTGGAGAAAGGGTCTGCTCACGCCCGCCAAGGCCAAATCCCAGAAAACGCTGCTCAAGGCCTGGATCATCATGGCGCCTCTGGCCTACGCGGCCGTGGAGATGGGCTGGGCCACCCGGGAGGTCGGGCGCCAGCCCTGGATCGCCTACGGACTCATCCGTACGCAGGAGGGCGCCTCGGCGCTCGCCGCCGGGTCCGTGGCCTTTTCCATCATCGCCCTGGCCATCATCTACGCCTTGCTCGGCGCCATGTTCCTGTTCTTCATCCGGCGCATCCTGGTCAAAGGCCCGGACCTGACCCTCATGCCCGAATCACGCGGGAAATAGACGGTCCCAGGCCCCAACGAGCAAGCGACGGAAACCACAACGCAAAGGCGGCCCGAAAATGTCCCAACACGCCACCCTCGCTGATTTCTGGTTCATCTTCATGACCGTGGTCATGTGGCTCTACATCATCACCGACGGCTTCGATCTCGGCGCGGGCATCCTCTCCCTGTTCGAGCGCGAGGATACGACCAAGGGCCTCATGTCCTACGCCATCGAGCCCGTCTGGCACGCCAACCAGACCTGGCTGGTCATCCTGGGCGGCGTCATCTTCGGCGCCTTCCCCCATGTCTACGCCGCCATCTTCCCCGGCCTCTACATCCCGGCCGTGCTGCTGCTGGCCTTCCTGATCGCCCGGGGCGTGGCCATCGAGTACCGGCCTGAAGCCGAGAACAAGCCGCTGTTCAGCCTGCTTTTCGGCGTGGGCAGCCTGGGCGCCGCCATCACCCAGGGCGTCCTTCTGGCCGCCGTGCTTCAGGGCATGCCCATCAAGGACGGCGTCTTTACCGGCGGCGCCTTCGACTGGTGTACGCCCTTCGCCTTCATCCTGGCCGCCGCCCTGTGCGCCGTCTACGCCATGCTCGGCGCCGTTTATATGATCATGAAGACCACGGACGCCCTGCGCGAGCATTTCATCCGCCGGGCCAAGATCTGCGCCATGGTTTCGGCCGTCGCGGTGGCCGCCGTCATCGTCTGGGCGGGCTCCGGCCAGGGGTTGGAGCGCTTCGCCAAAAGCTGGTTCGTGAACGGCTTCTCCTTCTCCACCTGGTTCATGCCCGTGGCCCTGTCGTTCATCATGTTCTTCCAGGCCCTTCGCCGTAAAACCTATTCCATGGCCTACTGCTGGGCCTGCGGCGTGGTTCTTTTCACCATGGCCGCCTTCGGCGGAGCGCTGCATCCCTATATCGTCCCGCCCGATCTGACCGTGGCCCAGGCCGCCGCCGCCGACGAATCCCTGCGCGTCATGCTCTACGTCATCGGCCCGGTATTCCCGATCATCCTGATCTACTCCATCTATCAGTATGTGGTCTTTCGCGGACCTGCGGAGCCCGAGGGGCACTAGCCCCTCGCCCGCGCGACGCCGTTCGAAAACAGGGGACGATCCCATCGTCAACGCGCCGTTTTTGAAATGACATCCCAAGCGATCCACAAGCGCGAAGCGGGAGGGGCCTTCCCTTCCGCTTCACGCGCAACCGGCGGCCGCGTTCGCCGCCAGGAAACCGACGCATGAATCCCACTCGCGCCCTGTGTCTGGACAATATTTCCCACATGAAAGTCTTTCTGGCCCTTTCCCGCACGCCCCACGGCCTTCTGGACCTGGCCGCGCCCATCCTGACCATGTACCTGCGCCTGGGCGGCTTTCCCGCCTGGCATGTCTTCGCGCTCGGCGTCTTCACCGTGTTCGCGGGCTATACGGCCGTCTACGCCATCAACGACATCGTGGACTACCGAACCGACAAGGCCAATGCCGACGCCGACCCCGAGGACGCTCAAAGCGGCTGCGGCTACCTGGACGCCGTCTTCATCCGCCATCCCATGGCCAGAGGCTTCCTCAACCGGCCCCAGGCCATGGTCTGGGCCGCCGCCTGGGGGCTTCTTTCCCTCCTCGGCGCCTGGCTGCTCAACCCCCTGTGCGCCTGGCTGCTCCTTTTCGGCTGTGCCCTGGAAGTCGTCTATTGCAAGCTTCTGAAGACCACCCACCTGCGCGCGCTGCTAAACGGCGTGGTCAAGACCCTCGGGCCCCTGGCCGCCGTGCTGGCCGTGGACCCGTCGCCGCCTTTTTCCTTCATGGCCGCCGTGTTCGTCTGCTTTTTCTGCTGGGAAATAGGCGGGCAGAACATCCCCGCCGATTGGCACGACCTGGACCGCGACAGGACGCAAAACGCCAAGACCATCCCCCTGGTCATCGGCGTCGAAAAAGCCGGAAGGCTGTCGGCGCTCTGCCTTAGCGTCTCGGTCCTTTGCGTCTGGCCGCTCTTCGGCCTCTCGCCCCTGGATACGCCTGGCTACGCCATCCCCGCGACCCTGGCCGCCACGGGCCTGCTCCTTCTTCCCCCGGCCTACAAACTGGCCGCCGCCCGGGAAACCCCCGCCGCCTCGGCGCTTTTCAACCGCGCCAGCTACTTCCCCGCCCTCATGCTGGGACTCGCTTTTCTCTGGAAGATCCTGGGCTAGGCGCCTGCGGCGCGTACGGGGGCGCCGCCCCCGGACCCCCGCCAGGGGGAACAGATCGGAAGAGCGTCGTGTAGGGAAAGAGTGTAGATCTCGGTGGTC
>CALGYO010000182.1 GCA_937934715.1 uncultured Desulfovibrionaceae bacterium | reverse complement strand
ACGAGATGTAGCCGTGACTGGAGTTCAGACGTGTGCTCTTCCGATCTCCATTCCCCCTTGTAATGCAACAGGTCGAAGACCACGCCCGCCACCACGGCGTTCTGCCGCTTCTGGTCCAGATTCCACTGGGCCTGGGCCAGGGCGGCCTTGGCGGCCAGGACGTCCTTTTCCGCCGCCAGGACCTGGTCGATGCGCGACGGCAGGTTGCCGGTGGCGAGCTTGGCCTCGAGCTCGCGGATGGCGGCCAGATCCTGGGCGTTGGTCGTGCTCACCTGGTCCAGCTCTTCCTTGGCGATGGTCTGTTCCTTGTAGAGACGCTTGCGCCGGTCAAGCTCCAGACCGCTCAACCCGGCCGTGACCTTGGCCCGGTCCAGACTGGCCTTGATCTCGTCCAGCTCGTCCGGCCGCAGCCCTTTTTGCTTGTCGCGCAGATTATCCTCGGCCTTCAGGACCTCGGCCTCGGCCATCTTGACGGCGTCGGTCTCGTATTGATGCTCCAAAACGAAAAGCAGGTCCCCGGGCTTCACCACGTCGCCCCGCTTGACCGGCAGCTCGTCCAATCTGCCGCCGATCTTGGAGGCCACATAGACGAATTCGCCTTCGGCGTAGCCCTGGTACGAACCGTCTCCGCCGTTTTCGCAACCAACGGCGAGCGCCGCGAAAAGCGCGACGATGACGGCCGCCGCATGGATGGCGTTTGGCTTGCTTGGCATGATCATCCCCGCTTCGGCTTGACGTCGTAGGACAAAAGCACCCGCCTGACCACGTCCTCTGTGGTGAAATCCCAGTCCACGCCCATGCTCGCGCCGGTTTCCCGGGCTTTCGCCCGCGCGCTCCGGGAGAGTTCGGCGAAGGCCAGCGTGCCCACGATGTTCAGATGCGCCAGGAGAGGATTGACGTCCTCGAAAAGGCCTTTTTCCCGTCCCAGGGCGATCACCCGGCGGGTGCAGGCGAAAACCCGCAGAAATTCCAGCATGACCGGCGGCGAAAGGCGCTCGCCGCCCCGGGCCAGCTCCTGGGCCATGATGCGCGGCACGAGCGCGCTTTTCTCGAAAGCCGCAGCAAGAATCCGCACGATGGTTTCCAGCATGCGTGCGGGATCGTCCTGATCCCGCAGGGCCTCTTCAAGGCGGTCAGCCACCAGGCGCACGTTCTCGATAAGCGTCGCCTCGTACAGGGCTTCCTTGCCGCCCACATGATAGTACAGGGCCGCCTTGTTCACCCCGGCCAGTTTGGCGATCCGGTCCACCTTGGTCCCTGCGTACCCCTCGGCCGCGAAAAGCTCGGCCGCCGCCGCCAATATCCGCCCTCTCGGGCCGTCATCCTCGATCATGCCGCATCCTTTACCTTCTGGTTTAACCATATGGTTAAACCGTACGGTTCAATCCGTCAAGGGGCGCCTGTCCAGAAAAAGGAACGGCTCGCCGGGGATGATCCCTTTCAGGAAGACCGCCGGGGCGTCTTCGAGCGCAAGAGGCCGCTTCTCGCGCCCGCCAGGAATCCGCCACGAAATCGTCACAAAAAACCGACTATGGGAAGCCACTTCGTATTCGCGCCATGACGGCCAGGGAACGGGAAGGAGCAAGATGTACGCATCGGGAGCAGACGTGAAAAATGGACGCGCGGGCAAGGACAAGAATCGTGCTGGATTTTTGCGTCCCATGGCGGAGGCTCTCGCCATAGAGGCGGCCGCGCCAGCCGGCCGCCGGGAGCGGCCCGAACGCGTCAAGGAAGACGGACCGGCCCTGCTTTGCGCCGCTCTCAAGCGCACGGCCGCCGGACTGGCCAAGCGGCTCGCCGGAAACGTCCGCGGGGCCCGGGATGTGGCGGATCTCCCTGAAGCCGGGGAAACGCCTTGCCGCAGGGAGCGGTTTCTCGGCGCGCTCATAGAGACCTCATCGGACTGCATCACGGTCGTGGACCGCAAGGGACGCATCCTCTACGAAACCCCGGCCATGTGCGAAAGCCTGGGCCTTGAGCCGGGGGAAACCGAGGGAACGCTTCTGGAAGGACATATGCTTCCCGGGGAGGCCGAAACCGTGCGCGCGGCCATGCGTTCCCTGCGAAAGGACCCCGCCTGCGCTCCCATCCTCGCCTTTCATCGCAAGCGCTTCGACGGCCGCTTCCTGGCGCTGGAAGGGTTCGCGGTCAACCGTCTGGACGACCCGGACGTGCGCGGCGTGGTGATCAGCAGCCGGGACATCGGGGAGCGCAGGCAGTTCGCCGAGGAGCTCAAGCGCCGGTCCCTGGTGGACGCGCTCACGGGCCTGCCCAACCGCGTCCTTTTCCTGGAGCGCCTGACCCTGGCCCTGGAAACGACCAGGGAAAACCCCTCCCGCCGTTTCGCCGTGCTCTTTCTGGATGTGGACCGGTTCAAGCTGGTCAACGACTCGCTGGGGCATTCCCTTGGCGACAAGCTGCTCACGGAAATCGGCCGCAGGCTCACGGCCTGCGTGGGAGACATCGGCGCGGTGGCCAGGTTCGGGGGCGACGAATTCATCCTGCTGGTGGAGGAGGATCTGGACGAGACCGCCTCCATCAGGATGGCCGAGCGCATCCACGCCGAGCTTTCCCGGGCCTTCGAGATCGACGGCAAGGAAGTCTTCTCCTCGGCCGGCATCGGCATCGTGCGGGTCACGCCGGACTACGCCTGTCCCGACCACATCATCCGGGACGCGGACACGGCCATGCACGAGGCGAAAAAAGCGGGCAAGCGTGACGGCAAGGGCTCGTACCGCATGTTCCACGCCAGGATGCGCCAGCGGGCCGTGCGGCGCCTGGCCCTGGAGACGGACCTGCGCAAGGCCCTGGACCGGGGAGAATTCGAGCTGTACTACCAGCCCATTGTGGACCTGGCCAACGGCGCGCCCGCCGGTCTCGAGGCCCTCATCCGCTGGCGGCGGCCGGATCACGGCTACATCCCGCCCTCGGAATTCATCCCCGTGGCCGAGGAGACCGGGCTCATCCTGCCCATCGGCGAGATCGTGCTCATGCGGGCCTGCCGGGAACTCGCCGCCTACAACGAAAGCCGGCCCGAAAACGCCAGGCTTTTCGTTTCCGTCAATTTCTCCGCCCGGCAGTTCGACCGGCCCGACGCGGCCCTTCGCATCAAAAGCGCCCTGGAAATCACCGGGTTTTCACCGGACAAGCTCAAGATCGAGATCACCGAGAGCGCCATCCTGGACAATCCCGATATGGCCGCCCGGGCCATCAATGAAATCAAGGAGCTGGGCGCGCGCATCGCCATCGACGATTTCGGCACCGGATACTCCTCCTTAAGCTACCTGCACCGCTTCGCCTTCGACACCTTGAAGATCGACCGGTCCTTCATCATGGGTCTTGGGGTCAACGGCGGCAGGAACGACAAAATCATCCGCTCGGTCATCGGCCTTGCCCGCGATCTGGACATGAGCGTAGTGGCCGAGGGCATCGAAACCAAATCCCAGCTTTCGCGTCTCCTGGACATGCGCTGCAGCCACGGCCAGGGGTATCTCTTTTCCCGGCCCATGCCCTTCGCCGAACTCGTAGAGCGTCTCGACGCCCTGCCCGAGACCAAGCGGTACCTGCTGGACGCGGACGCCGCCCAGTCCGGCGGCCGCCCAAAGGAAAAATCATGCCGCGTGGACGTGGAAACCGGCGCCCTCAAATGCTCCACCCCGGTGCGCAGCCTGGCCCGCCGGGGGCTTACCGTCTCCCCCCGCAAAACCATCAAGGAGGTCAAGCTGCTCCTTGAGGACTCGCCGCCCATGAGCAACGTGGCGGTGGTGGACGGCCAGCGGCCCGTAGGGCTCGTCATGCACTACGCCCTGGACCGGCGCCTCAGCTCCCAATACGGCCTGTCGCTCTATGCGGGCCGGGAGGCCTCCCGGCTCATGGATCCCTGCCCGCTCATCGTGGAAGGGCGCACGCCCATCGAGGAAACCGCCGCCGCGGCCATGGCCCGGGAGGACGACCGCATCTATGACGACGTGATCGTGGTGGAAAACGGGGTTTTCGCCGGTTCGGTCTCCGTGCGCGACATGATGGACTGCATGGCCAAGGTGCATGTGGAGATGGCCAAGGGCGCCAATCCGCTCACCGGACTTTCCGGCAACGTGGTCATCGAGCGGGAGCTGTCCAGACGGTCGGAAGCGGGCATTTTTTCGAGCTTCCTCTACGTGGATCTGGACAATTTCAAGGTCTACAACGACGCCTACGGCTTCAAGAACGGCGACAAGGTCATCCTCCTGGCCGCCCAGGTCCTGCGCGAAGCCGTAAAAACGCGCGGCCAGGCCGAGGACTTCATCGGGCATATTGGCGGGGACGATTTCATCGTCATCACAGAGCCCGGCAGGGCCTCGGCCATAAGCGAGGAAATCTGCGAGCGCTTCGGCGAACGCATCGGCGCGCTCTATTCCGAGGAGGACCGGTCACGGGGGTTCATCCTCGGCAAAGGCCGCGACGGGAAGGAAGGGGAATTTCCCCTGGTGTCCGTTTCCGTGGGCATCATCGACTGCTCCTTCGCCGAGCCCGTGCCCATGGAGGAGCTGTCCCGCCGGGCGGCGGAAGTGAAGAAATGCGCCAAAACCATGCCCGGCAATTCCGTCTTCCGCGACCGGCGGGCGCCGCTCGGGGCCTAGCGTCGCGTCCTCCCTTCCCCCCGGCGCGAGCCGTTCCGGCAAAGCGCCTTTTACAGGCTGGAAGCGGCCGCATCATCCTGTTTTTCCTCCCACCCCGCTTGTAGCGCCCTGTGAAACCGGCTATGGGACCGGGAAACTCCCGATCGAGGGGGAAAACCGGCCCGCATGAGGGGCGCGGGCCGCAACACGCAGGAGGGAAACCATGAAATGGGCATTGGCGGGACGTCTCGCCGCAGGCTTGGTTCTGGCGCTCGCGCCGGCTGCGTTCGCCGCCGGACACGACATCGACTGCAAGGATTGCCACAGCGTGCACAACGCAAAAGGCGCCTTCATCTTCAGCGTGCAGCCTTTTTCCGGCCAGACCGCGACCGGAGCGGCCATCAAGCCGGATCAGATCGACGCGCTGTGTCTGGGCTGCCACAACGAGGAAACGGGCATCATCCCCATCGATTTGAAGCATTCCCATCCGACCGGCGTCCAGCCCGGCAGGATCAAGGTTCCTGACAAGCTCATGCGCAACGGCCTGTTCACCTGCGTGGGCTGCCACGACCCCCACCCGTCAAACGCCAATTACAAATACCTGATCGTCGACACCAACGAGGGCAAGGACATGGGCGTGTTCTGCGCGAAATGCCACCCGGCCCAGTCCGACCCCGACGTGTTGGCCAAGGCGGAAAAAGCCTCCGTCACAGCCGATCCGGCCCAGCTTTCCAAGCCGGCCTCGGCGGCCCCGGCGCCCGCGGCGGCCCCTGCGGCGACCGCGACCGCGCCCGCGGCGGCTGACCAGAAGCCCGTCATCAAGCCCGCGCCAAAAAAACAGTAGGCCGCAAGAGCCGTCTTTCGCCCACCCAGCGGGCCGCACGCGTTGCGGCCCGTTTTATTTTTCCTTAAAAGGAGTTATGCCTTCCGGGCCGCCCGCGACGCGGACGATACTCCTTAACGCCGGACCGGCTGAAACCAACCGCGACCATTCATGAACAAAGCCTCCATCGCCGCCGCCCCCTTTGCCGCCCTTGGCCGCAACGTCATCCACCTGATCAACGAACTGGGCGGCGTATTTTGTTTTTTCGTCCTGGGCATGGCCAAAATCTTCTCCTTCCCCTTTCAGGTTTATAAAATCACCCAGCAGGTCTATTTCATCGGCGTCAAATCCATTTTCGTCATAAGCCTGATCGGTCTTTTCACCGGCATGGTCCTGGGGCTTCAGGGCTACTACACCCTGGTGAAGTTCGGCTCGGAGGGACTGCTCGGCGCGGCGGTCTCCCTGTCCATCATCCGGGAGCTCGGCCCCGTCCTGACGGCCATCATGATCACCGGCCGGGCGGGCTCGTCCATGGCGGCGGAACTGGGCATCATGCGCATATCCGAACAGATCGACGCCCTGGTCACCATGGACATCGATCCCATGCGCTTTCTCATCGCCCCGCGCTTCGCCGCCGCCATCATAAGCTTCCCGCTTTTGACCGCCCTGTTCGACGTGATCGGCATCATGGGCGGCTATGTGAGCGGCGTGCTTCTGCTCGGGGTCAATCCCGGAACCTATTTTTCCCGGATCGACGCCTCGGTGGAGCTTGCGGACGTGACGGGCGGTTTCGCCAAATCCCTGGTCTTCGCCGTCCTCGTGGCGGCCGTCTCCTGCTACGAGGGGTATTTCACCCATACCAGGCCCGGAGGATTCGGCGCCAAGGGCGTGAGCCTGGCCACCACCTCCGCCGTGGTGCTGTCCTGCGTATGCGTGCTCATTTCCGACTATGTCCTGACGTCCTTTCTTTTGTAGAACCGGGACGCCGCGCCTTTACACCTTGACGCCTTCCCCGTAAGGGGGACCAGACATGGAAAAATACAAAATCGAAACAGCAGTGGGCATTTTCGTGGCCATCGGCCTTTTGTGCGTGGGCTATCTGACCATCAAGCTCGGCAAGCTGGACATGTTCGGCGGCGGCGCCTACGAGGTCAGAGCCCGGTTCAACGACGTCACCGGGTTGCGCAACGGCGCCTATGTGGAAATGGCGGGCGTCAGGATCGGCAAAGTGGACGGCATTTCCCTCGATCCCCAAAGCCATGTGGCCCTGGTCACGTTGAAACTCGACAAGGACGTCCGCCTGACGGACGACGCCATCGCCTCCATCAAGACCAGCGGTCTTATCGGCGACAAATACGTCAAGGTCTCCCCCGGCGGCTCGGACGAGATCATCAAGCCGGGAGGCCTCATTACGGAAACGGAATCGTCGGTTGAAATCGGCGACCTAATAGGGAAGTATGTCTTCGGCGGCGTGAAGTAACCCGCCCGCCGGTAAACAAGACGAGGCGTTTTTTCCCCGCGCTGTGCGGGCGTTGCCCAACCACAAGGATATACGGGTCTGGTATGCTGCCGATACGGAGTTTTCGCTGTCTGGTTCTGGCGTTTTTTCTGCTGACGTTCCCGGCCGCCGCCATGGCGGATGCGCCCACGGATTCGCTCAAGGCGTCCATCGATGAGGTTCTGACCCTGCTCAAGGATCCGGCCTACCAGGATCCTTCCAAAAAGGCCGCTTTGCGCGAGAAACTCATTGGCGCCATCAAGAGCGTTTTCAACGCGGAAGAGCTTTCCCGCAGAGCGCTGGGACAAAACTGGAAGAATTTCACCCCGGAACAGCAAAAGCGTTTCACCGAGGCCTTCACCACGCTGTTGCAGAACACCTATCTGGACAAGATCGAAAGCTATACCGACGAAGCCGTGAACTATCTTGGGGAACAGCCCATTGGCGAAGGCAAGGTGGAGGTCAAGACCACCATCGTGCACCAGGGCAAGGACATTCCCCTGACCTATCGCATGATTGATAAAGGTTCCTGGAAAGTATACGATGTCGTCATCGAAGGCGTCAGCATGGTGCAAAACTATCGCCAGCAGTTCGCGGACGTATTGATGCGGGAATCGCCGGACGCCTTGATTGATAAAATTCTGAAAAAATCGTAGGTTCAACCGCCTGTTCCGGTTTCGGCCATCCGGCCGGAACGTCGGAGCGAGGCGATCCGCTTCCCTGGAAAAGATGGAGACAGCATGTCCAAACGACGGTTCCAGCACATCATTGGTTTTTTCCTCATCCTGCTCTTTATATCCACGAGCGGCTGCTCCGTAAAAAACCAGGCGACCAAGGATTTCATGGAGGGCGGCGCAAACGCCCAGACCGGCGCGACGCAGCCCGCCCCCCAGGCGGCGCCCCTCGATCAGGCTGTTGTGGACAACGCGCCCGATGACGACGAATACGACGCCCCTCTTGAGACCATTCCCGATCCGCTCTACGGCTGGAACCATTTCTGGTACCGCTTCAACGACCTCTTCTACATGGGGCTCATGCGGCCCTTCGCCATCGGCTACAAGACGGTCATGCCGGAACCGGTGCGCACGGGACTCAAGAACGCCTACGACAATTTCATCTTCCCCATCCGTTTCGTCAACTGTCTGCTCCAGCTCAAGCCCGCGGGCGCGGCCAGGGAGTTCGGGCGGTTCATGATCAACTCCACCTTCGGCCTGGGAGGCTTCTTCGACCTGGCCAAGAGCGACCCGAACCTCCAGCCCGGCGACGAGGATTTCGGCCAGACCCTGGCCTATTACGGCATGGGCGACGGCTTCTACATCGTCTGGCCGTTCATCGGCCCGTCCTCCCTGCGCGATTCCTTCGGCCTGGTGGGCGACGCGGCCGCCAACCCGCTCACCTACATCTTCGGCCTGTGGGGCATGTACGGCGAGGACAACCCCTGGTACTGGTCCTACGTCATCCGCGGCGCGGATATATTCAACCGCCTGCCGGACAAGATCGACAACCTGGAAACGCTCAAGAAAAGCGCCATCGATCCCTACGCGTCCCTGCGCGACGCGTACATCCAGTACCGGCGAAACGCCATCAAGAACTGATCCGGAAAAGGGGCCGCAAGGCCCCTTTTTCATGGTTGACGGCGCCCTTGCCGCTCAGGCCCCTTTCACGGTTCGAGCGCCAAACGTAAAAAGCCCGCCCCTCGCGCAACCTCCCTCCGCGCAGGTCTGACGCTTTGAGACCGGCGCGCAATTCTCCGGCCGTCCGCCGCAGCTTGATCCAGACCCCATAACCGTTCGAAGGATCATGGGATTCCAGGGGGCGCGAGCCCCCTGGCCGCCGGTGGGGCTGTTCCAGCCCATGGCGCAGCGGTTTCTTTCTTGAATGCGCGCGGCGATCCGGCCTTTGCCCGCAAGCCGGGGGGGCCTCTTTCCTTTTGCCGGAATGCTCTTGGCCTCTCCCGGGCGATGACGGCCAAAAGGACCGGCGCGACAAAGGACCGGGCAGGCGCCCGCCGCGCCCTGACCGGCCCGTCCCGGTCAGGCCAGGGCTACTGGTAATTGGAGCGGCAGTACCGGTCGCAGAGGCCCCTGGCCTTGCCCACCCGCGAGGCGCAGCCTCCCGCGCCGCGCATGTCCCGGTACAAGGCGTCGCAGGCCGCCGCGCACGCGTCCGCGCTGGCGTAGGCCTGGGAGATGACCGCCTCGAACTGGGAGCAACCAGCGTTGCCGCCGCAGCCATGGTCGCTGCTCTGCCCGAACCGGCACATGCCGTTGAAATCGGAAACCGTCATGGGCGCCGTCTTGCAGGAAGCCAGAAACGCCAGCGCGAAAACAACCGGAATGATCCGTTTCATTTCGTTTTCTCCTTGCTTGCGGTCCGGAAGACCATGATTCCCCCATAGAGGGCGGCGGCGGAGAAGTCAAAGCAAAGCGGCCGATGCCGCGACGGATACGACCGGGAAGGCTAGGACGCTCCGCCCTGGGGCGGGCGCCCATCCGTCGCGGGCCGCCGCCTCCGGCGCCCTCCCCCCTTCTCCCCGCCTCTGGCCGTCACGGGCCGTCACGGGGCGTCACGGGATGTCACGGGATGTCACGGGATGTTGGCCTTCATTGGCCGTTACGGCGGCGCGCCGCCGGTTCCTTGCCTCATGGCGCCGCGCCCTGGCAATCAGGCCCGATCATGGACGCATCGCTCCGATCGTTCTTCGTCCGCGAGAGCGGGATGGCGTTTCCACGCCCGGGGCCGTTCGCGTGCTACAAAAAAAAGCGGCCCGAAGGCCGCTTTTTCGCGATCATTTCCGTCCGGCCGTCCGGCTTACCATTTCTTGGCCCGCTGGGCCGCCAGGGCTTTGGCCTGGTCCTCGTAGCTGGCGAAGCCCGCGTGATGGATGGCGTCGCTCACGGTGGATTCCCAATCCCAGTCCGCATAGATGACCGGCTTGTGGAACATCTTGCGGAAACGTTCCATCTCCTGACGGTAGAAATTGGCCTTGGGCGTGTCCAGATTGTCCCGAAGCTGGGAGGCCAGCCTGGACATCTCGCCCTCGTACCATTCCATGAGGTCCTTGGAGGTGGTGTATTTTTTCAGGATGTGCTCATAGTTGTGCTCTTCCAGGAGCTTCATGAGCCGGTCCAGGTGCTGCTTGTTCAGCCATTCGCCAAGCTTGGACACCGGGATATGCCCGGACTCCACCTCGCCCATGTCGAGCTTGGTCTGATAGTAGGTGTCCGGGACCACCGAGGCGGACACGATGCCCGCGATGGCCACCAGCCCGCGCAGGATCGTGCTGTTGGACACGCCCTGTCCGCAGAACCCGACCTTCTTGCCGAATTTCTGACCGGTGAAGATGGTCACCAGGAGCGCCCAGATCACGGCCGGATCCTCTTCGTCGTAGACGTGGCGCAAGGCGGCGTTGTCGCGGTCCGTGGCCAGCACCATCTGGGTCATGTCGTTGGAGCCGATGGAGAAGCCGTCGAACTCCTGGATGAACTGCTTGGCGAGCACGGCGTTGCTCGGGATTTCGGACATGAGCATGATCTTGAGGCCGTCCTGGCCGGAGACAAGCTTGTGCACCCGCTCCAGATAGCGCTTCATGCTGCGGGCCTCTTCCATGGTGCGCACGAACGGCAGCATGATCTGCAGGTTCTTGCCGCCGAAGATGCCGCGCGCCAGCTTGAAGGACTCCAGCTCCCAGTCGTGCAGGTTGCGCGAGACGCCCCGGTAGCCGAGCATGGGGTTGTCCTCGTGGCCCTCGAACAGCCCGCCTCCCAGGAGGTTGCGGTACTCGTTGGATTTGAAATCCGTGGTGCGGTAGATGATGTCCTTGCCGTGGAAGGCCATGGCGAACAGCCCCAGGCCCTGGGACAGGGTCTGGACGTAGAGTTCCTTGCCCGAGCGGAAGCCGCGCGAGAAAAGCTGCTTGCGGATGCGGTCGGGCAGCTGGGTGATCTCGTCGATAGCGGATTTGATGCCCACCTGGCGGGCGATCTCCTGGCGCATAGCCGCGATCTTGTCCAGGGTTTCCCTTATGACCGGCTCGTCCTTGATGGCGGCCACGCGGTCCTCGATGTGCCCCTGAATTTCGTAGCGGCGCTTGACCGAATCCGGGTCCTTGGCCTGGCTGGTGAGCTTGAGCTCATCCCAGTAGCCCAGGATCACGGTGACGTGGGCCTTGAGGTCCATGGCGGTCTTGAGGATGTCCAGCCGCTTGGTGGCCACTTCCAGGTGATAGTCGAGCTTGTGCTCCAGCTCGCGCTGCCTGCGGTGCACGGCCAGGGCCTCGTCCGCGCCCTTGACCCCTTCCTGGGCGTCCAAAGCCTCGATCTCAGCCGTGAGCCCGGTGACCAGGCCCACGTAATTGCGCAGCTTGAGGTCCATGGCGATGTAGCCCTCGGCCAGCTGCTCGCGCACGATCTTGGTGAGCTTGTCGTCCAGCTCCTTGGCCTTGCGTTCCACGAGCTGCAGCAGGGTGCCGTTGTCGTAGGCCTCAAGGGCCAGGGGATGCACGCCGATGTTGCCGAGCATGAACTCCGCGCGCAGAAGGCCCACTTCGAAGTCCGGCACGTTGCGCAGGCGGGAGAGGAACAGGGCCTGTCCCACGTCGGCCAGGATGAGCCCCACCTTGGTGTTGGTGGCGGGGAGTTTCGAGAGGTCCATCTCGCCGCCCACTTCAACCAGGGGGATGAGCCCGCGATAGACAACGCCCCGGGAGCCGTCCACGGTCACGGCCTGGCCGTCCAGGGAGCGCAGGGTCTCCAGGCGCTGGATGCCGATGATGGCCGGAATGCCCAGTTCCCGCGAGGTGATGGCGGCGTGGCTGGTGTCGCCGCCCACGTCGGCCAGAATGGCTGAGGCGATGCGCATGCCCGGCACCATGTCCGGATCGGTGCGCTCGGCGGCCAGGATGTCGCCCTTGTTGATCTTGTTGAGTTCCAAAGCGGAGCGCAGGTAGCGGACCACGCCCTGCCCGGCCCCGCGCGAGGCGCCGTTGCCCTCGAGCACCCGTTCGGCCGAGGCCAGGGCCCGTTTCTCCACTTCCATGCGGCGCATGAAGATGGTGTCCGGATGTTCCTCGAACTCCTCGTTCCAGCGGGTTTCGGGACGAGCCTGGACGAACCAGAGCCGGTCCGCGGAGTCGATGCAGAATTCCGTGTCCATGATCATGCCGCCGTAGGCCACGCTTATGGAGCGCACGCCCCGGGCCACTTCCTCGGCCTGGGCCAGGGACAGGGACCAGCGGTAGGCTTCGGCGTCGTCAAGTTTGATGAGCTTGGTGCCGCCCTTGTCCTCGTAGATGATCTTCTTGTCCTTGTAGCCCATGGTGCGCACGACCACTTCCGAGCCGTCGTCGCGCTGGAAGACGTAAAACTTGTCCGGAGTGACCATGCCGCCCACCACGGCCTCGCCCAGGCCGTAGCT
>CALGYO010000181.1 GCA_937934715.1 uncultured Desulfovibrionaceae bacterium | reverse complement strand
GGGCCATTAGCTCAATTGGTAGAGCAGCGGACTCTTAATCCGTTGGTTCAAGGTTCGAGTCCTTGATGGCCCACCAGGAAATTCAAGGGGTTACGATGAAAATCGTAACCCCTTTTCCGTTGCGGACGTTGAGTTTCTAATTCTGGTCCCGCTCTGGTCCCGCTCTGGTATCCCTTCGCGCGCGCCGTTGGAAAAGTTTGCACGGGGTCTTGGACGAATGGGCCGCCGTGCAAACTTGGGTGGCGCGTGGATTGCTACGCGTGCGCGCGATCTCAAATTGCCTCCAGGTCGATGAGGGGGCCGGGGGCGGTGGCTTTTGCGGCCGCTGCTGGGTCGCCCTTGACGAAGACCAGAACGTTCTGATGAGACTTGCCGAGCTTGCGTGTTTTGAAATTGCCATGAGCGCGGAGAGCCAGCGTGCCTACCGCTGTAACGAGCGCCGCCTCGTTGTATAGCTCCAACCCCGCATCCTTGAACGCACGGATTGTCTCAGCCGGAAACCCTCGATAGTTGCCGCGCTTATCCCTGACATCGCCAACCACAAACGCCGCAAAGCGGTTGTCCCGCAGAAGGCGACATGATTGCTTGATAATGTGCCGGTAAGCGCCCAAAAAAACTTCCCACGGCATGCATGACAAGTCGTCAGGTTGGGATGAATAGCGTTCCAGGCTGTGGTAGGGAGGGCAGGAAAACAGAAAATCGGCCCGCTTGCGCGTTATCTGTCTCAATTTCGCGCTATCGCCGGTCCGCCATTCCGGCGGCGTATCATTCCTGCCGCACAGCCCGGCGGCCTGGGCTTTATTTGCCAGCACCTGTTCGGCTCGGACATCAATTCCGACATACCGCCGCCCCATCAGGCTCGCGACCACGCCCCGAACTGGGCCGCCCGCGAAAGGATCAAGAATGACACCGCCGGGCGGACAAAACCAGTTATAGAAAACTTCGGTCAGCACGGGGTCAAACGGTGAAGAGTCGAGCCAGGGTGAATCACCCGAGACGTTGGGCAACGTCGTCATGGTCTTGCGTACGTTATCGCGCCCCACTTCACCCATAAGCCCCAGCGCCCTCCATGCTTTTTTCCTCGCCTGCCACTTCGCCGTTCGCCCATCCAATACGGAGAACGGCGGATATCCATAGAGCTGTTCAAGACTTCCTTTTCCCGACATCGGAATCCTCGCTTGTCGAGGCTCCCTGGCCTTCCATGTCGGGGCTCATGGCCCTCAGAAGGTTAACCGTCCCACAGCGCGGGCATTTGATAGAGAGGATCAGCGCCTCCCCCTTGCCCAACAACTTATTACATTCGGCACATCGTATCTCCCGCATTTCCCACTTCTTTACAGATTGCGCCGATACCTGCTAACCCCTCCGCACCCTTGCTTGCCCAGGGGAGGGAGCAGCTGGCTTCGGCTGGTGGTCCGGCGGTCGCACGCCGGGCCAGTGGGGCGGCCGCAATCCGCCCCGCCTGCTCCACTCGTTATTGCGGCCACCCGGCTTCAACGTCATAGGCCTGCACGGCGGCGGCTGAACCCAGCGCATCCACGGCGGCCTTTTTGATGCGCCCGGCCACATGAACAGCATTGGTCCAGGCCGTGATCTCGGCCGTCAACACGCGAAAACTCTCCGCGTCATGAGCCCTGTCGACATTGTCGGCGTCCCGCCACGAAAAACCGGCGTCGGGAATGTAGCCGCTCGCGAGCTTGGCCTCCAGGCCGGTCATGTTGAGACGGCTGCGCTCGTCAACATCATACCGGATCCCGTGGGAATCCGTGAAGATGCCAAATAATAGGGCATCACGCGCGGCATTGACGGCCGCGCATTTGGCGACCTTGGCCGTTTCTATGTCCTCCCCCAGCGGCCCGCCCCAGAGGACGGGAAAACCCGCCCGATACTCCACGATCTGGCTCGCCGTCATCGCCGCCCCGCGCAGGCTGGCGGCGATCTCCGGCGTGACGCGCAGGACGGCGACCACCCCGTCCAACAACGTTGCGGGCGTGGTGACCTCCCCCTCCGCATCTCGCCCCGCCGGGGCCAGCTCCACGCGGGTGGCCAGATCATAGGCGCATCCCTCGGGCATTACGATTTCACCATCGGCCGCGTAGCCCAGCGCGGCCAGGTCCGCCAGCAGGGCCTCCCGCGTGGGGGCCTGGATGTAGATGTCGCGATCCGCTTTTTGCATTTGCGCCTCCCTTATCTATCTCGTCAGTGATTGCAATTCCGCGCCCGTCAGCGCGCGCGGATAGTATTGGACGTGGCGGATGTGGCCGTTAATGTAGTTCCCAGCGGCCCATGGTTTTGACCCCAGCATCAACCGGCTGATGGACGGGATCGCGCACGATGTGTCCGTGTGCAAAGCGCCGCCGTTGTAGCATGCGATGGCGCTATTTTCCGCATATGATATTGCAGCTCGAAAGCGCATCCCTGTTGTATATCCCACCCCGTAATCAAGAGCCACATAGTTTGGTATCTGCATAGAGATAACGCCGTCAGGATCGATCTGCGAGTAGATAGACTGAGCGGATACGCCGGAGACGCCCAGGCCTCCAATAATCGCCGTAGACGTGATGTTTGCGTCTCCATCAATATACAGTGTCCCCTCGACAGATTTGTACGAAAAATCGGCCGTAGAAATATATACACTGTCCGCCGCGCGTGTGACGGCGCTGGCTGCGGTGGGAGTGTACGAGGTAAGATAACCTTGTTCAAACTGAGCGCCAAAAAGATATATCCCGCTTGCTCCATCTCCGGTATATGTAGCCGAAGATGTTAGGTTGGGGTAAATCATTGTCAGGCTCATGTTTTGCGTTCCATCTGCGGTTGCAACTCCTGTCACGTAGCAACGATACCAACCATTGCCGTAATACTTGATGCCGTGGAACGCGTCCCCGTTGGTCCCTTTACTGTTATCAGCCATGTATGTCTGACCAGTGAGCGCGTCGAACGTAGCCGCACAGGAACCAAAAGTGGTGGACGGCAGTGTTACACGAATCATAGACCGTTCAGCGGCTTTGATAAACACACTGAGCGTATAGATGTTTCCAGCCGTGACTGTAGCAAGTTGCGCGGGATAGTGTGTTGCAGTGGTGTCATTTTCAATGAGTTTTTGACCGGAGTCGGGAACGCCGTCAGGACCGGTAGTTGTGCCACTGACAGCACAGCGATTTTTACTCCATGCCGACTCGTCAAAGCCAGACGAGTGTAACAGCGCATTTGTCCGCTGCTCCTCAATGAGCAGCCCCCTACACTCGCCCGTCAGCGGATCGTGATCGATCCGTGGAGCATACGCCGGGACCTCCTCGATCAGTCCGAGGGCGTTGACGCGCGTACCGGGAGTCGAGCGGGAGACGACCAATCTAGGGATGTACACGTTTCCTCTGAAAACTGCGTTAAGCGTGGGTTGTGGCATATTATACGGCCCTCATTTTGATGGTTCCGGCGGTATGATAGAGGCCTCCGAGGGGCACGGGGGGGGAAGCGGCGGCCGCCGCCGCGTCGTCAGCGTACTCCGCCAGGATGACCTGGTGCCCGCCCGCCACCGGTTGATAGGCCAGGGCGCTCAGCATGCGGTTGAGCGGGTATTGATCCGGACCGATCCCCGGCAGCGCGGCCAGCGTGATGGGGCGCCAGTAATCCGGCGACGTCACCGGGTCTTTGCCCGTGCTGGGCTGGATCGCGCGGTATGTGTTTCCGTCGCTGCCCGCGACCACAGCCGGGGCCGCGTAGGCCGTCCCCGCATTCCACAGCGGCGCGGCGGCGTTGAGCGCCTGGTTGGCGTAGCTCTCGGCCATGGACGCGGCAATCTGGGCGGCCGATTGGGCGACCTGACAGGCCGTTTTCGCGGCAACGGCGGTCGCAGCGTACCCGGACATGGTCGTCCCCATGCCGTTGATCTGGGTGATGAGCGTATTCAGCTGCGCCGAGAGCGTTTGCAGTTCCAAAACAAACGTGTCCGCCCGTTGATCGAAATTCGCCGGGTCCGCCCAGGTGGGCGGCGTGGACAACGGCGTGACCATCTGCGTAATCTGTGTTACTTCAGCCATACCCCCTCCCTACAACAGACCTTTTACCACAATAGACGCTTCAGAAGTTATTGCATTCGGTACGACGACTTCGAAACTCCCGTAAAATCCGTACAAAATAAACACTTGCGCGAACACATCCTGTAACGATGTCGAGTTGTCGCAAATATAAACCGCTGGTACAGCGTCAAGATCGTCAAACAGCGTATTAAGATAGTCCAGGCGTCCGTTTGACACCTCAACAACAAAGTCGATATCTCTGACAATCACGCCTTTTTTTAAGTATGTTTGGCCAAAATCGTCTGTCACTTTTTTGGAGTAGCTTGTTTTTGATATTTTTGGTGACAGTAACGATTCGCCTACATACTTCATCTTGCCTATTACGGCGTTTCCACAACGCACAGGTCCAGTGCTGGTAATGACGATTTTAAGTAAAGCGCCGACCCAACACGGGAAAACAAAATAGAAATTGGTTTTGTACCGGCCTTCGCGGCGAAAATGCTCGCTCCAGCTCCCGGAGAACGATGCTGATAACGCATAGGGATCGTTGTTACTGTCGTATTCCCACAACACCTCACCGCCGGACGAATACAGCGTCAGCTGGATGCGGGAACAGTTGGTATTGAGCAGCGCCAGGGCATCACACCGCGACGCGTCCACAGTGACGTCGATAACGGTCCCGCCGCCATCGAGGGCGACGCCCTCGGTTTGCGAATTGGTGTATGGGTCGAACATGCGCCAGCGATTGGTGTAGCCGACCAGCTCCCAGGACGGGCTGGCGCTGGAAATGTCCGTGGGCGGATAGGGATTGTCCGTGCCGTCCAGTGCTGTCAGGGCGCGGAAAACCTGGTGCGTCAGCGCGACAATGCAGTACGCGCCGGACGAATAGACGGCCGTTGCGGAAAACTCATCGTAATCATCCTCCGGTATGTTGGATGCGACAACCTTGGACGTGACCCATGTTATCGGGTGGATGACTTGCATTATTATTGCTTCCTCTCTTCCGGCATTCCCTGGCTATCCCATGACGACAGTACTTTGTTGGTCTTGTTGAGCTGCCACGCGATCGCGCTCAGCTTGCGGGACAGCTCATCGCCGGATATCTGGATTGCCTGGACAATCCGCGTGAAATTGGCGCCGTCCAGGGTCACGGGGATGGTCTGGCCGTCCGGCAACGGCACGTGCGCTTCGGCCGCATACGCTCCCTCGGACACCCAGGCGAGCTGGGGACCGTACGAAATGCCGCCGTCCGCGTAGGCCGCGCCGGTCCAGGTTTGCAGCCAGGTCTGGAGAGTGTCCGGCAAGTAATCCCAGACGCTGCCCATGTCGGAAAGCTCCGCCTCCACGTCGGCTAGCCCCTTGAGCATCGTCATGAGCCCGGTATAGGCAATGTCGGTGTTCGCAACGAGGGACGCCGTCGATTGATTATAGCCGTCATCCGTCGTTTTCCCACCGATGGAACGCAAAAGTATGTCCCGCATCTTTTGCGTATCAGCGGTCATCGCCTGTTCGAGATACGCAATCATTGCGGATTCCGCATCATAGGCATTCACATTTGCGTATCCGCTGTTTTCCCAAAAGCTCCAAAACCGTGAAAGATCAGTCGCCGCGTTGCTTTGAGCGGCATCATCGCCGTATTGCTGCGCATAGTACAGCCACGAAAGATCATCGATCGCGGGGTAGGCGCTCTGATAGCCGCCTCCAAGGAATCCGGCTCCAGTCAGCTCGGATATCGCGCTGTCCTGGGACGTGTATTGCGTCAACATCGCAATCATTGATGACGCGAACGAATTATTGAACGTATCCACAGCTTGGGACTTGAGCAACTCCGCCTGGCTCTCCTTTTGCGCCAGAGCGATCTCGGCGGTCCGGTCCGTCTGGTAGTCCTGGATTGCATCCAGGATGTCCGCAACGTCCGCCTGCATGTCGCGATTATAGCCAGCAATGTCTTGCAGATACTGGCGCCCGCGCTGCTCATCGGTCTGGAGCAGGTCCTGGACGTCCACGGTGATGGCGATGCCGTCCTGCTGAATCCGCTGGAGCACGGACGTGACTCCGGCGGCCTCGCCGGTCGCGCCGTTGATCTCCTGGACGAATTGCGAGGCGGACAGCGCGATCCCAAACCCGGCGGCGTTGTAGATGCCCTGGAGGGTCAGGGCGCTGGCCCCGGCCTGCCCGAGGGACGAAACAGCGGCCGCCGCGCCGCTCGACGTGTCCGTGGCGGCCGCCCCGAAAACGTCCCGGAGCGTCAGGGCGCTGGAACCGCAGGCGGTCAGGGAGGATGCGGCGGTATCGGCCTGGGACGCCACATCGCCCAGCCCCGAGCCGGAGGAGGTCAATGCGCTCTCGAACCCGTCAACCGTCCCGCTGAAGCTTGCGGAAAACACGTCGATGTTTTCGGGCAGCACGGCCACGGTCACGTCGCCGTTTTGGAGCGCGCTCGACAGACTCTCATAGGCCTGCGACAGCCCCTGTTGATACAGGACCACTTGCCCGGTCTGTCCATTGACGGACGTCACGAGGTCGCCCACGGATTGCGACCAATCTTCAAGCGTTTCGGAAGTCCCCGGCGTCTGAACAATGAGCGTCCCGTCCATGGCCCGGGCGATCAGATCCTGCACCGCGCCTATGGCGCCTACGGCGGACGCGGCGTTTTCAGACGCGGCCTCGCCTTGCGCCAACAAGCTCTCATAGTATTCAAGGAGTCGGTAATTGACGTCGAGCAGCTCCGCCAAATACTCGGCCGCCGTTTTCTGCGCCTCGGCCATCTCTTCATAGCGCGTCAGATCGCCCAAGATCGACTTGGTCAGGGATTTGTATTCCGCGCTGCTGGTCCCGGCCGCCCGGTACGCAGCCAGCACGTCCTGCCCGGCCTCGCCCATCTGCGCCATGGCCTCCAGGTCGCCGGACGCGGCGCGCTCTTTGAGCGCGGCATAGACGGACCGCTGATAGGCCAGGCGCTCGGCCGGATCGTAGGCCTCGGCGTCCGCGCCGCGTATGGCGTCGATGGCGGTTTCGAGCGAGGAGATGACGTTATCGAGGTCGCTGATGTTGTCGCTCACCAGCTGGATCGCGGCCTGGGCGTCGGTCATCTGCGAGGAGACCGAGCCGCTGAGCGCGGACACCGCCGCCGCGATGGCGTCCAGGGAGCCCGCCGCAAAGGTCTGGACAGCGCCGAGCAGCTTATCCAGGGCATCCTGCCCCGAGTCAGCGACGTCCTGCCAATACGCGTCCAGCTCGGCGGCCTGGATGCGCTCCAGCTCCGCCAGCTGTTCGGCCGTGACCCCGGCCGTCTCGCGGGCCGTGCGCAACTCTTCTTCGGCCGCTGTGACCAGCTTCAGCGCTTCGGCCTCATCGGTTTTCCCGGCCAGAACCAGGGCGCGGTATTGGAGGTCAGAAGCCATTTTACGCTGATTCAAGCTTTCGGTTTCAGCGGTTTCTGCTCTTTCGATGCGGATCAACTCGGAATAGACGAAATTATAGAGATCGGCCATTTCATAGCCGTACTTCCACACTATCTCATAGACCTTTTCGGCGTTTTCGAGCTGCTTGATGCGGTACATATTCTCTTTGTCGCCAACCGCGTCATAGTAGCTTTTCCACGCGCTCCACCGCGTATTGTTGCGCTCGGACTCTTGTTCCGCTTCCAGCTGCCGCACTTCCGCCAGCTGGACTTCGGCCAGACGGGCAAGCTGCGTCGCGTCATAGCCCGACGTGCGCGCATCGTAGAGTTCTTGTTCATGGCTGGCCAGGAGCGAGGTCATTTCCGCTTCCTGGCTGCGGCCCTGGGCCGTGAGCTGCCGGACCGCCAGCGAAGAGGCGAACGCCTCGGCCGCGCGGTTTAGCTCGTTGACGGAATCGACGATGGCGTCAAACGCCTCGACGGCCTGCGCGGCCGTGTCCCAGGCCACAAACTCCTCGGGCGTCAGGCTGCCCGACATGGCCGTGCGGTAGTCGGACCAAAAATTGGCCAGCGACGTGGCCGAGCTTGTAATCTCGGTAATGGATTCGGCCGCCGCGTCCGCGTAGTAGTCCAGGGCGTACTGCGCCTGCTCGCTTTGGCTGTAAACATTGTTGTAGAACCGCTGAAAAGCGGCCGTTACCGCATCGGTCCCGCCCATGAGGTCGGCCAGCTCGGACAGGTATTCGGCCTGCGCGAGCTTGCGCAGTTGCTCTTCCGTGGCCTGGACGGCTTCCGTGGCATCCGCGCCCGCGCTGGAAAGATCGGTCAGGGAGGCGCTGGCGGCCTCGGCCGTGCCGGACATGGCGGCCACGGTCTCCTCCACCATGCTCATGGCCGTTTCCACATCAGTGGCCGTCGCGGTCATGTCGTCCACGCCCGTGGCCATCACGTCCGCCGTGGCCGTCGTGGCCGCCCCGGCGGCGGAAAGCGTGGGGAGCAAATCATCCACAAACCCGGAGGAAATCGCATCGAGATCCACGCCGTAGAGCTTGGCGGCCGGTTCCAGGGCGCCCATGGCCTCGCCCAGGCGCGTGACCGTGTCGATGGCGTATTCGCCGGATGTTGCAAGGGCTCCGATTGCGCCCTCCAGGCCGGCCGCTTGCAGGGCTTGCAGGGTCATGGCGTTGCCCATGCCGTACATGATGGTTTCAAGGTCTTCCGCCGTGTTGGCGTCAAAACCCATCGCGTATGAAAAGCCGTCAATGGCGTCCGTACCAATCCCCAGCGCCTCCACGGCGGCGTAGACCGACGATGACGTCTCATCCCAGGCGGCCGCGATCTCGTCCTGCTCATCGCTGGTGATCTGGCGATAGCCCGTGGTGTGGGAGACGTCGCCCTTGCTGGAGGTATGGCGGTATTGGGTGTAGCCGGACCCTATGGCGTCGCCGCCGAGGATGTAGACCGTGGACCCCGAGCCCACAGCCTCGGTTTTGGTTTCACCGCTCGAAAACAGGCCGGACGCGCCTCCGCCGATGATGCCGCCGATGATGCCGCCGATGGGACCGGCCACCAAAGTGCCGATGGCAGCGCCCCCGGCGGATGCGAGCATGCCGGTGGTCGAGTCGCCGCCAAGATACTCGTTGAGCATGGAGCCCAAAGAAAAGCCCCCGCCGATGCCGGTGAAAAGCTCGCCGAGCGTGGTCGCTGAAACCGCCGTTGAAACCGCCGGGCCGGAATATCCTCCAGCAATAGAGCCGTTGAGGGCCGCGTCCGCTGCGGCCAATCCCGAGGTGGAAGTGGCGTTGTAGGCGGACCCGGTCAAGCCGAACCAGGACGATACGTCCACGCTGGTATTCATGAGATCGCCGAGTCCGCTATTGTTGAGCAGGGACCCGATAGACCCGCCGGAATCCGATCCCGACCCGGTCAGGCTTGAGAGCACGCCGCCGGAATCGTCCGTCACCCCCACGAAAGAGCCGACGATGGGCATGACCAAATAATTTTTGATGAGATAGGCGGACAGTTCCTTGGTCAGGTTGTACACCATGTTGCGCAGGGACTCTTTGAGCGTCTGCGCAACATCGATCGTTTCGTCCGCGCCGAAAGCCGCCGCATCCACAAGCGTGGCCACGGCGTCGGAGCCGATTTCCACAACCTGGTTAATGGCGTTGATGATGGCGTTGGCTGTCGCCTGCCACAGTTCGAGGCGTTTGGTCGCGGCGGACTGGAACAAACCGAATTCGAGGTTCAGCCGGTCCCGGAGGTAGTCGAGGTAATTGTCCTCATACCCCAGCCGCGCCTCCAGCTCCCGCTGGCGCAGGGCGTCCCGCTGCTGGGCCGCGTAGACCTCCAGGACATGCTCATCATTGATTTCGCTTTTGACGTCCTTGAGATGTTGCTCCAGCGCCGCCCGCTCGGCGTCCCAATGGGCATCCGTCAGCTCGGCCGCGTCGCCCAGATCCTGCTCGCGGAGCGCCTGGCGCTCCTGGAAATACCACGCGTCCACGGCCTGCTTGTCCTCGGCGGCGTCGCGCATCTCCTTGTACTCAGTTTCCAGCGCGGCCAGCTGACGGGCCGTGTCGCGCCCCAGGATGGCGTCCAGATCCTGGGAGGCCTTCTCGCGGATCGCGGTCACGTCCTGGGCCTGGGCGTCCTGTTCCGTGACGTGCCAGTAATCATAGGTGGCGAAATCGGCAGCGATGGACTTTTGCCAGGCGTAATAGGCTGCATCCAGGGCTTTGCGCTTTTCGGCAAACTGCGCATGGATGGCGGCCCGCCGCTCTTCGGTATCGCCATACGCATCCAGCGCCTCGCCCTCGGCCTTGGTAATCTCTGCCAGCTGCGCGTTGATTTCATCGCCGCGCGCGGCGCTAATCGCCGAGAAAGCGTCCTTATAGGCCTGCGTCCTGACCGCCACCTCTCCGGTGACGGTCTTGGTCAGTTCTGATTCCAGGAGGGCGTAGGCCTGGGCGAAAGATTTTGCGGCCGCAAGCTGTTCGTCCAGGGAGGGGGCGGCGCCGGTCGAAGGCGTCCCGGTAGGCGAGTTGCCTTTGCCGGACAGGCCGGACAGGGCGGCGTTACGGGCTTGGAGCGCAACGCGCTCACGATCCTGCTTAAACAAATCCGTGTCGGTCCGCGCCCCCAGAGGCGCCATGCTCTCCAGATATTTGAGCTGCCGGTTAACTTCAGCCAGATCGCGGGCGCTGGCGTCCTGGTCGAATCCGAGCGCCCGGCCTATCTTCGACAAGCCAAACTCAAGATTCTCTTTCTTGCCCTCAAGGAGCCGCGTCATAGCAAGCTTATCCGCTTCGGACTTGCTGGCGTTGAAGTACGTATCCAAGTCGCTGAATAACTTGTCTATTTCATAAGAAGCCTTTGATATGAGCACCAGTGCGGCTTTCGCTCCCGCCCCTCCAACGATTGCGCCAATCAGCCCGACTTCCTTGACGACATCCGGCAGACTGTTCCATCCGTCGAGAATGTCCTTGAACGTCGGTCCTACCACCTCGCCGAGGCGGATCATGCTTTCAAAGGCCGTGACCCCGGCCTCGCCGAGCTTTGCCAGCGATTTCTGCACCTCCGGGTCCTGCACCACCGCTTGTAACCGCTTCATCTCCGCCGTGGCGGTCTTGATCATTTCGGTGGCCGCAGGTCCAAAGGCTTCGCCGAATTTGACCTTGAAATCCTCCGTATAACGCGAAAACGAGGTCATCTGCTTGCCCGCCGTGGACATGGCGGCCTCGTATGTCCCGGCGATGTCCGCGCCCGCCGCCAGCACGGCGTTGACGCGGATCTGCATCTTCTCGTCTTCGGACAGTTGCGTCGTCTTTTTATTGATCGCCTTGGCTGCTGTCTGATACGCCTCCTCGAAATTCACGTTGATGCCGATGGTTCTGAGCATTTCGACCTGGGCGGTCTGGATGCCAGTAACCAAATGCGCGAAAGCCTCGGAGGAATTCATGTTGCCGATGACGGCGGCGTCCTGGGCCTCCCTGGCCAGGTCTGTGGCATGGGTCAGGTCAATGTGCGCCTGCATCAACTTCGTGGTTTGCTGGCGGGATTCCACCATGGAAATGCCCGCCTGTTGCAGGGCGCGAGAGGTGGCGTCAACTTCATCCGCCGTATAGCCGAAGTTCCGGCCAACGGTTTGCATGACTACGCCCAGCGTCTCGTATCTGGCCGCCAGGGTGACGGAATCCTTAATAAGCTGCGTTGTCTTGACGGCCGCGAACGCGGTCGCCACAACCCCGGCCACGCTCTTGGCGGTGTCCTGGATATGCCGCAGCTCCGAGTCCATTCCCCTGACGGCCGTACGTGCCCGGGCGCCTCCCTTCTCGGCGTCAGAACCGAGTCCGACGAATTCGCGCCGAACATTGGCAACGACGCTCTGAGCGTCCTTGCCTTCGGCGGAAATTACGATTCGGACCCGGTTCTCACTCATCAGAAAAGCCTGTACTGTTGCTTTTTGCTGTCCAAATACTGTTCAAGGAGCCCAAGATCCCGCCACATGTCCAAATCGAGATCATCCTGACCGTAGGGGTACCCGCCCAGGCGGTAGTTTCGCAGCGTCAACAGGTGCGAGATGTATGGAGACGGCCGCGCATCGCGGCGCGGGCAGCGGGCGCAGACCGCCTCCAACCAGGGACCGTTATTCTTGAGACATTGCGCCGGTGCGTTTTTTACGCCTCCGCACCCGTGGAAGTGGGCGTCGAAGGCTCGGAAGGGTCCGGGCCGAGTTCGTCATCCTCGACGTATTCGATGCCGCCTTCATCCGCGCCCGGAAGCTTGGCCGCCCGGAAAGCGATGGAATCGACCACCACGAACGCGTCGGGACACGCCTTCTCCAGAAGGCCTTTCCACTCAGCGCAATAGTCCTCGGCGGCCGGATCGGAGCTGATCATCTTGCCGTCCAGGGCCAGGACGCCGGTCTCGAAACCGGTGCAAAGCTTGGAGCCGTACTTGACGGAAATCGGGAAGGTGTAGCTCACGATCTTGGTCTTCTTGGCCCCGGCCTCGCGTTTGACCAGCTCGTTGTGCCGGGCGAGCCGTTCGGCGTTGGTCGGAGCGCGATAGTACAGGGTCAGGATATCGCCGCTCCCGGCCAGTTCGACTTCCACGCACTGCTTCGTCGGATTCAATTCAAACATGATTTCCTCGTTTGTTTGTGGGTTAGAAAACGTAAAGACGGCACTCGTCGTCGCCGACGCGGTGTTCCTTGCAGACGAAGGATTCGTCGTAGCAGACGATGTTGACCCGCTCCGAATACTTGACGCCTTCGAGCTGCGCGGCCGGGACCTGGACGCGCAGGCGGTTGCCCGCCTCGCTGCCGATGTTGCAGGAATAGTCCGCCGTGGCGCCGGAGCGCAGGGTGGCCCAGATGGGCCTGTTGGCCAAGGAATCGGCCTCGGGGTTCATGCTTCCCGAGGGGCGGCGGCCGGTGATGAGAAATCCGGCCATGCCGTCGGCGGCGTTGGCGCTCGGCCGCGCCTCGACCTTGTTGTTGAGGTTGAGGCTGAACGCGTCGAACACCGGGATGTACTCGCCGATCCGCGCCCCCGCGTTGAGGAACACCGGCGGCTTGAGGTCGGTCAGCGTGGGCGTGGGCAGATTGGCGTCCGCAGGGTCAACCCACAGGCCCGAGAAATCGAACTGGATCGAGGGGATTTCCTTGTTCTTGGCGGACAGGTTCATGTTGCCCCTGGCGCCAACAAGCTGGTGCAGGATCGCGTCTTTGTGAAACCGGATCGCGCAGGATTTCTGCGCCGCCGAGTTGGCCGTGACGGGCCGGTATTCGATGGCCTGGACCACGCCCGTCAGCGGCGATGCGGCGGCGGACTCGGAACCCGTGACGTTTTCCGCCGTTGGCGTCCACGAGCCGGTCACGCCCGTCACCACCAGGACGTCGCCGTCGATATGGTGCAGGGTGGCCGTGGCGCCGGAGGTGGCGCCCGTGATCGTCTCGCCGATCTCGTAGCCCGTGGCGTCGCCCACGGTCAGGCGATGGCAGGCGGTTTTCTGGAGCCCGCAGGCCAGGGCCAACGGCTCCCAATCCGGCGCTTTGGGCGCTCCGGACACGTCCAGTCCACCCCCGCGCGCCTCCACCTCCACGCGCAGGGTCTGGGATGCGCTCACCACGCGCACGCCAGCCGGAGAAAACGTCGGTTTGAGGATTTTGCGCTCCACCGTGTCCATCTTGGGTTCCCAGGTGACGCCGCTGTTGGCCAACAGGCCATGCAGCGCAGGGTCAAACGCGGGGGCGACCCCGTACGTCGCCTCGGCCGCAACCAGCATCGCCATTATCGAGGCCCGCTGCTGCTCTTGATCAGCCATGGATTCCTCCTTGCCCGGCCATCCAGTAGACCGGGATTTTGTAGGTCGCCGCGAAGCAGCTCATGCCGCTGGCGGCGGAAACCGCTTCCTCGCGTTCGAGCGAGGCCACGGAGCTTCTCACGATCTCGCAGCCTGCCAGGATGTCCCGGACGCCCCGCAATAAGGCGTTGACGCCCGGCCGGGCCGTTCCTTCGCGCAAACCCGACTCCAGACAAAAGACGACCAAGCGCGCCATGAAGACCTGACGCGCTCCCAAATCCTCGTTCCGGCCGCCCGCGTACAGAACCAGCACGGCCGGGACGCGGCCCATGGTTGCGGTGATGCGGTCCGCGTCCAGCTCGCCGTCGTATTTCTTCAGCGTCAGCACGCCGTGGCTGGCCCGGAGCGGCTGAAGCA
This sequence comes from uncultured Desulfovibrionaceae bacterium, assembly GCA_937934715.1. Taxonomy (GTDB): domain Bacteria; phylum Desulfobacterota; class Desulfovibrionia; order Desulfovibrionales; family Desulfovibrionaceae; genus CALGYO01. The sequence goes on along the minus strand of CALGYO010000181.1, from coordinate 34,409 downwards.
GAGCCACGACGGCGTTTTCCAAATCCGTGGAGTCAAAGCTCATTGCAGCCACCTCAACAAAATATCTTCGATCTCGAGCCAGTCCTCGTCGCGGACGCCGAGGAATTCTCTGGGTTCAATGGTCGCGCCGGGATGGTTGACCGACCTTCGAAAGATGACCTGACCGCCGATGACGAACCTTAACGCCTTGGCGTTCCTGGCCCGGATGACATGGGCGGGGATGGTCGCGCCGAGTTGCAGCGGCGCGGCGTAGGGAACGTTCGTGCCCACTTCGACCCGGTCGGGGTAGGCCTGGGCGTCGATGGAGTTTTGCAGTCTGCCTGTGTCGATCAGCGTTTGCCCGCCTTCGCGCTGGGCGCGCCGGGACGGTTTCCATTTTTCGCCGCTCGGGGAGCGCTGCTCGCGGAAGTTCCAGCGGATCGAAGAGACGAGCACCTCGCCGATCTCCGCCATGGGCTGGGTCTTGTCCTCCAAACGATCGTTCAGCCGCTCCAGCAGCGCGTCAACAGGCGAGGTGTCGACCGTGATTTCTATGCGGTCCATTGCCGCCCCCTGTAGCCGAGCAGTTCAATGAGCCGCTCGATTTCCGCCCGCCTGCCCTCGACCACCGCCTCGGCTAGGTATTCCAGGGAGCGCAGAGCGTCGGGGTTCGAGCTGTCCATGGGGATGTCGCACGGCAACACACAGTTGATGCGCAGGTGGTTGCGCCCGAGCTGGAGGCCGCAGACGTAGGCCGCCGTGTCGCTCTGCGCGTCGAACATGCAGTCCAGAAGCGGCGCGGCCCATCCGGCCAACCCCCAGCCTGAGGCGTGAAAGTAGGGCTGTTCGGATACGCCGGACCCCACGGAGAGCAGCAACACGGGTTCCGGCCACAACTTCCCCGCCTCGGCCAGGGCGCACAGACTCGGGTTATTGTTGCCGATGCCGCCGTCGATGAGCGTCAACGCGCCTCCTCCGCCCTGGGGCCTGATGCTCGCGAGCGGGAGGCAGACCCCCCGATAGTGGTAGGATTCCTTCGCGTGCCCGCAGGGCCTGATGCTCGCGGGCGGGAAGTAGACCGGGGCGGCGCTGGTGGCCAGGGCGGCGTCGAGCAGCCGGAAGTCTTCGTCCGCATCCTCGCGCGCCTTCCATGATTTGAAAAAATGCGGTTTCCGGCGCTCCAGGTCGTAGGCCGTGACCAGGACGCGGCCGCCAATACCGGCAAGTGAACGGTCGCCGAACGCCTCGGCCAGGGCGGCGGCCAAGCCCTTGCCGTCGTAGCGCGGACCCCACAGGCCGCCGCCGGTCGCCAGGGCATGCCAGGGCGAGCGGTGGAAGATCGTGGCGGCCCGGGTCCGGTACAACGCGGCGATATCGGCCATGGGCAACCCCGCCCCGGCGGCCAGGGCGATGATGCCGCCGGTGGACGTGCCCGCAACCAGGTCAAAGGTCTGGCCGAGAGGCTTGCCGATCATGCGCTCGACTGCGGCCAGGACGCTGGCCGCAAAGAGCCCGCGTATGCCGCCGCCGTCGATGGCCAGGACCGCGCGGAACTTATTCATGCCGCACCCCCGGCGCGCCCTGGGGCGGGTTGCGCAGATCGTCCGGGGTCATGGTCCAGACGCGCAGGGGCAGCCCCCAGTAGCGCGCCGCGCGCTGGAGCTGGCCGAGGTATTTCGCATCGCCGGGATGTTCCAGGATGAGCAACACGCCGGGCGTCAAGCCTGTGTCCGCGCCGTAACGCATGGCTTGCCCCAGCCCTTCGTCGCGCTTTTTCCCGAAATCCACTTCCAGGGCGATCCTGGCGCCGTCGACGTCCGCGAACAGGCAGTCCACCCGGCTGCGGTCGTCGAGCAGATATTCCATGTCGCCCCCGCGCGGAGCGCAGAAGGCGGCCTGATAATCCTCCTCCAGGTATTCGTGCGCCGCCCGGGCGCGGCCGAAGACGGCCAGGGACAGGACGATGGCCACGGATAGGGTCAGCAAAAGCAACAGGTAATTGCGGACCATCATTTGAGCCCTCCAATGTACTGTTCCAGGGCGTCGCAGCGCCGCAGCCAGCCCGTTTCGAACTCGGGCTTATCCAGACTGCGGTAGTAGGCGCGGCGGCCATTGATGAGCATGCGGCAAAAGGCGGTTTCGGCCTGGAGCGACTTGCAGATCTCCGCCACCCGCGCCCGGGTGGCGGGGCCGACGATCCCGTCAACCGCCAGCACGGGTTTGAAAATGAAATTGCAGGTTTCCTGCAACACGCGACCGGCCGTCGCCGGTCCGGCGTTGACCGCGAAATCGTACTGGCAGCAGGCCACGCGCAACGGGAGCAGAGCCATGCGCAGGCCGTCCCAGAAGCTCAGGCGCATGAGCCGCTCGGCGTCGGCCGGGGTCAGGGCGTCGATGTCGGAGGCGTCGATGTCGCCGTCCCGGTCGATGTCGCCAAGCTCTTTGTCCAAGCCGCGCAGGAAGCGCAGGGAAACGCCGAAGCCGGTCGGTCCTCCCGGGTCCTTGGGGTGGTCGGATCGGCCGCCCTCCGCCTGGGAGGTGAAGCCGTGGGCCGTCAGGAACCCCGAGGACAACGGGCCGCTGGCGGCCTCCACCTCGGCCAGCGTCACGCCCAGGCGCGCCAGGAGCGGTGACAGGCCGTAGACGTAGCGGTCGCCCTCGCGGAACCAAAACACGCGGGCGCCGGGGCGCTTGTCCACGTGCCAGCCCGGATTGTTCCAGCCGGGATACCAGCCGACGCCGCCGAAGCCGCGCAGGTAGAGCAGCCGGAATTGCTGCGCCGGGGTCAGACCCGGCGCGAAATGTCCGTCAACGGCCAGCCCACGATAGTGGTAGGAGTCGTCCGCGTGCCCGCTGGTCGCGTAAGCCTCGTGAACACAGAATTTCACGCCCGCCTCGGAGCAAATCACATCCATGTCCAGGACAAGACCAGGGTCGACCAAGCGCGGATCGTGCGGCCAGTCGGCCAGGGCGTAGTGCCTGACGTCGGTTATCCAGTTGAGCCCGGCCATTAAAAAAGCTCCTTCAGGGCCGCAAGGCGCCCCTGGTCTGCGGCGGTCCTGGCCGTGTTGGTTGCAGGCGCGGCGGTCTCGCCCTCGGCGGCGCCCAGGGCCAGCTTCTTGTCGGCGATGAGGCGCAAGGCTTTGAGGTGCCGCTCCATGGCGGCGGTCCACTTTTCGGGGATCGCGAGGCCATGAGGCCGCATGTAGAGGGCCTGTACGGCCATGTCGGCCGCCATGTTGGCGATCAGCGCCGGGACCGGCGCCAGCGGCGTTTCGCGGACGCGCCCGACATAGGCGTCGATCTCGGCGTCGGCCGCCTCGATGGCCTCGTTAATGACCGCCATGACCGCGTCATCTTCCAGGGTTCCGGCGCCCGTGTCGTCGGCGAGCTGGAGGATGCTGTCCTCCGGCAGGCGTTTTTTCAGGTCTTCAAGCGTGCAGTACATGCCGCCCTCGCGCGTTTTGAACTAGTTTTGACCTAGATCTAAAACCAATCACATACTTCGACCCGGGAACCGGGGCGAACGCCTAAAAACGCCGCCCCGGCCTCCGGGAGTTTTTTAGGCGTCCACCCACCCGGAGACGAGCAGCTCGGCGGTGCCGAACCATTCGTTGGTCTCGCCGCCAGCGGCGACCTGATTCAGGAGCAACTTGCGCCCGGCGCCCTCAAGCGTGGACGGGACCACCAGGAGATTGGGCTGGAGATTGAGGGGGCGGCCGAAGGCGTCTTTGAGGCCAGTCATCCTGGTTCTGGCGGCGGCGTAGTTTTCGGCGTTGAGTTCCGCTTTCGAGGCCACGGCGAGTTGCCAGAAGCCGTACCCGAAAGAACCGCGCGCCTCCGCGCTGTAGAGATACTCCCCGCGTTTGAACACGGTGTCGGCCTGCGGGTCCGTCTGCTGCACGAACACCGGCGCCTTGCGTTGCTGGAAAATCAGCGGCCGCAGGGGCATCTTGGTGCAGAGCAGGTACCAGGGCGTCGACGCCCCATCGATGATATTGGAGACGGCCACCTCGCCCACGGGATGGTTGGCGCTGAAAAAAGGCTTGCCGTCGAAGCACAGGCCGGAAAACCCGTCTTTGAGCGCGCCGAAGACGCCTTCGTCCGGCCAGACCTTGGCCGCGTAGCCGTGCTGCTTCGCCATGGGCGCAAAAGTCCCGGATTGGTCGTCTTCGAGCTGGGATCGCTTGACCCCGAGCGTGGACTCAAAATCCTTATTCTTCAGACGGTAGCCCTCGACTTCCAGGAGGCTGACGACCTTGTCGCCGACCCATTCGCGGAAGCCGGGCAATTCTTTGAGCCAGGGGTAGAGATTCTCCGAGGTCGTCGAGGGGACCAGCATGGCCACTTTCTCCCAGTAGGACTGGGCTTCCCCAAGCCCCTGGCGGAAAGCGGCGGACAGGCCGACGTAAAACGCGCTTAAAAACGCGGCGTTGATGGCATTCATGTCGCTTGCTCCTTATTTACCGGTCTCGACCCAGACGAGGCCCTCGCGGACGTCGCGGATCGTTCCGGCAACGATGCTGTTGGCCCCGGCCACGGCGGAAACGGTTTCGTCGTCCTCCACATAGGCGGGATCGCCGATGTTGGAGGCCGTGGGGGCGTTGGCGGCCGAGGGCTTCCAGCCGAACACGCCGCGCCGGATCGTGCAGTCCTGGGCGCCGTCCGCGCCTCCGGCGTTGTCCACGTGTTCCTCGGCCCGGCCGACCACGGTCAGGTCGGCCGTGTCGGAGGCCGGAACGAGATAACCGCCATCCAGGGCGGCCATGGCCCCGGCGAAGATGACCGCGTCGGCCGCGACCGGAAAGCGGAACATCACGCCGTCGCGCATCTTGGTGTTGCGATCCTTAGCAAGCGCCATCGATCTCCTCCTTGCTCTTCACGAAATCCTCGGGCTTGATGCCCATGGCCGCGCAGGTCGCCAGCTCGACGTCGGAGAGCTTGGCCTCCGGGCTGCCCTGGGGCTTGGCCGCATTGGCCTGGAGGCTGGAGAGCAGTTTCAGGTCGAGCGGCGAGGCCTCGATCATGGCGCCCAGCGCTTCGATGCTGGCCTCTCCCGCCTTCAGGGCGGCCTCGCGCTGGGCCGGGGAAAGCTTGCCGGTCTTGATGGCGTTTTCCACCAGCTCCGCCACCTTCTGCGCCTTGCCGCCGGAAACCAGGCCGTTGACGGTTTCCGCCAGCTTGCCCACCGTGGCCGCCAGCGTGGCCAAACCGTCCGGGGTGTCCTTCTTGTCCTCGTCCTTGCCCTTGCCGAGGCTCGCCAGGGCGTCCACCTTGGCGGCCAACGATTCGACAACCTCACCGAACTTGGCGTGGTTGGCCGCCAGATCGCCCAGCGCCTTGCCCAGGTCGAGCGGCTTGTCCTCGGGCAACCCGAGGAGCTTCGCCAATTCCTTGGGGTCCATGTCCACTCCTTGCTGTTGACTGTTGAGCGCGGGCAGTTCCGTGAGATTGGGCGTATTGACCAACGCCACCGAATGCAGGCGCAGAATGCGTTTTCCCTTGGCCTCGAAGGCCGGGGAGAGGTAGCGGTATTCTTTGGCGGCCACGGCCGCCTGCCCGGCTTCGGTGAACTCCAGTTCGGCCGTGATTCCGCTCGCCTCGACCCTGAAATTGCGAAGCCAGCCCGCCGCCCGGCTTGAACCCGTGACCGCGCCATGATCGTAATCCAACACGATATCCAGGCCGTTCCCGTCGATGATCTTCAGCAGACGGCTGGCGTCCGCCTCGGGCAGCGTCCAGGACCGGCCATCGACGCCGTTGATCTCGCCCAGGGGCAAAATCAGAATGCGGTCGCCGGTCTTGGCGGCGGCATTGAGTTCGATTTTCCAGGCGTTCATTTGCTTGCATCCTCGCCGCACACGCCGTCGCGATAGGTCCGCAGCCGTTTCAGGAGCGGCGCGGGCAGCGGGACGCCAAAAAAGGACATGTGCTCAAAAATGCTGATGCTTTCGTTGATGGCGAGATAGCAGGCCACCGCATCGCGGATGGCCAGCGGAAACGTCAGGTGAGCGCCGCTATGAAGCAGGCCGTCCAGGTGGTGGCCGACGATGATGGCGAAGCCGTAGAGCACCAGCTTGCCCGCGCCCGACTTCATTTTGGACGCCGAGATGGTGGACGTTTTCACCGCCCTCGCGAAGCCCAGGCAGAAGTCGATGGCCCAGAAAAGCGCCAGCGTCATGACGAGCTGGTCGATGCCGCCGCACAGCCAGCTCATAAATCCGGCCGCGCAGGACGCCGGAAGCTTAACGTCCACATTTCCTCCCATGCCGCGCAACGCATCGCCGATGCGAAATCCAGCATATCCCGTTATCGTGTTCACCTTCTCCATGCATTCCGCCTTCATCTCGCTTTCATTTGTCACGCAAATTCGTCCTACCTTAATAAAATTATCCATGTATAGTTCAACTGTTCAACTATACGTCGATAATTTTATGCCGTATCAGGCAACGGTATGAGCGACAAAAAATCAACACAGCGCGACAGGATGCGGGATTTTTATGTCAAAGGCATGCCCATTTCAGGTATCGCTGAAATGTTCAACGTCAATCCGCGCACGGTGTATTACCATCGCGGCATTGATAAAGAGGCTGGATTGGATTGGGAGGAATTGCGCTTACAGCGCAAGCTGGGTGACGGAGCCTTTGAAGAGCACAACAAGCTTTTTCTGTCGCAGCTTTTCCGGTGCTTCGAGGAAGAACAGGCGAAATTGCAGGAAATCGAAAGCGCGCAAGCCCGCCTGGAAATCATCGAGCGCTACGCCAACGCCTACCACAAGCTCGTCTGCGCGGCCCGGCGCACGGAGCCGCTGGCCGAAGTGCATGAAATCGCGTCCAGCGTCATCGACGTATTGTCGAGGCTGGCCGCCCAGGACGCCCGTGAGGATATCGTGGATTGGCTGCTCGCCCGCCTGGGCGACATCCAGGAAGCCATCCGCAAGCAATTTTCCAAGGGCGCGTGAAAATGGCCAAGCTCAACCGCAAGGCGCTGGCCGACGAGATGGAGGCCCTGCGCGGCAGGCTCCAGCACCTGCGCGCCTCCGGCGACGCCGGACGGGCCGAGCGCATCGAGCGAACGAAATCCGACTTCCGCTATTTTTGCCAGCACTATTTCCCGCACCACGTGGACCCGGACGGCAAACATTGCGCCCCCTCCGGCCTGCACGAATGGATTGTCGAGGAGGTTCCCGGCTGGGGGCCGGGCCGCCGGGAAGCCGTGGCCGCCCCGCGCGGCAACGCCAAGACCACCTATCTCGCCCGGCTTTATCCCCTCTGGCGGCACATTCGCGGGGACGTCAAAAACGTCATCGTCGTCGGCGCTTCCCAGACCGAGGCGGCCGGGAACATCGAGGTCATCAAGCTGGAGTTGGAAGACAACGCCCGGCTTGCCGAGGACTTCCCGGAATTCACGGGGGAGGGCCGCGTCTGGCAGGCCACCACCATCGTGGCCAATGGTCCGGGCGGAGCGGGCGGACAGGGCAAGGGCTGCCGCTTCAAGGCCTACGGCCGGAGCCAGCGCATGCGCGGCGCGAACTGGACCGGCCGCCGCCCGGACCTGGTCATCCTGGACGACCTGGAAGACGACGAGCTGGTCCGCTCGAAAGACCAGCGAGACAAGCTCTGGAACTGGCTGACCAAAACGGTTTTCAAGCTCGGCCCGCCCGACGGCTCCGCCCAATTCGTCTACATCGGCACCATTCTGCACCACGACAGCGCGCTCAAGCGCATCGAGAAGCGCCCGGACTTCCGGTTCACCAAGTTCAAGGCGGTCATTTCCTGGCCGGTCAACATGGATTTGTGGGAGCGCTGGGAAACCATCTATCACGCCGACCAGGATGCGGCCGAGGATTTCTATTACGCCCATTTCGCCGAGATGAACGAAGGCGCGGATGTCTTGTGGCCAGCGGTCCAGCCGCTCTACCTGCTCATGTGCGAGCGCGCCGCCGACCGGGCCGCCTTTTCCTGCGAAATGCAGAACGAGCCCCTGGACCCCGAGACGCAGATCTTCAAGCTGGAGAGCTTCCACTTCTGCAACACGCCGCCGCCCATCGTCGTGACCGTGGGCGCCCTGGACCCGGCCTTGGGCAAGCATCGAAGCGACTTTTCAGCCCTGGTCATCCTGGGGCGCGACGCCGAGCGCTACGTCCACGTGCTGGAGGCGGACATAGGCCGTTACACGCCCCTGGCCACCATCGGCCGCATGGTTTTCTGGCAAAGCCGCTACCGTTGCTCAAAATGGGGCATCGAATTTGTCGCGTTCCAAGAAGTCATGAAAGACCTCGCGGTCCAGCAAAGTCTGCTCGCCGGAGTCCCGCTGCCCGTGGTCGGCGTCAAAACCGGCGGCCGCCCCAAGGACATCCGCATCGAATCCCTGGCGCCTCACGTGGAAAACGGCGTCATCCGCTTCAATCCCGCGCACACGCTGCTTATCGACCAGCTCACCGAGTACCCCCTCGGCGCGCACGATGACGGCCCGGACGCCCTGGAAATCGGGTTTAAACTGATTCACACGGCCGCGCCCATCGAATTCAAGGCGCCAAGCGGCCGGGACGGCGGCCCTATCGGCAAGCTCAAACGCTGGATCGGGCGCGGATTTTAAGGAGAAGATATGGCAAAGAACGTCACGCTCTACGACGCCAAGGGTCGCCCCATAAAGGCGCGCAGCCTCAAGGAGGAGCAGGCCAGGGCCAGCCTGACCGGCGTCCTCAACTACCACGCCCTGGCGCCCGCGGCCGCCATGTCGCCCTACAAGCTGGCCGCCGCCCTGCGCATGGGCGCCCAGGGCGACATCACCGCCCAGGCCGACCTGTTCGCCGAAATGGAAGAGAAGGACAGCCACATTTTCGCGGAGACGGACAAGCGTAAGCGCGGCGTCACCGGCCAGCCCTGGACCGTCCAGCCCGGCGACGATTCGCCCGAGGCCGCAGAAATCGCCGAGTTCGCGCGGAGCAACCTTGAAGCCCTCAACCAGCCCAAGCCGCTGGAAACCTTCGAAGCCGGGGGGCTCTTCTTCGACCTGCTCGACGCCACCGGCAAAGGTTTCTCGGCCACGGAGCTGCTTTGGGACTATTCCGAGGGGCAATGGATCATCGCCAAAGCCCTGCACAAGCCGCAGCAGTTTTTCCAATTTCATACGGAGCGGCCCGAGCTGCGGCTCATAAACGGCGAGGTCAACGGCGAGGAACTGCGCCCGATGAAATGGTCCGTCCACCTGTGCCGGGCCAAAAGCGGCAGCCCCTATAGCGGCGCGCTCTTTAGGATTTTGGCCTGGCTCTATCTCTTCCGCAACTACTCCGCGAAGGCCTGGGCGCAGTTCGTGGAAAGTTACGGCTTACCCATCCGCCTCGGGAAATACCCCGTGGGCAGCTCGGAAGAGGAAAAGGACACGCTCCTGGCCGCCCTGGCCGCCCTGGCCACGGAATGCGCCGCAATCATCCCGGAAGGCATGTCCGTGGAGATCATCCAGCAGGCCCTGAAAGGCGACACGCCCCAGCACGAATTTCTGAAATGGTCCGAAAAGGCCATCTCCATCGCCATCCTGGGCGCCACGCTCACCACGGACACCCAGGGCGTCGGCTCCCAGGCCCTTGGCAACGTGCATAACGACATCCGCCTGGACATCCTCAACGCCGACGCCGACGCCCTGGAGATGACCGTCAACGCGCAGATCATCCGGCCGCTGGTCTCGTGGAATTTCGGCCCTCAGAAGAACTATCCCTATTACCGCATCGAACGGCCGGACACCAAGGACAAAGCCGAAATTCTCGCCCGCATCAAGGGGCTCGTCGAAATGGGCTGGCGCGACATCCCCGTGTGGTGGGTCCGCGAACAGCTCGGCATCCCGGCTCCCGAGGACGGCGACGAAACCCTGGCGGACGTCCTGGCCGCCGCGCTGCCCGCCCGGTCCACACGGCCCGAGGCCAACGCCCTGACGCTCGCCCTCAACCGCGCCGCGCCCGCAGCCAAAGGCGGACAGGCCGACATAGACGCCATGCAGGCCGCCCTGGCCGGGACGCTGGGCAAACTCTCCGAGGACATGCTCGGCCCGGTCCTGGAGGCCCTGCACGGTTGCGCCTCTTATGAAGAGGCCCTGGCCAGGATCGACGCCGGATTCCCGGAGCTGGACACGACGGCCGCCGTCGGCCCCCTGGCGCGCGCCGCGTTCGCCGCCGACCTGCGCGGCCGGAAGGCGGCGGACGAGGACGGCCGGTAATTCATGGCCATAACCCTTCCCTTCGACAAACCGCCCGAAAAGGCCGTCGAATACTTCCGATCCAAGGGCTACGAAATCGGCTTCGGCTGGCAGGACGTCTACGGCAAGGCGCACCAAACCGCCTTCACCGTGGCCAAGGCCATGCGACTGGACATCCTCCAGGACATCCGGGACGGCGTGGACAAAGCCATCGCCGAGGGCAAGACCTTCCAGCAGTTCCGCAGCGAGCTGGAGCCGCTCCTCAAGCGCAAGGGCTGGTGGGGCAAAAAGGAGATGACCGACCCGCTGACCGGCGAGATCAAGATGGCCACCCTGGGAACGCCCTGGCGCCTGCGTACGATTTTCCAGACCAACGTGCAAAGCGCCTATCAGGCCGGGCGCTACGCCCGCATGAAACAGGTGGCCGGCGCCCGGCCGTTCTGGATGTACGACGCGGTCAACGACGGCAAGACCCGCTTGGCGCACGCGGCCTGGGACGGCCTCATCCTGCGCCATGACGATCCCTGGTGGAGCACGCATTACCCGCCCAACGGCTACAATTGCCGCTGTTCGGTCATTTCCATGAGCCAAAGGGAGATGGATCGGGGCCGCCTCGTGGACGATCCCGACAACCCTGGCGAGAAGATACGCAAGCCCTACACGGTTTCCGAAGCCCCGCCCGTCGAATACGTGGAGCGCCGGGACATGCGCACCGGCCAGATGATCCGCCACCCGCGCGGCATAGACCCAGGCTTCGACCACGCCCCGGACCAGTCATGGACGCCAGACCCCGGAAAACATACGCCGGAAATCGCCGCTGCGGGCGAGAAGCCGCGCCCCCTGCGCGTCGCCACCCGAGCCGACGTGGTCCGCGTCATCAAGGAAAAGCTGGATTCCGTCACCCTGCACGGCATCAAGGAAATCGACTTTCGGCGCACGGACGCCTTCATGGCTACGGACAGCGCTGGGCGGATCACCATCTCCACAAAGACCTTTGGCTTCTGTCGCGGATTCAACGCGGCCGCCGACCTGCGCCTGGCGCTGCAAAATCTCGGGCGCGAACCGCTCACCTTCAACCAGGAATACGCCCTGGAAAGCCTCTGGCATGAGATCAACCACAACCGCCAGCCCTGGACGTGGCGCGCGGGCAGGCTCGACGCCCGGACAACGGTCATGGAGACCGTCAACCAGTGGGTTTCCCGGCGGACCTACCCGGAAATGCTGGAGCACCTGGGCGGATTCAAGCCCGAACACCTGGAGGCCATCACGACGGGAGGCTACGGCTACAACGGCTGGATCAGGAATTTCGACGGTCTGCTGGCCGCCCTGGGCGTCGAGGACGGCGCGATCCTGGAGGACGTCTACAAGATGCTTCTGACTGTGGACAGGATGGAGTACATGGACGAGCTGGCGGGGATTCTGGCGAAAACGAGCGGGCGGGACGCGGCGAAGATCAAGACTTGCCTCAAGAGGCTGGAACACCAAGGGGCGCCGGAGGCGTTTTCAAGCCTCCTCGGCGAAGTATAAGGCGCTGTCGAAGCGGTATTGCTCGTCTTCGATGGATGCAACGACGCGATCGCGATCCGCGATCCGGCCGCGCGAATCAAAGAGGCAAGCGAGCTTGAACCGCTCCGTATCCGGCGAAAGCCCTTCGCGTCGGGCGCGTTCGGCGTTTTCCAGGTCGAAGAACATGGCGACAAGCTCGGCGTCCGTCGGATTGTGGTCCCAGATCGTTTCCATCCTTTCCTCCTAGTCCTGGCCGCCGAACAGCGTCAAGCGCTCCTCGCGCGGCCCCTCGGCCGCTTCGTCGCGCGCCCTCGGCCGCCCTGGCCGCTCATGTACCGGCCCCACGATCCGGCGGATGCTCGAAACGCACATGGCATGCTTGCGGGCCAGCTCATTGTAGTTCGTCCCGTCGAACGCCGCCCGGATGCGCGCGTTGCGCTCTTCAATGGCCACCCTCCGCGCGGAGGGGAAAACGACCTGCTGCCCGGCGAAGGCGTCGAGCATGGCCCTGGCCACCGTCCGCCCGTCCGGGGCGCCCTCCGGGAACATCTCCGCGATCTCGGCGTACAGGCCGACAAGCCAAGCGTCATCCTTCTGGAGAACCATTTCTACCTCCCCGGCGGGGGCCTTCGACTTTTCCGGCTGCGGGCATGACGGGAAGCGGATCGCGCTGCTGAGCGACTATTTCAGCCACCTTCCGCGATGCATTGACCAGCAATATACATAAAACCTCATCGGACAACCCTTTGCACTCCCCGGGGAATCTCTCCGCGTTCATGATCGCTTTCCGCGCCAAACGAACGAACTCGGCGGCAATGACATTTTGCAACGCCGACAACCGGCCGATCTTCTGTTCGCGGGTCATCCGCATGGCTTCTTCCGGAGACACTTCGTACAGCTTCGCCATCAGTTGCCCGAGTTCTTCCGAAGGAGACGGCTCCCTATCCGCATTACCCTTTTTCATGCGTTCACCACTCCAGTTCTTCGACCAGCGCCGGTTCTTCCCTGCCCGACACAAACACCCGCCAGCGCCCGTCAACGCCCCGAAAAGGCGGCGTGGCCGTGATGCAAGGCCCGGTACAATCGCCCCAGACCACACGGACGCGCGCGCCCTTGCTCAGAGCCGGGCGCTCTTCCTCAACGAACTCGCCGCAGGCCAGCCGCCGCAACAGCTCAAACGCGTCGGGCAGGCTCAAAAACGTGTATTTGCCCGCCCCCGTCCACCACGCCTTGCCGATGCGCAGCCGGTAAAGCCCTTCCTCGGCAAGCGTCCTGTCCGGCCAAAGCGACGCGGGGAACAACTCCGCATTTATGCTTTTATCCTGGTTTCGAATCAAAACGGACAGTGTTTTGTCGCTCGTTTTTGGCATGGTTTCGGATCAAATCCTTTTGGCTTATTCGTCCATGGCCGCCATGGCCGCCCGCGCTTGCTCCCGGAACAAGGCGTCGCAGGCGTCGCATTTCGTCGTCCGGGCGCACCGGGCGCAAGCCGCGCCCTTGATGGCCGCAAACACCCGCTCCGCAGGCCCGCCCCGTCCGTCCAGAACATCCCGAATCCGCTTGAGCTGGCGCGTCGCATCGCCGGGGTATGTACCGGCCAGGGTCATGTAGACCGAACTTTTCGTCAGTCCGGACCGCTTCCAGAAGCGGTAGACCGTGCCGTGGCGGGCCTCGATTTCCGCCCGCAATGCGTCCAGCTCAACGGATTCCAAGCCTACGCGTCCGCCATCTTGTTGAGCGCCACGATGACTTGGGACGCGGTTTCCGTGGCCAGCCACTCCAGCCGGTCGCATTTCCAGTATTTTTTGAGCCACGCGGCCAACGCCTTGGGCGTGTTGTCCCTGGCGCAGCGCTTCCACAACGCGCGGATCGCGCGCAGCTGCGCCGTGGTCGCCCGCCCTGGCGGCGTCTCGTTCGTCCGGCGCGTCCAGACGCCCGCCTGAACCGCGCGGTCTTCCAGCTCATCCAGGAAGCCCTGGAGGCGCTTGCCTTCCAGCTCCTTGGACGACTCCGCGCCGTAACGCCCCAGGATGGCCCGGTAGACCTCATTATCCAGCCCCAGGACGCGCCGGAGCGCGTGTATCTTGCCGAACTGCGCGCGCGTGGCCATTAGCGCCCCCTGCCTTTCCTGGGCGCTTGAGGCTTCGGCGCTTGCGCCCGCGCCAGCACGTTGAACGGATCGTCTTTTTGCAAATAAACCTCCGCCCCTTGCGGCGTGAAGACGCGCGGCAGCCTGCATGTACGCTTGCAGCCCGCGCAGAAACACCCGGCCTGGCATTCCCACACCCTGTGCAGCCCCGGCTTGACGCAAGCTGAAATATCGCGAGACCGTTCGAACATGGGCGCGCTCCGCTGGTCCAAGCCAACGAAATCCAGATCATCGCTCATAACATTCCTCCAGGGACCCAGGCGTCAACGTGGCTGCTTCTCTCACAAATCTTACACCAACGCGCCAAGTGCCCCACCATGGTTGCATGCCATGTGATAAGGTCATCCCCGAACACGCCCATGGAGACGTACTTCCCATCCATACACAGACCCATGTACTCCTTGGCCTCGCCCGACAGGCAAACGAGAGCCAGGTAAAGCCAGCGCGGCATGAGCACCACGGAAAGCTTGTCCGCAACGCACAGGCGCGAGAAGGGCGCCCCGGCCTTGGCGGCCCAGAACCGGGAATGATAGCGGCAGAAGTCGCCCCATTCCCGGCCGAACAGCCGCCCCATGATCCGCGCGCCCAGCTCCACGTGTTGTTCGCCTTCCGCTCCGTCCATGTCCGGCTTGCCGAGGTAGCCCACGTCGTGCAGGGCGAAGGCCAGCCACAGGCGAGGATCACGCGGAAAGCCGTACAGCCGCGCCCAGGCAGCCGCCACGAACAACGGATGCAGGACAAATTGATGCGCGCCGAACAGGACGCTTTTCGTGCCTACTCGCATGCAGCCTCCCGAGTCTCCAGGCGGACGGACGCAAGAGGCGCCCCGAAAGGCGGCGCGTCCCGTCGCACGGCCAAGAGTTCGGCCACCAGCTCGCGCTGTTCGTCCTCCGGCAACCCGTCAACCAACCGCTCCATCAGCTCCGGCCAGTCCTGCTTGTCGCTCATGACATGCCTCCTCACGGTTCAAGGCCAAGGACAAAAAACGCCCGGTGAAGATCAGCCTGGATGATCCGCAATTCACCGGACAGGCTCTTCAGAGCGGACGCTCTGTCGAGAAGCGGCGAATCAAGGCACAGGGCCTTCTCCAGAAGCCCTTGCGCCTCGCCCAGATGCTTCTCCGCATGGTCAACGGCCTGCGCCACGTTATGCGCGGTCGTCGTCACGATCAGTTCGAGGTCATTCATAGCTGTCTTCTCCGCGAATCATTCCAGGGGAATGCTGTGTTCCGAGTGATTGAGCGGCGTGGAAAGCGGAATTTTCCGGCCATCCTCCGCGCCGTTCACCCAGTCGTTATCCCTGCATTTTGACGGCTTGAATGTTTTCGTAGTGAAATCCGGCAGTTCGGCCCTGATGGCTTCCGCTTTAACCGGGACCAAAGCCGCCTCGGTCACAGGCGTTATCTCGCGTTGTTCCATCAACCGCCGGGCCACAACGAAGACGGCTCCGATCAGGTACGAGGACCGGGCTGAATCCTTTGACTGTCGCTTGCGCAACCGGCGACATTGCGGGGACCTGAGATATGAAGACCCCATGCGTAACAAAGTCTTGTACAGGTAATGGAATGTCCAGGAACACACCTCGGGGTCTGCTCCTACGCCGAAAAATTTGGTAATTCCGTCAGCGTAGTGGATATACTTGCAGTCGAAGGCTTTCGCCGTTGCATGCGCCAGTCTGAAAGCCCACAACTCAAGGCGCTGCCTCGTTTTGGTTCCTGATAGGCCGACATGCAGGCCGCTACGATCCTCGGCGGGGATGTCGGACATGGAGAGATTGTATTCCGACAGCAGCGCCTGGGCCTTCGCCGCCGCCGAAGCGGCTTCGTGCGGGTTGTCCGACCGAGACAGGGCAAGCAGCTTGCGCACCCTTTCGATGATGCTTGCGTGTTCCGCTTTCAACGGTTGTGCTCCTTGGCTGCTCATCAGGCCGCGCGCGCCACCGCCCGGCGACCGCCCCGCGCGGGGCGGTTTCGCATTATGCTTGAGGCACGGGGATGACCCTTGAGAGGCTATACCCCCCGGAGATACCCTCGACCGAAACCAGCACCCCGCCCGAGGGCGTGAGCCAAGCTTCGGACCGCGTACGCGTCTCCAGGATATCCCCTCTGTCTTTGACCACCTTGACCGCCGTTCCGGCCGGGTAGTGTATGTTCCATGCGGCAACCAACGAGGTGGCGGCCTCTTCCGTGTGTTCACTCCTTATCCTGGGCATACTGTTTCCTTTTGGCTGCTCATCAGGCCGGACGCGCCACCGCCCGGCGACCGCCCCGCGAGGGGCGGTTTCGCATGTTAAAGCACGACCGCCAGAATCGCCTCCTTTGCCGCGTACCGGAACAGCTCCCGCAGCAGCTGCCGCAGCGCTTCCCGCGCCGTGTCCTCGGCGAGCGCCTTATCCACGGCCGACGCCGCCGCCTGATACTTGGCCGCCCAGGTCACGGCCTCCGCAAGAGGCTCCGCGTACTTGGCTTTGAACGCCGCCGCCTTGACCTGGTCCTTCGCGTCCAGCTCCGCGTAAAGCTCCGCGTACAGTTCCTGCGCATCCGTCGAGAGCTGCGCCACCGTGGCCGCCGAATCCTCCATGGCGCCCTTGATGTCCGCGACCTTCTCCGGCGTCGTCTTTCCCGATGTCGCACAGCCCGCAAGGGCCAGGATCACGCACAAGCAACCGGCAAAAGCCAATCCCCAAAGCATCCGCATGGTGTTTCTCCTTAAATTGAACGCAGTTCACGTGTCAGGGCGGCGATGATATCCCCGGCCTCTTCACTCGGCGACTTCGGCATACGCGTGCGGCGGAGGTGTTCCTCAAACTCAACGCGGCTATCCGTGAGGTAGCCCACCAATCCTTCCAGCTCCCCCTGGTCCAGCAGACCTTTAATGACGCTGCCGCATTCGCCGCATACCGTTTCAGATCTCCTTGCCATCGCCGCCTCCTAGAGCTTCGCGATATCCAGCAGCAGCGAGTTCCAGGCGTTGTCGCCCCCCGTGCGCTCCTTGAAGCGCACGAAGGTCTTCTTGCCGTCCACGTGCAGCCCGTCGCGCAGGGCCTGCATGGCCCGGCCCCAGCGTTCATCGCCGATTTCCAGGCTCATGAGCGACAGGATGCCCTGCGTGTTGACCGCGCCCTTGCCGTCAGTGGCAAAGGCCTTGGTGACCACCTTGCGCAGCCCTTCCGGCCCCTCGGACGTCCATTCGTTCAGGCATTCGTCAATGAGCGCCTTGGCCGTATTGAGCGCCGCGTCCTCGATGCGCAGGCTCTTGTTGACCGCGATCTGGACCTGCTCCGAGCCGTCGTAGCTGGACAGGCTCAGGTTGCCCTGGGCGCCGCCGACGCTCGCCCCGTACTTGTCGGCCACGGTTTCCTGAAAGCCGAGCAGGTCCGAGAGCACGCGCATTTTGAAACGCCGCAGCCGCTCGCCCTCTTCGCGCGCATCGCGCATGATGTCCCGGACAACCCTGTCCCGCAGCTTGTCCTGTTCGGACACGTTTTCCGCAGGCACAAGCGCCCCCTGGGAGTTTTCCAGGTATTCCTTGCCGTCGATGATCTTAACGCCCATGGCGATCTCCTTGGTTCTCGATTGTTTCCAGATAGCCCCCGAAGCACAGGGATAGCGTGGATACTTCCACTTTCATTTCCTCGACCGTCCCCAGGACAAGCCCGCCGTCCTCGAACTGTCCGGCCATCTCCCCGGCGTCGGCCAATTCCGCCTGCACGGCCCGGACGATCCCGAGCGACCGCTCGTCAACCGTTCCGGCCAACTCGTTCAGCGCCACCCGCGCCCCTTCGATCTTTTCCCGCAACATGGTCTTCCTCCCGCAAAAGCTGTTTTCGTTCCCGCCGCAGCTCGCGCCTGGCGTCCCTGGCCGCGACCCCGCCGCGCAGGGCCGTGGCCGCCAGTTCTCTGTCAATTCCCCGTATCGCCCTGGTCGCCGCCAACGTCGCCATGGTGGATATCCTCCAGGCCCGCCTTGATCCGATCGCACAACCCCGCCGCCTCCTCCGCATGATCCGGGTAGCGCCCGGCCAGCCCGTTGCAGACCAGCCGCGCCAGCCGGATGGCCATTTCCGCCAACGGGTCCGGCTGGAACGCTTCCACCTTGGGCGCTTCCAGTTCCCTCTGCGCCTTGGCCGTCAGCCGCCAGAGGCGCTCCCAGGACGTGCCCGAGTTCTTCCGGCGCCCGGCTTTTTCCACCACGCGTTCGGCGCGGTATTCCCGCAAACGCTTGCGCACGTAATCCACCGACGTGCCAGCCTGGAGAGCGATATCCGAGATGCTCCACTTGGGATTGATCCGCATGGCATGCCAGATGCGCTCTTCAAACTCGGGCAATGTCCGGGGTTTCTTCCCCTCATAGACATAGGCCCCATGGTCAACGCGTCGCAGTTCCTGCGAGGCGATCAACCGCGCGATCCCTTTTTTCACCGCGTCAGAAGTCATCCCAAGCGCCGAAATCGCTTCGGCGCGCTTGAATTGACCAGCTGCGGCGACCGCGAACTGGCGAATACGGTCAGTCACCGATCCCGCCCGGTTGGCTCTAACGGCCATGACGACCTCCGTTCAGGCTGGGAAGCGCCTGGATCATGTCCGCGCTCACCTCGTGGATCCTCGCCGTCTTGGCCATGCGCGATAGCGCGGCCATGTCCCGGTGCAGCAACCTGAAATCGCCTTCTGAGCGCTGTTCGAGCGCCAGGGCCGCTTCCGGCGCCAGGGACAACCCAGCCGCCTTACTGGCGTAGAGCATCACGTCTTCGCTCGTGACCGGACCGAATTCGACGGCCTGCGTCACCCGGCTCCAGATGCGCCTCTTGCTGTTCAGCATGGGCCAGAGCGAATCTTCACCGACGAAAACCACAGGAACGCCCGTCAGGTCGTGGATGTCCCGCAGGTGCTCCACCAACGGCATTTTGAGCCGGTCCGCCTCATCCACCAGCACCGGGCGCTTGCTCTTGTCCAAGAGACCGCAGGCCATGGTTTTGGCAGCCGAGGCCGTGCGGGGCGTCGCCCCGTCGATTTTGACCAGTTCCCCGCAAAGCCTGGAGAGCATGGCCGTGGGCGTCTCGTCCTGGAGCGCCCGCAGGTACACGGCGCGGTTGCTTACGGCATGCCGCCGGGCGGCCATGGTCTTGCCGCGCCCGGCCCGGCCCCAGACCACGCCCAGCCCGGGCTGGCCCGCGTCCGTGTCCCGCAAAACGCCCATGGCCGCCTCGAACCGGGACACGTTCCCCGTTTCCAGAAAGACGTTCTTCATACCGCCATCCGCTCCTTAGTTTTTTTTAAAGAGAACAGGGCCTTGAGGTCATCGTACCGGCCCCGGAAATTCGCGAAGGAGGCCGAGCCCTCGAACTCGGCCGTAAATGCCGCATCGTCCCCGGAGAGGGCGCATCCGTGCTCGTGGACGTGCCGGAAACACCAGTCGTAGCGGTCCAGATCGTCGAGGAAATAGGCCGGGCGCGGATGCTCCGGCGCGGCTTCGGCGGCCTCGGCCGTAAGCCGTTTTTGCAGGGCGGCCAAGGAGGCCACCTTTGCCGGATCGGCCTTCGGGGTAGATTCGGACTGCGCGGCCGACGAGGCCAAGGACGAGGCCGGAAGGATCGGCGCTTTCCGCAGTTCAGGCAGGTATTCAAGCCCGGCCTCGATTTCTGGCGCCGCGCCAAGCGCTTTTAATCCACGCGCCACCTGCCCTTTGAGACTGCGCTGGCGCTTGAGTTCATGCTTGACCTGCGCCGCTCCCACTTCATCGCCGAAGAGCTTTGTCAGCGGATGGACGGCCTGGACCGGCAAGGCCTCGCCCAGATAGCCGCCGTCCTGCGTATACAGATAAACCTGCGACAGATCGGCCGTGTCGAACCGGACCAGCACCTTTTCATGGATGCCGAGCAGGGCGTCAGACTCGTAGTCGATGCCCGCGCGCCCAAAAAGGGAAACACGGCAGTTGTGCGGCATGGCCGAGCGCGTCCAAAGGAAATGACGGTTCAGCTCGGAAACGTCCACGCCAGCCCCGGCCCCTGCCGCGAACACTTCGCCCGGCGTACGTCCGCCCAGCCCGTCATGCGGCTGTTTGGCGTACCACTGCACGTACAGCCGGATGATTTCCGCCGCTTCGCGCACAGTGGGCGCCCAGCCGTGCGTTCTGGCTTCATGCCACGCCTGGAGAAGCTTTTCGTTGCGATGCCGCCACGCGGGCTTGTCGCCGATGGAACCGCCGCAATACGAAGGGATGAGGCGCTCGCATTGCTCGTTGAAGGTATGGAAGAAGCGTTCGATGACCTTGGCCCGCGCGTTGTAGGGCGCGGCGAAATGGCAGGCGATGCCGAGCCTGGCGTAGAGGCCTTGCAATTCGCGCAAATCGGGTAGTGTTTCCGTGAAATAGCGGGACTTGAAGGCCTTGCCGTTATCCAACAGCACGGCGCGCGGCGTCTTGCCCAGGGCGATGATGGCCGAGCGCAGGGCGGCGGATATGGCCACCGTGTCTTCCGTGGGCATGATCTGCCAGCCCAGGGGCAGCCGCGAGGCCCAATCGTAGAACATGATGAGCGTCAGCCGGGCCTTCTTGCCGGTGTAGGGATGGATGATCTCGAAATTGAGGTCATGGCCGTCGGCCACAAGCACGTCGCCCACCGAAAGCACGGTGTCGTCTCGGGTGATATAGGGAAGCGCCTTGTCTTTGAGCGCCTTTTCGCCTTCGCGAGCCAGCAAAAAAAGGTCGTAATGCCGGGCCTTGAACTGTTTCGCGAAGCGGTAGAAGCTGTGATAGGATGCGGCGGCCCCGCCGTCTTTTTTCAGGATGTTCGAGGCGGCGCGATACGCCACCATGATGGACGGCCTGTTCGGATGCAGCCAGCACGAGAGAAACGCTTCCTCGGCCTCCCGGCCGATGTTGCCCTGGACCTTGACCTCGCCCTTGGCCCACTTGCCGAACTGGTCGCACAGGACAAGGTAATCCTCGCCGGACTCTTTGAGCTTCTTGTCCCATCCGTAGAGCGATGACCGCTTGATGGCGCCCAGGCGGCCGTACACGTCCGGCAAGAGGCGCCCGGAGTTGTAGGCCAAAAGAAACGCATCCACGGCGGCCGCCGTCTTGCCCCATCTGGCCTTGGCCTGCGCGGCGCGGAACTCCTGCACGAGCATGAAGCGATCCAGCCCCCGGCGCTGGTAGACATCCGGCGGCGCGGCGCCCGGCGCGATGCAGGCCGGGACGGACGCGGAGGAGGCCGGAAGCTTCGGCGCTTCGGCAAGCCGCAGCTTCGCCTGCACGTCGGCGGGCAGCGAAGCGAAAAGATACGCCTTCCCGCCCCCGCGCCCGGCGCGCTTCTCGGAAGCCCAAGCCTCGCGCTTGGCGCGCCTCGAAATGGCTTGCGCAGTAAGCCCCATCAAAAGCGCAATCTCTCTCGCCGTATAGCTTTCCTGCATCGCCCTATCCCGCATCCGCTGTTATTCCCCGCGCCCCCTGCTAGATATAGGGCGGTTTTGCCCTATACGATCTATCCGCCGTGTCTGTGCGGCCTGCTTTTGTTGTATCTGTGCTTATCGAGGATGCAGTTGCCGATTTGGATGCCGAGCAGACCGGCCAGATCAAAAATACGGATCACAGCATCGGCCAACTCTTCCGCGAAGCTTCCCTCTCCCATGACAATTTCTTCCTGGCCACAAACGTTAGGGATTCCATTCTCCCTGTATGCCTCCAGGGCCTCCGAGAGTTCGGAATGAATCAGGGCCAGCTTCGAGGGGATAAAGTCTGGGGAGAGTTTGTACAGATTGTTAGTGTCAACACCATCATACCAACCTTTTTCCTTTGCGAGACGGTGGATTTCCGTTTGATCCGGGATGGTAATGCTCATGGTGCCTCCCTTGTTGTGTTTACTGGCTGCTCATCAGGCCGGAGCCGCCACGCCCCGGCGACCGCCCACGCGGGCGGTTTCGCTTAATCAGGAAATACGTGCTGGATGTTGAAGATGATGCGAAACGAACGTTCTTCAGGAATCATGAGTTCAATGGCATGAGCGCAACAAAGCGCGGCCTTATAGTAATTAAGGCCGCGCGCTTCAAAGAATCGCACCAGCTCGCCAACGGCCTGCAACATATTGGTCTTGAGAATCGTCATCTCATCGCTCGGCTCCTGCACCTGCCCGATGGTGACGGGAATTTGCGTCCCATCAGGCAACGGAAGATGCGCCTCCTTAAGCGGCGTTCCGTCCATACACATGAACGCATCCTTAAGGAGGGCTTTTGCCTTGATATTTTTCTCACTGTCCGAGGTACACAGGACTTTTCCTCCGTCCTCGCCAGGATACCAGCCGAACACGGTTTCACCGTCGATTCTGACCTCGACAACCCGTCCCTTTTCCATCACGCCGCCTCCTCGTTTTTCATGTCTTCCGGCAAACTCAAGTCTCCCCTCGGGCAACCCAAATCCCGCAGATACCCGAGCACCTTCCGGTTGTTTTTCACGCCTCTGACCGTTTCGCTGACCACGGAATGCGACAACGCAAGCGCATCCGCCACATCCTTCATGATCAAGCCCTTCGAGCGCAAAAACTCCCGGATGCGGTAGGGCCTGCGGTTGATCCCGGCGCCCGTTGCTGCAAAAATATTCGCGTTCACCCCAGTTTCGCCTCCAGTTGCTTTTTCCGCTTCCGAGCATCCCGCTCCGCCAGGATGGCCGCCCCATAATCCCGCAATTTCCGGTCTTCCCGCGTCATAAGCCCGCAGCCGTGCAGCCCGAGCAAAACCTCCAACGGTCGAACGTCGTCCAGAACCAGGCAGAAGACATGCACGGCGGCCAAACTTGGCCGATGCCCTGTCTCGGAGGGGTTGAGCCATTTTTCAAGCACGGCCACGGACAAGGTCCGCGCGTTGCTGTTCAGGCTCACCCCGGCCCGCCGCGCCATGTCGTTCATGCGGTCAACGATCTGCTCACGCGACAGAGAGCGGCTTTCGTTGGCCGCCCGGTTCATGGCCGCCGAAAGCGCAGGCAAGAGCCCGGCCAGTTTCGTGACCGGATCGTCGTCAAAGAGTGAGAGCCGCCGCGCTTCCATGTCTGTCCGAAGTCTCCTCAGGTTCCGTCCGAACCAACCAAACTCCCGGACGTTGCCCCGCTTCGCGGGCGGTGATAGACGTGTGATGTGTGTGACTAATTTTTATCACTGCCCACGGCTCCTTTCTAAACGAAAAAAGTGACACGAGTCAACGACAAAGTCGGTTTCAACTTGATTTTTATCGTTTTGAAGGGCTTGAGGGTCTAATACCTTGGAATTATGCCATAAATGGAAACTTCAAAACGAACGCCCGAGGTTTCATCTTTGGTTTCAACTTCAACCAAAGAAGTTGAAACCGATTTTGTTGACATCTGGGACCGCCTGAAGATTGCAACCCGGGCCAAAGACGATCTTGACATTGGGAAAGCCCTTGGCCGCTCGCAGTCTTCAATTTCGTCAGCCAAGACCAAGAAGAAAATACCTTCTTCATGGCTCGTTGACGCCTCAAGAAAGCTCGGCATCTCTGTGAATTGGCTCCTTTTCGGCGAGGGTCCAATGCGACGGGGCGAGGCGGCGGAACCGGTTGCGCCTGGAACCTTCCAGCCACAGACGGAGCTGGAAGCTTTGCGCCGCGAGAACCAAGGACTCCGCGAGGAGAACGGAGAGCTGAGGAGGACTTGTCAGGAATACGCGAAGCAGAACCTTGAACTGCTGACCCAGAACCGGGAGCTGCTTAAGATCGAGGCCGAATACCTCCGCATCCGCCCGGATCGCGATTCAGCACCCGCAGAAGAAGCCAGCCGGAAAAGCGCGTAGGCCAAGGGAAGATTCTCAAATTCAAACCACGCCTATTAAAGAAAAGAGGGAAAATGGATTCGTAAAGGTAGGAAATTGAATAAATATCAGCATTGTATATAGCAACAATACATAGACACGTCAATTCTATCTTGAGGCATGACATGATTAATGCAATTCTCAAATTCATTAATAGATCAAACGCGAATCCCCAAAAGCGTACAAGGGGATTGATAGAATTTCACGAATTGACAGCATGGTATGACGATCTGACAAATGAAGAACGTGCGCTCCTGCGCAAATATCATTCAGATGGGATGGGGTTTTGCCAGGATGATCTGGATACAGGGCACGTACAAAGCTCAAAATCAAGGCTGTATTTCTTAAATGGATGCGCAAGAGCAGCGTTTCTGCACAAGGATTACGGCTTTTCAGAAAGGATTTTGAATTATGCGCTTCTTGAAAAATCAAAGTCTTATATGGATCGGCACTTCACATATCTAACAGCCATCGAATTGACATACACTCTTGCGCATATGGGAATTGACGCTGAACGCCACAAAACCATGTGCAAAATGTTTTGCGAGAAAGATATTGAAATAAGAGACAAAACCCTTGCAGACATGAAAGCGGAAGACGACAGATATGAGTCTAAACGAAAAAGCCAAACAGAGAAATTGCCCCCACTGATTGTAAGATATCCTGCATTTGACTATTTAGCGGCGCTGTACGCAGAAAACAACGACTTGACTTCGTGTATGGATACTATCAAAAAAGCGCTCGAAAGAGGGGAGCTTAAATTTTCATTTGAGCGATCGCCCTATAAAGCCTTCCGTTTGTTGAAAGATCAGCTCTTATCTTGTGAGTGCGATGCCGAAAAGCAACATCTAATTAGGGAACTTGACTTTCTAGATTCGCTTGAAGTCCTTGATAAAGCGCAGACAAAAAGACTTCTCGGTGAGCTACACGAAAAACACGGTGAAAACGCACTCGCAATACGCTGCTTTGAAGAGGCTATATCCCTAAATCCCAATATAGGAGTAAAGCGCCGCCTGAAGAAACTCCAGAAATTATCTGTGCAAGAATAAACCCCAAAAGTCGCAAAGCCCTCCCTTGAAAATTTTCCAAACCAACCTGCAAAAAACGCCAGTCTTTCCCCAATTTTTCCAAAGCCGCATTTCCGCCAGAAATTTCCCCAACGCCCCCAGAAAGCCCCGCCAATCCTAGACTCTCCTCGCCCATCCCCCGCCGCCACGGGTCACTCAGTTTTCCATTACTTCGTGCAAAGCCATATCTGGTCCCGCGATTTATCTTCACGAAGCGTATGGTCTCGGATTTATCTAGACTTCTAAGCCCTCGGCCGGGGGGGCGAATCCTCCTGGCGCGCCAAATGAAATCAAGGGGTTATGGAGAAATCCAAACCCCTTTTTCATTTCTTTTCCTTTTTTCCCTCCACACTATCCCCCACGCACGCGACGGTGTTCGGCTTTTTGCCTCTTACTCTTGCTCGGCTTGATTGCCTTAAAATCCCTCGATGGCGACATCGTGCCGGTTCGATTCCGGCCTCGGGTAACAGGAATTATAATGTGTTAGATAGCATTTTGGACTCGTTAGCGTAAAGTTTCGCAATTCGCTGGTTAGGGGCGCCGGGCGCAAGCGCTTTACCTGCCACTTCGCTGGAATTCGTAGGATTTTCGAGACGTCATGCCTTTGAAGAGGGCTCACGGGCAGAAGGAGATGATGAAACGCTTCCCCGCACTCGTTCAATAACATCCGTAAGCGTTTCAATGCCCGCCGGTTTGGTTATGTAGTCGTTGATGCCGACGGCCAGAAATTGTTCCTTGTCTCCAGTCATGGCGTAGGCGGTCAAAGCTATGATCGGGATATTGAACTTAGACTTGAACTCGGGAGAGGAGCGAATGATTCTCGTCGCCTCTACGCCGTCCATGACCGGCATCTGGATATCCATGAGGATCAGGTCAAAATCCTCCTGGCGGAGGCATTCCAGCGCTCGTTTCCCATTTTCGGCCGTAGTGACGGGATATCCGGCTTTTTCCAGTTGGAGCTTTGTGGCTAAAAGGTTGAGGGGATCGTCCTCGACCAGCAGGACTCGCACCTCCCCGTTCCGCTGCGTTGGTTCGGCCTCGGCGACGATTTCCGATGCGCTGTGGGATTGCGTCCGCGCATTGAATGACAGGACGACATACACGCAAGCGCCTGCCCCTTCTTCGCTTGCAATGCACATCTCACCACCCATCAAACGGGTAAGGCGGCGTGCGATGGCCAGGCCCAGCCCGGCCCCTTGATATTGGCGGACGAATGAGCCTTCAACCTGGGTGAACGGCTCAAAGATTTCCGGGAGCCTGTCTTCTGGAATACCGATTCCGGTATCGGTTATGGAAAAAAGAAGCCGGCACAAGGGGGCTGTGGGCCTGGAAACAAGGCTGATGTCGATCTCGATACCGCCCTGCGGTGTGAACTTTACGGCGTTACCCACGAGGTTGAAAAGGATTTGCATCAGCCGGGCTTCGTCTCCGACGAGTTCGGGCGGAATTCTGTCGTCGATGTGACAATGCAGCGTCAATCCTTTTTCCGCAGCATCCCGAGCGAAAAGGTCGTATAGCCCTTGACGGACATCTGTGATTTTGAATGCAGTTTTCTTTATGACAAGTCTGTCCGCCTCGATGACCGAGATATCCAGGATGTCGCTCAAAAGCCTGGTCAATCGTTTTGATGCCTTGAAGGCGTTGAGGACATAGTCATCTTGCTCATCGGTAAGCGGCGTGTTCTGCAGCAGCTGGAGCATCCCCATGATGCCGTTGAGCGGGGTGCGGATCTCATGGCTCATGTTGGCCAGGAATTCACTCTTGGCCTTGTTCGCGGCCTCGGCCTTGACGGTAAGCGTCTCGGCGCGTTCCAAGGCGGCGCGTAACGCTTCCTCGGCGAGGACGCGCTCGGTGACGTCCCGGCAAAAGAGGGCGAATTGGATGGCCTCGCCCTTTTTATCGAAGACCGGGAATACCCTGGTACGATAGACTTTGTCCTTGTTCCGCTCTTCAGCGCTAACCCATTGCGCGGAGCGGGCGCACTCGTTCATGGCTTCGCGGCGCCCGGAGACGATGTCCGGACTCAGGAAATCGTTCAAAGCCTTGCCGACCATGTCCTGCGGCTCCAGGCCGCGCCATTTTGCGCCCTCTTCATTGATGGCCAGAATTCTAGCCGAGGCGTCCAAGAGCATCACCGAGTCGGTGGTGGCGTTGAACAGCGCCCTGATCCGCTGTTCGCTCGTCCGAAGCTCCATCATATTCCTGTGGCGGTCGACGGCTACGGCGTACAGGTCGGCCAGACGTTCGATGGCTTCCACATCCCTGTCCGTATATTCATGCGGCGCATTGGCGAGCGCGATGAGGCCGATCAACCTGCCTCCAATTATCGCCGGGACGGCGAGGAAATTTCCCAGCGGGATGTGTCCCTTCGGAACGCCGCCGGAAGCCGCGTGCGAGGAAGGGATATTGGTGTAGAAGGACCGGCGTGAGTTCAGAGCATGGCCCCAGAGTTTTGGGTACCGACCGTCAGGCCCACAGGGAAAGGTTGTCCGCGTCTCCCCCGCCTCGACCTGGCATTCCTTGCCCATCATCCGCGTCAAGGTGTAGCTCACCAGATCACCCGACGCCGGGTCGATCGCCGAGACGAAACCATGATCGCTTCCGGTCAGCCTCTGAGAGTAATAGAGGGTGATATCCGCGATATCCTCAATCGTCAGGGTCTTGGCGATCAAGGCTCCAGACAGTTCGGACATCGCTTTGTTGAGGGCGAGTTCCCAAGCAAGCTTGTCTTCGGCCCACTTGCGCTTGGTGATGTCCCGATTGCTGACGCGCCTGCCAAGCGGCGCGCCGTCGGACCTGACGATGGCCATGCAGGAGTGGCTGAGCCAAACGGTATGTCCCGACCTGTGTACAATGCGGAAAGTAAAGTCGTGAACTCCGGCGTCGTTCGCCTCGACCCCGCACAGATGCCCCTCGAACGAGAACCGGTCCTCGGGATGCACAACACGGCTCAACAACTTCGGGTCGGCCTCGAACTCCTCGGCCGTATACCCGGTGATCCGCTTACAGGAGGGAGAAATCCATGCCAGCCGTCCATCCGGCGTGAGCCAGTATTCCCAGTCATAGGTGAAATCGGCCACCGTCCGAAGTTTTTCCTCGCTGGCTCGCAGAATGGCGGTTATTTCCTCGAGAGAGGCTGTGCGCTGCCGTACGCGTTCTTCAAGCTGGTCACGGGACTGTTGCAGGGCAACCTGCGCCCGCCTCATTTCGAGATGGGTCGTTACGCGCGCCAGCACCTCCTCATGCTGAAACGGCTTTGTGACGTAATCCACTCCGCCAAGGTCAAAAGCCTTGACCTTGTCTTCGGCGTCCCCGAGGGCGCTAATGAAAATCACCGGAACATCCTTAAGCGCCGCATCGGCCTTGATGCGGGCGCAGACTTCGAACCCATCCATGCCCGGCATCCGGATATCAAGCAGAATCAGGTCGGGCGTGACTTTGGCCGCAGCCTTCAAGGCCGTGGCTCCATTTTGGGCCGGCATCACCCGGTATCCGGCGCGCTTGAGCAATTCGGAGAGGTGCTTGAGGTTATCCGGCATGTCGTCCACGATCAGAACGACATAACCTTCCCCTTTGCCTCCATTGATCTCTTGCATTTGACCTCCCGACTCGCGAAATCCATTTCGAAGCATGAGGCAACCGCCAAAATCCAGCGAAAGCCCAAAGGGCGGAGCGCATCCAAAGGAGCGTCGGTCATTCTCCCGGTTTCGGTCCGATAGTCAATTCGACCGTGGCGCCCTGGCCCGGTTTTGAGCGGATAGCCAGGTTTCCGTAATGCTCTTGGGCGATACGGCTGGCCTTTGCGAGCCCCATCCCGACGCCAACGGTCTTGGTCGTGTAAAAGGGATCCAGAACATAAGCCAGTTCCTCTTCAGGAATCCCGCGTCCATCATCCGAGATCTCAATACGGAGCGATCTGTTCACTCTCGAGACGCGCAACGCGATTGCGCCCTTTTCCCCATTGAAGGCCTCGATCGAATTCGTAAGCGTCTCGCACAGGGCTTGGAACAAGAGATTTTCATCCGCATGGAACCGAAGCGGTTCGACCTCGATGGTCCAATCCACGGTTTTACAGAGCCCTGCGGCGGTCCTGTCCGCCGCGGCCCGGACGTGCTCGACGAAATCCGGAAGATAGAACTCATGCCAGTTCGTGATATGCAACGCGGCGTAATCATGTACGGCCTGAATAACGCTCTCGATTCTCCGGGCGGCGCATTTGATCCCCTCGAGATAATCACAGCGAGGATGCTTCAGCCCCGACTCCTTCAGCAGCAATTCCGCGAATCCGGAGATGATGGTCATGGGATTACGCAGTTGGTGGGCCACCGCGAGTGAAATTTTTTGGAGGCTTTCCACCTTGTGGCTGATTTGCTGAACCAGGGAATACTGCAGGGAGAGACGAATCCGTCGCAATTCGAGATGGGTGTTTATCCGGGCCAGCGTCTCCGCATGCTGAAACGGTTTGGTGATGTAATCGACGCCGCCGACCTCGAACGCTTTAACTTTGTCTTCGGCGTCTCCAAGGGCGCTGATGAAAATCACCGGAATATCCTTGAGCGCCGCATCGGCCTTGAAACGGGCGCAGACCTCGAAGCCGTTCATGTCCGGCATTCTGATATCAAGCAGGATCAGATCGGGCGTCACTTTCACCACAGCTTTCAGAGCCGTGGCTCCATCCTGGGCCGGCATGGCCCGATATCCGGCCTCCGTTACCAATTCGCTCAACTGCCGGAGGTTGGCGGGCAGGTCGTCAATAATCAGGATGGTAGGCGTAATCGTATCCAGGGCGTCGATATTCATGCGCGCTGTCCAGGTTCCAGGATTTCTTGTAACAGGCTTATTTCATAATCCTGCGCGAACCGCCTCAGCCCGTCAGCCAGCAGTTGGTTATGGGCGGAAACCTCCTGGAGCAGCGCCTGGAAGGCGGGCAGGTCCAGTTCCTCCAGGGCTTCCTTCAATTTTCCAGTCAGTTCCTCCGGAAGTGTCGCAGCCAGCCGCCTGGCCTCGTCCTTCCCCGGAAGTCCCATTTTCCAGCCGGGCTCTTCAACCTTCCGATACGCAACGCGCAACCATCGCCTGATATCATTGAAGAGTTCGTCCGGACGTACAGGCTTGCGGATGAAGTCATTGGCCCCGGAAGCGAGCACCTTTTGCCGATCCTCTTCGAAGGCGCTGGCGGTGACCGCGATAATCGGGATGGCGGATCCTTTTTCAGAGGCTTTGATCCTGCGAATAGCTTCGTAGCCGTCCATCACCGGCATGCGCAAATCCATAAGCGCCAAATCCGGCGGGTTCCGCTCGCACATCCTCACCGCCTCCTCCCCATTTCTCGCCTCGGTGACGTCGAAACCCGCGGAACGCAGCATTTTGACCAGGAAGATCCGGTTGTCTTCCTTGTCCTCGGCGACAAGGATGCGGTAGGCCGGTTGTCCTGACGCCAATCTGACCTCCCAAGGGGAAGCGGTTCGCGCCTGCATCTTGGGCGCTTCGGCCGGCGCGTAGCGAATGTCGAAAGTGAACAGCGAACCTTTACCCGGCTCGCTTGTGACCGAGATCTCGCCGCCCATGGTCTCCACCAATCTCTTACTGATGTAGAGTCCCAGTCCGATTCCTTCCTTGCCGTTTTCTCCCTGCCCGAACCGCTCGAATAATCTGGGGGCGATCTTGGGCGAAATGCCGGGTCCGGTGTCCTGCGCCTCGAATTCAAGAACGTCAGGACGCGCGCCTGGCCGAGCCCGGAGGACGACGCGCCCTTTCTCGGTAAACTTCACTGCGTTTCCGGCCAGGTTCACCAGGACCTGCTTGAGCTTCCTCTCGTCAGCGCTGATGTGGCGCGGCAGGTCAGGAGCGCGTTCCAAAATGAATTGCAGCCCTTTTTCACGCGCCCGACCGCCCATCATCTCCACCGTCGCATCCAAAAGCCCCCAAAGATCGAAGGGGGCGTTCGCCGGCTTGCTCCGGCCCGCTTCGATCTTGGATATCTCCAGCACGTCATTGATCAGGTTGAGAAGGTGCTCGCCGCTACGCAGGATGATATCCAGATTTTCCCTCTGTTCTTCATTCAGGGCGGGATCCCTGCGCAGAATCTGGGCGAATCCCAACACCGAATTCAGAGGGGTGCGCAGTTCATGGCTCATATTGGCCAGAAAGACGCTCTTGGCCAGGCTGGCGGCTTCAGCCGCTTCCTTGGCTTGGCGCATGCCCTCCTGGGCGAGTTGGCGCTCGACGACCTCCCGCTCCAGTTCCTGGGTGCGCTGGGCGACCAAATCCTCAAGGTGTTCCCGATAATTGCGCAATTCCTCTTCGGCCAGCTTGCGGGCGTTGATGTCCTGGACCGAGCCGGAGATATGGAGCGGCCGGCCTTCAGCGTCCCTGATGAGACGAGCATTGGAGCAACTCCAGATTGCGCTTCCGTCCTTGCGTCGCAGTTGAACCTCGAAATCCTTCACCACTCCCTTCTCCAGCAATTCCGCCACCCAGCGCTCTCGATCCCGCATGTTCACATACATCGGTCCGGTTTTTTTCAATTCGCTGGTAAATTGCTCAGGGGTATCGTAACCGTAGAGCCGGGCGAGGGCGAGGTTGACCGCTATGATCGCGCCGTCGAGCCCGGTCTGGAAAATGCCCACCTCGGCGTTTTCAAAAATACTTCGATAACGGGCCTCCGCTTCCGCCAGAGCCTCTTCGGCCAGCTTGCGCTCGGTGATATCGCGTACGACGGCGTGGAACACCTGCCGGTCTTCGTATGTGATCCGGGATAGCCGAATCTCCACGGGGATCAATTTCCCGTCTTTTGATTGATGACGGGACTCGAATGTTTGCGGCAGGCTTTTCCAGATGGTTTCCGAATCGTTGCGCGCCAGGAAGCCGGGGTCGATGTCGGGCACGGTCATCGACTGCAGCTCCTCCCGGCTGTATCCGAGGACGTCGCAAGCCCGCTGGTTGACCATGAGGATTTGTCCGCTCTCGTCGTGCACGAAGATGGAGTCCTGGGCCTGCTCGACCAGAGCCCGGAAACGCTCCTCGCTTTCGCGCAGATCGCGCAGGAATAAAAGGCTGTTCAGAGCGTCCTGGATGCGGCCTCCCATGGCCTTGAGCATTTCCTTGTCGTACGTGGACCAGACGCGCTCGAAGGAGCATTGGTGCACCCCGAACTGCCAAGGCTGGCCGGTCTTGGGATGGAGCGCCATCGCCAGAAAAGATTGGATGGAATATGATTCCTTGCTGTTCCGATCCACGGGCCATTTCCCGCCGGGACCAACCGCGAGTGGCTCATTTGAAGTAAGAAAATGCCTCCACTGTTCCCGAAGTTCCGGCGTCAAGGGGTGTTGCGCGTTCAAGACCGAGGCTCCGGGCCACTCCGGCCTTGTGCGCTCCATGGGCACGCGCCAATACCCGGTTTCGGGATCGAAGGGATACACAAGCCAAGCCCGATCTGCCTTCATGACGTCAAGGACCACGTCCAAGGCGTCGCGCATCATCCCTTCCACATCCTCAGCCTGCCGGATAGCCATATCCAGGCGAGCCAAATGCTCCAGGAAACAGGCATAGTTCCTGCGATCCTCCTCGGCCAGCTTGCGGCCGGTGACATCTTCGCACACTCCCAGCAAGGCGGGCGGACGGCCGTCTCCTTGCTCCAGGGGGATATTGCTGAAGTCGATCCAGCGGGGAGCGCCATCCTCCGATTGCAACTGCTTGACGACATGGAGCAACTGAAGGTTCCGGTTGAAGACGGCCTGTTCATCGACCCCGCAATCTTCAGCATCCATTCTTGGCAAGCCGGGCAGATCGGAATCCCTTTTGCCAATGAGCTGGCTGGGATCGTCCAGTCCGGCGTAAGCGGCGAAGGCCCTATTGCATCCCAGGTAGCGCCCTTCGCGGTCCTTCCAGAATATGGATTGCGGCACGGTATCAAGCACGAGGTTGAGCATGGCCTGGCTATTGCGAAGCGCTTCTTCCGATCGTCTGCGCCTCCGGATTTCCCTGGACTGCGCCACGACTCCTGCCAATGCCACCAACAACGCCAGCGAAATAGCCGCAATGGACCATTGCCACGCCTGCCGTTTCAGCTGCTCGCGGGTCTTGAACACGACCTCCATGGGCCGCCAGCTCTCAATAATTTTGATGTAGGTTCCATCCTCCTGGGTTTTCTTCAGAGCCTGGTTGATGTCCTCGAGCAGATCCAGGTTTCCCTTTTTCACGGCAATGGCGGAATAGCTGCTGCTGATCGGCGTTTTCACCATCTTCACATGCTGGATGCCGTTTTCCGCGAGCACATAGCTCCCCACCCATTGATCCGCGACCACCGCGTCAATGGTTCCTTCCGTCAGCATTTTAAAGCCCTGAACGAAATCAGGTATGATATGAATTTTGATTTGCGGGTCTTCTTGCAGCAGCAGGATCGGCAACCCTTTTTTTTCGACCCCGACCGTCAAGCCGCGAAGATCGCTTTTGGATTCGATTCCATAACGATCGTCGGACGTGAATATCGTGAATTCCGAGAGCAAAAGAGGATCAGAGAAGTCAAAAAGTTTAAGGCGCTCCGGGCTGGCGTTGATTTGCAGCAGGGCGTCCGCCTTACCCTCCAGGACAAGCTGCTGGGCTTTGCTCCAGTCCATGAGTTGGATTTTCACCGGACGGCGCATGCGCTTGGCTATGGCCTCGGCCAGGTCGACCACGATGCCGGTCGGCTTGCCGCCTTTCAGGTAGTTCATCGGCGGCAGTGACTGATTGCCCAGGAACAGCGCGGGCGGGCCGGTCTTGTCCGAAGGACCGAGGGGTTCCCCGCTTGCGTCATCCTTGTCCATGGCGGTCGCCGCCAGTTCGGATGCGGCCAGGGATACTCCGGCAAACCCCGCGCCGAGAAGGGACAGGACAAGACCCAGCATCAAGGATAAACGCTTCATATGTATTCTCTGTCTCTGGACCGAGACGGTAATGCCTTGAGCTCCTTCCGAAAGCGGAGGCGCCCATGCCTGCCTGGCCGCGCGTTGCGGTTGCGTTTCACGGCTTCAGGGCCACTCAAGAGAAGCCTGCTTAGACTGCCTCTCAGCATGCGCTTTTTCACGGAAGGGCTGTGTACCGCCCGCATGCGGATGCGGTGAGTCCTCATTCGTGAACCGGGTATTGCCTGCAACAGTGGTCGCCTGAATCTGAGCGGCGTGGGTTTGCCGCGCCGGCCAGGGCGGCGCGTCAAGCGTTTGAGAACGCCAAGCCGACATACATACGCAGCGCGGCGCACAACGTTCAGTTCAGCATCGATTTTCTCCTTCGTCCCGAATTTTTCCCACCCGCTTCCGCAGATTCCAGGCGCGGATTATGCTCCGGCGGCGCCTGCCACTTGGACGACCATAATATCCTCATCGGTAAGGATGCCGTTGATGTCAAGAACAATGATAAACGCATCATTGCGCTTCCCGAACCCCTTCATAAATCGGGTGTCGATAGCGAGGCCCATCTTTGGCGATGAGTCGATCTGGTCAGGATTGAGTTCCAGAACCTCCTGCACCGTGTCCGCCAGTGCGCCGATAACGGCCATTTCATTGTCCATACCGATTTCCGTGATGATGACGCAGGTCTCGTTCGTCAGGGATGCATCCGGCATGCCAAATTTGCGATGCGAGACCACTGCGCAATTTCAGTGAGACGCAGCGCAGGGTTTCCGTGAGGGGTTCATCGTGATTTTTCGTCTTTGCTACGCCGCTGGCGAG